>JANPBQ010000327.1:0-15245 GCA_031430555.1 Betaproteobacteria bacterium
CGCAGCACGTGATGAAATCGGTCATGCAGTCCACCATCGGCGGCGGCTCGTCGGCGATGAGCGATCTTCGCGGCGATGTAACTGGAAATACGAATTTGCCAGTGGATCAAAAGCGCGATCTGATCGGCATGTTTGATGCCATTGAACGCGTGCAAGCGCGTCCATCCGGCTCGAAAGGCGCGGCAAACCTGCCCGCATTCGATATGCCCTTCACCTCGGTCGCAACCGAGGTCACCTCGGGCAAGGAAAAAAAGTACAACTCCTATTCGCATTCGTTCGCGGGTATGAGCGTGCAATTCATTTTATTCATGGGCATCGATATCGGCGTTGGCCTCTTGCTCACTCGCCGCATGGGATTGTGGAAACGCCTGCGCGCCGCACCCGTGAGCAAGACCATGTTGCTGGGCAGCACCGTGGCCAGCGCCTCGGTGATCGCCATCATTTTGATGATTGCGATTTTCGCCGTGGGCATGGCGATATTCGGCGTGCGCATCGAAGGCAGCGTGATCGGCTTTGTCGGTATTGTCATCTGCTTCGCGCTACTCACCTCAAGTTTCGGTCTGCTGCTCGCCGCCATCGGCAACAACCCGGAGGCCACGCGTGGTCTGGCGATTTTCGCGACGCTGCTGATGGTGATGCTGGGCGGTGCCTGGGTGCCGTCGTTTGTATTCCCCGAGTGGCTGCAATCGTTATCGCTGTGGGTGCCGACGCGATGGGCCGTTGATGGGCTGGCGGCGATGACGTGGCGCGGCTTGGGATTCGACGCGGCGCTCGCGCCGATGGGCGTGTTGCTTGCGTTCAGCGCGGCGATGTTTGCGATTGCGTTGTGGCGGTTTCGGTGGGAGGAGTGACTCGACAACCAGCCAGAGTTGCGCTTGCTTGTGCGAACTACAGTCTATTCAATTCTTCAGTTGAAGATTTTTTCGATTGATCTAGCGCCGCAATCATGGGTTAAGTGTTTCATTCAAGAATTACACTTGGTCTGTCCCTGACGTTTCCGGCGTTTCCCGATAGCCTTTGCATTCTGCAACTATTGTTGCTCTGGGTTGCGCAACGCCTTCTCGGCGGGTTCAGGATAATTTGCATGCTTCTTAATATAGACGTATGGCGCCGCCCTTTCTTTTTCAGCCAACTTCTTGCGCCGCAAAAACATCGACACCGGCCAAAGAAGGAAGCCCACCAAAAGTGAAGTGATAACGGCAATGACGACGAACATGCCTATATCCGCCCGCAATTTGGCGTTCTTTTCCGCCTGCAATTTCTCCGACTTCCTCGCCTCGACATCCGCTCGACGCTGCTTGATCGCGGCGATTTGATCGGGCGGCAATTTGATGCCTTGGCCGGCGGCCCGCAAGCTCTTGTAGGCGACTCGAACAGCCTCGTACTCTTTGCCCGGGAATGCGTTTTCGACGGACATTCCCGCCATCAATGCATCAAGCTTTATGGCGACTTTAGCCGTGAATTGAGCTTCAATTCTTTCGCCGGGAACGCCATTTGTTTCGGCAATGTCTTGATAGTATTCAGCAAGCGACTTGGAAAAATCATAGTCGGCCCGCGAATACAATTTGTTGAGGTATTCCACGTAAACCGCGACGTTTTTCTGTCTTTCCTGCGAACCGAGATCCGGCGCATCCATTTTCTTCTGAACGCGGTTTAGCCGTTCATTCGCATCCCTCGTGTAAGGGGCGGCCTCATACGCCGAGGCGGCGGGTGCCACGCACAACAGTAGCGCCAGAAACAATGGGAGAAACAAATTGGGACAAATCACGATTTTCGCGTTACTCAGGATGACAACAATTTCATTGACACCATCAACCTTTCCCTTCTAGCAAAAACTCCCGCACCACCTTGATCTGCCCCGCTTCCTGAAACATCGGCGCATGTCCTACCCGTGCGAACTCGACGCCGCGCACGCCGGATTTGCGGCACATCGCATCGAAGGTTTCTTTCAACAACAAATCAGACTCCGCACCGCGCGTGATCAGCACCGGGCATTGCACTTTTTCCCACACGGTCGACAGATCCACATCCTGAACGGCACCGGCGGCAAATGATTCGCCGACGCCGGGATCGTAGCGAAACATCCAGGCACCGTCGGCTTGCTGCTTCACCAACGGTACCGTGAGTTGTCGCCAAGTGGCATCGGACATATCGCCGAACGGGCTCACCGCGCGCACCGCCATCACCACCGATTCAAAATCGGCGAACCGCGGCGAAACGCCCAGGTACATGCCGATGCGGTCGAGCGATGCTTTCGGTATGAATGACCCCACATCGTTCAGCACGAGGCGCGTGATGGGCGTGCCGGTGTGCGAGGCGAGCAGCATGCCGATAATGCCGCCCATTGAGGTGCCCATCCAATGCAAGGTCTCTACGCCGGTGGCGGTGACGCGCGCGATCAGCGCGACCATGTCGGACATGTACTGCACGTAGTTGTAATCCGCCTTGTGCGCGAGCCAATCGCTCTCGCCGCGGCCCGCGACATCCGGGCACACCACGCGATAGCGGTCGGCGAGCGCGCTGGCCAGCGTATCGAAATCGCGGCCACAGCGCGTGAGACCGTGGGCGCATATCAGCACGTTCGGATTGGCGGCATCGCCCCATTCCGTGTAGTGAAGCCGGTGAAAACCCGTGGAGGAAAGCCCCCGATAGTGGTGATGCCGCATCGCACTCATGCGCTCGCCCCCGCCGCGCGGGGAAACAAATCTCGAATCATCTCCACCTTCCTGTGTTCTTCAATTTACGCCACTCACTCGATAGCGTCCGTGCTGCGTGCCCATTCGCGCAGAACGAATTTCTGGATCTTTCCGGTCGATGTTTTCGGCAACGGGCGGAATATGAATTTCTTCGGCACCTTGAATCGTGCCATACGCTCGCGGCAAAACGCCAGCAATTCTTCTTCGGTGGCGGCGGCACCCTCCTTCAATTCGACAAACGCGCAACCGACTTCACCCCACTTTTCATCCCGTTGTGCGACCACCGCCGACAACATCACCGCCGGGTGGCGCGACAACACATCCTCGACTTCCTGCGATGAGATATTTTCTCCGCCGGAGATGATCACGTCCTTCGAGCGATCCTTGATTTTCACGTAGCCGTCGGGATAAATCACTGCCAGATCGCCGGAATGAAACCAGCCGCCATCAAAGGCTTCAATGCTCGCGGCGGGATTTTTCAGGTAGCCCTTCATGGTGATGTTGCCGCGAAACATGATTTCGCCCATGGTTTCACCGTCGGCGGTCACCTCCTGCATCGTCGCCGGATTCATCACCGTCATGCCTTCCTGCAATAAATACGCGACGCCTTGCCGGCCATTCAATCGCACCTGATCCTCCAGCGCGAGACCGGCCCATTCGGGATGCGGTGCACATACGCCGGCGGGGCCGTAGGTTTCGGTGAGACCGTAAACATGCGTCAGCGCGAAACCCATTTTCGCCATGCCTTCGATCATCGCACCTGGCGGTGCCGCCCCAGCCACCATCACACTGACCTTTTGCGTGATGCCGCGCTTTTGTTCCTCCGGCGCGTTGATGAGCATGCTGTGCACGATCGGCGCGCCGCAAAAATGCGTAACGCCATGTTCGCGGATCAAATCGAAAATCAGTTTCGGCTCAACCTTGCGCAGGCACACGTGCGTGCCCACGTTGGCGGCGATGGTCCAGGGAAAACACCAGCCGTTGCAATGAAACATCGGTAGCGTCCACAGATACACGCTGTGCTTGGGCATCGACCATTCGAGAATATTGCCGATCGCGTTCTGATGCGCGCCGCGATGGTGATACACGACCCCTTTCGGGTTGCCCGTGGTGCCGGACGTGTAATTGAGCGAAATCGCATCCCATTCGTCGGCCGGCATTTGCCACTCGAATTCAGCGTCACCCGTCGCGATGAAGGTCTCGTAATCCATTTCGCCGAGGCGCTTGCCATCGCCCGTATAAACGGGATCGAGGACATCGATAACGAGCGGTTTCGCTTTGCAAAGCTGAAGTGCTTTCTCGATGGTCGGCGCGAATTCCCGGTCGGTGATCAACACCGTCGCTTCGCCGTGGTCGAGCATGAATGCGATCGTCTCCGCATCGAGGCGCGTGTTCAGCGTGTTGACCACAGCACCAATCATCGCCGGAGCGAAATGCATTTCGATCATCTCCGGCGTATTTGCGAGCATCGCCGCCACGGTGGTGCCCTTGCCGACGCCGCGCTGTTGCAATGCGGAGGCGAGGCGGCGCACGCGCACGTAATGTTCGCGCCAGGTAAAGCGGCGCGATCCGTGAATGACCGCAATGCGCTCCGGATATACCGCCGCCGCCTTCGGCAAGAATGACAGCGGCGTGAGCGGCGCGAAATTGGCGGGATTCTTGTCTAAGCCCTGCTCATAGGGGGTCATGGTGTTGCTCCGGGGCAGTCTGGATTCGACGTCATGCCTTCATTATCGGGCAGGACGGAGCGTTCGTCTTTCTCGCAATTTCAGCAATATAGATCAAGCATTGGCGCGGTGTTTGGCGGCTTTTTGGCTGTAGAAGCGCTTGGGTGCTGGGGTTTGTGTTTTTTGTGGTGGATGGTCGCTGGCGCCACCGCCGTCCCTCACCCGCATTCACGCCATCATCGTCTCCCCATCCTCCCCGGCCAACCCCGTACTTCGCTCTGCCGCCTTCAACGTATTCCCCAACAACATCGTGATCGTCATCGGCCCGACACCTCCCGGCACCGGCGTTATTGCCGACGCCACCGCTTTCGCCGATTCGAACTCCACATCACCAATCAGCTTGCCATCGGCGCGACGATTGATGCCGACATCAATCACCACCGCACCGGCCTTCACCATCTCACCCGTAACCATTCCCGCCTTGCCGACGGCCGTGACCAGAATATCCGCGTCGCGCGTAAATTTGCCCAAGTCGCGGGTTTTGGAATGACAAATCGTGACAGTTCCGCCGGCACGCAACATCATCATCGCGAGCGGTTTGCCGACGATGTTGGAGCGGCCCACCACGACCACATGCTTGCCTTCCACTGCAATGCCTTCGTACTCCAGCATTTTCATCACACCATACGGCGTGCAGGGCGGGAAGCGGCTCTCGTTGATCACCAGCGCGCCCATGTTGGCGAAATGAAAACCATCGACATCCTTGTCGGGATGAATGGCTTCGATGACGGCGCGTTCGTCGAGTTGGCGTGGCAGCGGCAATTGCACGAGGATGCCGTGAATCGACGGATTTCGATTCAACGCATCGATCAGTGCCGCGAGTTCGTCCGGTGTCGTTGCGGCATTGAGCGCATGTACTTCCGAATGCATGCCGATGGCCTCGCAGGCGCGCGCCTTGTTGCGCACATAGACATGCGAGGCGGGATCGTCGCCCACGACCAATACCGCGAGACCGGGTCTCACGCTGTGTTCGATCAATCGATCGACGCGCAGCTTGTATTCGGCGCGAAAAAATTCGGCGATTTTTTTGCCGTCGATAATGCGTGCGGTCATGTTGGAATTTGAATGACGTGTTTTTCGGTGACAATCCAATGGCAGGTCTTGTCGTGGGCATCGGCGGGCACGGTGTCAATCAATTGAACATCGAACGCCGCCGCGACGCGGAGCGGCTTGTCCATTGTTTGGGCAAGCAGGCGATCATAAAACCCCGCGCCGTAACCGAGCCGGTTTCCCGCGCGATCGAACGCAAGGCCGGGCATCAGCACGACGTCGATGTCATCGATCGACATGACAGGCGCATCGGCGCGCGGCTCGCGGATGCCCCATACGCCATCGACCAGATCGGCATGACCATCAACACGATGCAGCGTGAGTGATTTGGTGGGTTTGTCGATGCGTGGCAGCGCGACGACTTTTCCCTCACCCAGCGCGCGATCGAAGAATGCATGCGTGTCCAGCTCCGTGCCGAAACTCATGTAGGTGAGCACGGTGCCGGCTTCGCGGTATTGCGGCATCTGGCAAAGCCGCGTGGTGATCGCTTGCCCAGCCGCTTGTCGCACCTCAGGCAGCATGGCATCGCGCGCAGCGAGCACCTGTGCGCGCAGGGATTTTTTGGCCGCCATCAATTCACTTTTTGATATCATCGTCGCGCCATTGTATTCCGCCGACTCGCGGTTGTTGCGCTCAGTGCGCGATATTGGTCGGCGAGCGCTTGCCAAATATCGAGCCTGAAATATCGTGTCGCCAATCCGGAGGGAGAGGTCAGCACGAAAAACCGCGTCGCACCCCAAACCTCCTCCTGAATACCGTAATCCACCGCATGACCCAGCGCCGATTGCGCCGCATGCTTGCTGGTGAATGCCACCAGCGCGGGCCGGTATTTCGTGATTTTTTGACGGAACGCCGAGAGATCGAATGCATCATCGGGTAAATCCGCATCGACGCCGCAATGAATCTTGCACAAATCGGTGAGGCCGATTGCCAACGACCGAAGCTCAGGATATTCGTGCGCAGAAAATTGCCGTGGCGTAATGCCGACCTGAAACAGCGTCGGCCAGAATTTATTGCCGGGCTTCGCGTAATACGCCTTCGCCGCGGCGGAGGCGGCTGACGGCGCGGTCCCGCAAAAGACCAGCTTTAAGTTTGGTGCGAGCACATCGGGAACCAGATAGCCCGGCTCGCCGGCTTGACCATCCTTCTCGGTTCGACGCCTTCTCCCTTGGGACAAGGGCACACTTGAAGCGAAGCAGAAGACCGGGATGAGGGCGTCACCTTCCACTCATGCCGCCATTTCAATGTCTCGATCGCCACGCAATCGAATCGCCACCCATCCGCGCACGCCGTTCAACCACCACACACCTTCCGCCTTCGCAAGATCCTCGCGCGTCAGCACACGCTCGCGCAACTCGCCGCTCGCGACCAGGTCATCGCGCAACGTGCCATTGAGCAAGCCGCACGCAACCGGCGGCGTCCACATGACACCATCGATATTCATCACCAAATTTGCGCGGGTAAATTCCGTCAGTTCGCCGCGCTCATTCCACAGCAACGTGTCGAACTCGGCCTGTCCCGTTGGCGCGTGGAATTCGTAAGTCTCGCGCCGCGTGGTCTTGTGCAACAGAAATTCGTCCGCGCTTGATACGGGTGACGCGGCCATGCGAAACACCACGTTGCGCGGCACGTCATCCAATGCGATGGCTTCTGCTCGCACCAAGCCTGACCGATCCAGCAACAGGCGAACCCGCCAAACACCGCGTGGATGCTGGTTTTTCAGGCGATCGAGGGTTTCGGCCACGGGTGCGCGGTCAATCGTAAAACGAAAATGCCGCGCCGAGTTTTCCATGCGATCCAGATGGCGATCCAGCAACGTAAATTCGCCCTCTTCCAGGCGAATCGTTTCCAGCATTTCAAATGATTTCGACGCGCGCTTTACAAACCGGCTCTTGTAAATCACCTCAGCCCATTCGCCCTCGACCGTCGAATCCCAGGTGATGCCGCCACCGACACCGCAAGTCGCCATACCGTCTTCGATCCACACGCTGCGAATGCCGACGTTGAAGCAGGCGCGCGGCTGGCCATCGACGGCAGGTGCGACAAAACCGATCGCGCCGCAATACGCACCACGCGGCGCGGTTTCGAGTGCGGCGATCGAGCGCATTGCTTCCACTTTCGGCGCGCCGGTGACGGAGCCGCAGGGAAACAGCGCGCGGAACACATCGGTCAGGCCGAGGCCATCACGCAACGTTGCGTTGATGGTGGAAGTCATTTGCCAGACGCTCGGCAAGGGTTGCAACGCAAACAGTGCGGCGACTTCGACCGAATTCGGTTTTGCAATGCGCGACAAATCGTTCCTCAGCAAATCGACAATCATCAAATTTTCCGCGCGCTCTTTGTCCGAATGTGTGAGCGCCCAAGCGATGCGATCATCCGCCTCGGGCGTGTCGCCGCGCGGCGCGGTGCCTTTCATTGGCTGCGTGGTCACGTTGCCGTCATGCAAGGTGAAAAATAGTTCCGGCGAGACGGAAAGCAATTGCGCGTGGCCGGTATCAATGAATGCGTGATAGCCGTTTGGTTGCGACGATTGCAGCGCGCGGTGAAACGCGAGTGCGTCGCCTGAAAACGAGGCTTGAAGGCGGGTGGTGAAATTCACCTGATAAAAACGGCCTTCGCGGATGTCTGCGCGGATCGATTCGACCTTGTCGCGAAACACAAGATGATCAACGTCCGACCGCCATTCGCCGACCGCGTATCTCACCTCTCCCGCGGGACAAGGGCACACTTGAAGCGAAGCAGAGGTCGATGCGCGAAGCGTATCGGGTGAGGGGCAAGCGTTTGAGGGTGCCGCAAATTCGGCAAACCATGCCAGCGGTTTGCCGGCAACTTCTTGAACAATCAACGCCGAATCAAACGCACCCGCCGCCTCGTGCGCGACAAAGCCGATGCACCAATGCCCGGCAGCACTCGCGCGCGACACCGCTTCGAGCACCAGCACCACGTCAGCGATTTCCGTCGCGATGTGTACGGCAACGGGCTCAATAAAGACGAGGCGCAACCGCTCTGACGGCGTCAGCGTGGCCAACAGGGGGAAATCAATCTCGCAACGAATCGGCTTCATTTGACGCGAAGTTTGGCATAGAACGATTAGCGCATTCGCGGTACCTGCGTCTAAAGTAAACCCACTTCAAACGCAACAAGACCGCCGAAACGAAGACCCCATTTCGGCAATCCTTCACAATCATTCATCAAGTGTCAGCCCAACGGCCGGCCAACTTTACGGAACTAGCTACCGCGCGGCTTCTTCGGCACGAACGCGGGCGGGCGCGTAAACGGCTGCGCGTGAACGGCGGCGATTTGGCCGGACGCATAAACAATCGGCTTGGCACTGATCGGTGCCTCATCGACCGCGACCGCTGCGGCTTTGGACGCTTTGGTGGGTGCCTTTTTGACCGCTTTGGTGACCGCCTTGGTGACCGCCTTGGCGGCGGCTTTGGCAGGTGCTTTTGCGGGAGCTTTGGTGGTTTTTGTCATCGTCTTCATTCAAGTTGCATTGAAGTCAGATAGTAGCGTACTCCAGCATATAAATCAATGACTTAGCAACCTATTTTTGAGTGGCGTCGCAAATTCGCGCTCGTAGGATGCAAACTCGCAGAAACAACAATTCGCCACGTCACGCATCACCACAAGGTGCTTTTTGCACATTATCGCGTCCGCCGCTCGGCGACTTTGCGGCGATTGGCCTCACGCGGCACTTCGACCTTCGGCGCGGCAAGCTCTTTCAACGTCAGGAATGTTCCGATGACCGCGCGCGCGGTGGCGTGGCCCGCATCCAATCCCGTCAATTCCGCGACCAAGGTGCCGAGCGCCTTCCGATCGATTGCCTCAACGTCTGCTTGACGCGCGTAGAGCGCCGAAAAACCATGGCGCATGGCCTTCGCCATCGCCGCGTAGGCGTTCTTCGGATTCATGAACTCGGTGTAGACATCGGTCGGCTTGCCATCGACGGAAAGAAATCCGATGCGCTTCGCCAACGCAATGAACGCGCGATCCGACTCCCGCGAAAAGCCGAGCGTGTAGCGCAGGTAATCGTGACTGAAAACTTCCGGCGCGTCGCGATCCTGAATCTTGGCAAAAATGGCCGGAAGAATGCCATAGCCGAACATGAACGGGGGATACTCGGGTTGCAAAGTGGCCTCCTGCTTTTTGTGTTTTAACGACCGCTAATTCTACGATGGCGCGGAGCGTATCACCACTTTCGCGCAGGTTTTTTGCGCCGCGCGACCTCAATCGACTCAATGGCGGATTCGGCGGAACAGCAATTTCGCCTTACTCAATTGTCAGTCATTTGAATCGCCCAACGGAGATGCATCAATACGCCTTCACGCCTACCGCCCCCAATGCACCGTCACCCCAAAACAGGGTAGTGGCAAGGATTTGAACGGATTCATTTCGGTCAGCATCCGCGTCAAGCGGCCCTTGTCATCGTACTGGAGCTTGATACGGATTTCATCGTCTCGATAAATCCGGCAAATGCGATTTTCGATCGGCACGGCCGCGTAAATCAGATCGCCCGAACTGCAGGAATCGACAAATTTCGAGCGTGCAAGGCGACATTGTTTGGCGGTCAGAGTCGTTACGGGAATTCGGCGCGTCGCCCAATATGTTTGCGCGAGCGCAGGTGTCGCAAGCGACTTCTGGTTGGCACTCAATAGCGCGGTTTCAAGGTCAAATTCGGCCGTGCAGGCACCGTCGGTGAAGAGCGGAGGCATGAGAGCGAGCCAGATGACCACCATGAGAGCCAGGAATTTGAACATGTTTAGATTTTCATATTCTCGCTATTGCAAACATAGCGGACTTCCCCGTTGATCGAGCCATCACTTTCGCGACATACCGAATTCCGCGTACCTGGCCTTGAATTGTTCATGCCGGGACAAAACTTCTTTCAACTTGCCGACCAGTGATATTCGACCGTATAGATTCGCCGTTTGCAGGCCGTCCAACACATCGTGCAATTCTTGCTTATCGGTCGCCGACAATTGCATCGAGGCGACAACTTCATGACGCAGCAGCACAATCGCCCGCGGCATCCCGGACGTCAATCCAGAAATTTCCTTGACGCATTCGAAGACGATTTCCCATTGCATGCTGAACCTGCGGAATTGATGTACACAATAAGATAGCCGCATCCGCAGTCTCGTGCATGGCTATCGCGAGAAGATGAGCGCCATACCGATGATCACAATCGCCGCACCAACCCACGTCCCCGCTTCCGGGCGCTGCCTGGTGCGCAGCCAAATCAACGGCAAGATGATCACAGGAGAGGTCGCGGAATGTGTCGACACGATGCCGACACTTCCCCCCGAGAGCGCGAACAATAGCAAGGTCATGCCGACCGCGAGCGCCAGAAATCCACTGAGCGCGGTAATGGCGGCACTTCCAATGATCGCAAATAGTCACGGTCTGAACGCCACCGAAAACAGGCTAATTGAAATCGTCGGCACTTGCTGAGTTGACGCGACAATGCACCCAAATGTGGGTTTCGACAGCGACAAACCGGTTGCTGTCGCGGCAGGAATGCCGACGCATGTGCAGCACGGTGGCTGTTGCCGCAGCGATTTCCACTACACTGCCAAAATCAGTCTCACACCAATGGCGCCAACATGAAAATAGATTTCGTCTCCGACATCGCCTGCCCGTGGTGCGCTGTCGGCCTGAATGCCCTGGAGATTGCATTGGCACGCATCGGCGATGAGATTCCCGTTACGCTGCACATGCAGCCGTTCGAACTCAATCCAGACATGACCAAAGATGGCGTGGATGCGAGTGAATATCTCTCGCGCAAATACGGACTAAGCGCTGAGCAATTGGCCGCAAATCGCGCGAACATCCGCGCTCGCGGCCAGGCGGTCGGCTTTTCATTCGGCGAGCGCAGCCGCGTCTGGAATACATTCGACGCGCACCGCCTGCTGCATTGGGCCGGCCTGCAAGATGGCGACAAACAGCGCGCGCTCAAACACGCCCTGCTGCGCGCCTACCATAGCGAAGGCCGCAACCCGGCGGCAACAGAGGTGCTGATTGAATTGGCGCAGGAAGTTGGGTTGGATGTCGCGGCGGCGCGCAGCATTCTGGAATCGGACGCTTTTACAAACGAAGTGCGTGAGGCGGAACAATTCTGGATCAGAAACGGCATCAACTCCGTACCGGCGGTCATCATTGATGGCAAGCATCTGATATCGGGCGGCCAACCGCCCGAAGTATTCGAGCAGGCATTGCGGAAGATTGCATCGGAGGCTACGCTAACTCAGGCAACGTAGTGTAGTGCTTCATTCTGTTTGGAATTGATAAATTCCTTCCCCGAATGGCACTTACTTTAGGTGTCTCCCCGGACTTGTTCCGGGATCCAATTTCGACGGAATGCCCATTTGAACAAAATTGGGCCCCGGAACAAGTCCGGGGAGACAGTTTTTGTATGCCCGCGACAGCACGAGCATCTAGCGCTATCCATGCAGGAAATCCTTAAGTAAGTGCCATTCTTCCTTCCCCCTTTTTAGGGGGAAGGTTAGGATGGGGGCGGGGTATTTCAGATGGCACACACCCACGCGTTCGACCCCCATCCCAGCCTTCCCCCTGCCCGGGGGAAGGGGCTTATTGGAGAACGAGAATAAGTCGCATTGATTACGAAGCAGTGCAATAGCATTCGCAAAGGATCGTTCGAGCAAAGTACGCACTTCGATCATCACGTTCGGTATGTGGCAGTGTATTTGGGCAAAAGTCACCATACTTTGCATCTCGTCAGCAGCCAACTCGCATTGTCGATTTCTTACCCCGGCTCTCGGTGACCCCGAATTTTGATGCCCACTTTCCGCTCGAGTTGTAAGTTTCGCGTAAGGCAGCGTTGGCATACTGGACTATTTCCAAATCTCTAAGGAGAAACCGATGGCAAACGGACAATTCCTGCGCAGGATAGGCATGGCGGGTGCGGCACTGGTGCTGGCACTGGGACTGACGGCATGCGGCGGTGGCGGGTACACCCGGGGCGTTTTCTACGGATATGTGGTTGGCAAAACTGAAGCGGAGATCACGGAAAAGGTCGGCAAGCCGGACAGCATTGAACGCAAAGGTCCGGATGCCGTGCGCCTGGTATTCAGCAAGAAAACCTTCAATCCCGACGATGGCAATCGTGATGATCTACAGACCATCGTGATCCTGAGCCGTGACGCGAAGGGTAATTTGCTTGGATCCGACGTCGAATACTTGTAACGCGGATGCGGACATCGCACGACGATTTGCGTCGTGCGTCCGGCACTGTCTTGGCGGGTACTTTGGCGAGTTGTTCTGGTGCGTCGCTAGTCGCTTGAGAATTTGTGCTGCGGTTTCGTCTGTGTCGCTTTCGAATGCGAGCTTGAAGCGTTTGCCTGTATTGCGCGTTGAGCGTGGGAAAAATCGACTACGGCCACTTTGAGTCACTTGCGCTGGCCGTCATCATTGATGACAAACATTCGATTCTCTGCGGCCAACTGCCTGAAGTACTCGGAATGCTTCCGAATGAATCGTCCCGAATGCATTCCTGTCGCAGTCCGTCGCGAGCCCGCGACCTAGAATGAGTACGACAGCAATCCACCCATTTCCTTCTTTATGTCGCAATCAAACAGACCGATGGTTGTATCGCGACGACACTTTTTCATCGGCGGAGTCGCGCTTGGCCTTGCCGCGTGCTCGGGTGGAAGCGGGACTTCCGCCGATGGTGCGTCTTCAGTGGCAATGCCAAGCGCAGCCTCATCCGAAGGCATGTTTCTCAGCGGCGACGCGAACCTCTTCTATCGCCTCGATGTGCCCGCAGGCCCCGGTCCGCATCCGGCAGTCGTCATGGGACACGGTTCAGGAATGGCGACGCTCGCGGAAGGCGCGGCATTTGTTCCGATGTTCAACAATGCCGGTTTCGCGGTATTGCGTTACGACAAGCGCGGCGTCGGCCAATCGACAGGCACCTATCGCGGATTGAGTGCGGCAAATAGCGCCTCGCAGGTCGATGAACTCGCCGGCGACATGGTGGCAGGGGTAAATTTCCTGCGTACATTGCGCGCGATCAACGCGGCTCGCATCGGCCTGTTCGGCGTGAGTCAGGCGGGCTGGATCATGATCGCCGCGGCGCGCAAAACCGCAGACATACGTTTTTTCATTGCGACCGTCGGATCCACCCTGCCGGTCGGCGCGAACATCTTCTACGAGCGCCTGCCGACGACCAATTCGCTGGACGCCAATTACGCGGCGCTGTCGACCTTTGCCGGTGAGCCGGGCTGGGATCCCAAACCCTCGATGACCGCATTACGCATTCCGGCGCTGTGGCTGCTCGGTGCCGATGACCGGCTCGTCCCCACGCGCGAATGCGTGAAAACTATCGCCGCAATGCAACAGACCGGCGCGCGATTCAAGGCATTCACCTATGCCAATGTCGGACACGAACTGTCGGCATTTACCGGGCGATTCGAAACGGATATGCTGGCGTGGATGGCGGCGGAAGGATTGCGCTAAATCAGGATTGATCACGTATCTCGCGACGAATCCCATTCAGCGTGCGCGAACGATTGTCATTGTCGAGATTGAGCAACATGAATATCGTACCCGCCACGGGATTGAACGCATAGGGCTCGGTCGCCACGAAGCCGAGCGATCGATACAGGCTCTGTGCGGTCGTCATTGTTGGCAACGTGTCGAGGCAAATACGAGCGTAACCCGCACGCCGCGCTTGGTCGATGATCCGTTCCACCAATCGACGCCCGAGGTTGTCGCCTCGCGCCTGAGGGCGAACATAAAGCCGTTTCATTTCGCAGGTTTGCGCATCGATGCGCCGCATGGCGACGCATCCCGCCGCACCATTTAGTCCTGACGCAATCAACAGTTGGCCGCTCGGTGGTTGGTACTTTCCGGGCAATGTCGACAATTCTTCTTCAAAGCCCTGAAAGCAAGGATCAACGCCTACACCGTCCGCGTACTCTCGAAATAGGCTCTGGACAAGCGAAATGTCATTGGCGAAATTTGCGGGGTGTATCTCGATCATTCGCCAATTCTAGCGGTATCCGTCCAGCGCGCTGCAAGGGGATACATGTTGAAAATACAGAATGCCCACGCGTTGCTGGGCCAGCTCCAATGAAGTTCGCTCAAACATTGATCGCCCTGATGTATCGAAGGGCTGTTTGCAAACATGCCCTTCGATACCTCAGGGCGAATGGTGAATTTTGGGCAAATCGAACAGCACCTGTTGCCCGGAAGAAGCGCAGCGGATTCCGGGAACCTAGCGTAAATTGCGAAAGCCACCCCGGAATGCGCTGCGCTTCTTCCAAGCACAGTGTCACTGCTGACACCGTGCCCCCATTGTTGCATCCGGATCCGAACGCGTTTGGCAAAACCTGCTGGCCCTTCCGATTTTCAGACTGACTGTTGCATTACCGGCGAGAGTCGCACGACTACGCGCGCGGTTCACCTTGGGCGTTGACGGTAATGGTGGGTCCCGGCGGCTGGTTCATCTGCACACGATGTTCCTCGTTCCTGAAACTGTAGATCACGTCCCAGTAATCGGCACGCATGCGGCCCGACACGTTGTTGCAGCGCTGGACATTTTGTGAATACGCCAATTGTCCGCTTCCGTCACGACCGACATTGGCACCCACAGCCGCGCCGGCGATAACGCCGCCGGCAGTGGCGACATCCCTGCCGCGTCCGCCACCGATCTGGTGACCGAGAATGCCGCCGATAATGGCACCAGCCACCGCACCCGGTACGTTGGTGCCTTGGTCCTGAACGACTTGTTCACGTTCCACCCAGCAAC
>JANPBQ010000328.1:0-18332 GCA_031430555.1 Betaproteobacteria bacterium
CGAGCGGCGTAAGGCCAAGCACCTCGCAAACGATGGCTGACGGCGTTTTCAGGAATGTCCCCATCATCGCCTCGCCCGCGCGCAGGCGAGTACGAAACGTCTCGATTCTTGTCATGGCGACGCTTTTCCCCAAAGACGCTTCGACGCGATCGCGGCACCTTCGGCGAGTGCGCCAAGTTTGGCATAGACAATTTCGGCGTCGACATTGCCGAATCCGGCAAAAGTCGAAAAACCGCAATCGGTACCGGCGATCACGCGCTCGCGACCGACAATGTCGGCAAAACGCCCGATCCGCTCGGCGACGAGCAGCGGATGCTCGATGAAATTCGTCACAGAATCGAGCACGCCGGGTACCAGAATCTTGTCGTCTGGAATTTTTGCGTCGCGGAAAACCGTCCACTCGTGTGCATGCCGCGGATTCGATGATTCAAACAGCAGCGCCTGCGGTTTCGCGCGCAGCGCTATCGGCAGCACGATATCCATTGGCACGTCGCAATGGTGCGGGCCTTCGTAATTGCCCCAGCAGACGTGCATCCGCACACGCTCGGCCGGGATGTTGCGCAGCGCCGTATTGAGTGCCTCGACATGCTGATTCGCCAGACCGATGTATTCGCTTTCGGGCTTGTCCTTAAACATCATATGGCGACCCAATCCCAGATCGGGGCTATCGAGCTGCAATACGAAACCCGCGGCGACGATCGCCTCATATTCGGGTCGCATCGCCTCGGCCAGCGCGTGCAGGTAGGCCTCGTGCGAGGGATAATATTCATTAGGCTGAAACAACGCAATCACGCCTGGTGATGCCGCGTTCATGAATGTCCCGGTCGGTGGCGTCGCCGCGATCGCGGATTTGAAATGCTTGATATCGGCATGCAGCGGATCGAGCGTTTTTAGTGCGATCGGACCGACGCAACGCGGGCGCCGATATTGTGGTGAGCCGCCCGACGCGGCCAGGCGTTTCATAAAGGTCGGAAACGCCTCCAGATCCTGCGGCACGCGGCGCGGACTGTCGCCATCGAAGCCAGTGATCCGATCCTTGATGTAAGTTGCATAGCTGATCTTCGATTGTTCGCCGTCGCTCACCAGATCGATGCCCGCCGCCACCTGACGCGCGACCACCGTGCGCACCGCGTCAGCCATGGTGGTGTCAAATTCCAACGCATCGACGCCGCTGCCGAGTTCGTGCGCGAAAATGAGTTCGGTCACGCGCGCCGAACGCGGCAGGCTGCCGACGTGGGTGGTGAGGATGCGGTTCATTCAATCTCCTTGCCGAGGCGCGACGTGCCGCCCTCGATGAATTGGGCAGTAAACACGCGCTTTTCGGGCTCGGCCCCGGGGTTGCCGATGAGTGCGGTCAGCATGTCGGCGGCGGCTTGCGCCATTTTCTGCACAGGTTGCCGCAGCGTGGTCAGGTTGTAGCTGAGCCAGGTGGATGGCTCGACACCATCGAATCCGGCGACCGATAATTTCGCCGGCACCTGCAATCCCAATTCGTGGCGCGCCGTGTCCACACAGCCGATTGCCATCACGTCGTTGCCGCAGATGATCGCATCGGGCACGCGCCCGAGTTGTCTGACGATTTCGCGCAAACCGATTGCGCCGCTTTCATAATCGTAATTGCCCGGCACCACCAACGGCTCGCGCAGACCTAATTCGGCGATGCGTTCGCGGGCGCCCTTGGTACGCTCTTGCCCGACGACCGAATCCTTGGGTCCGCCAATGATGGCAAAACGCTTGTGGCCGGCGCTGGCCAGGCGCGTGACAAGGGTTCGCGCACCAGCGATCTGGTCGCAGACGACTGCATTTACCGCTTTGTCGTGAAGGCTCCGGTTGTAGAGCACGATCGGGATCCGACGCCTCTCGAACTCGACGACCTGCTTCGGCGAGAGCCTGGCCGCAGCGATGACGCCGTCGACCTGGTATTCCCACACGCGCGCGATGATCTTGTCCACGTCCGCCTCGTGCGGCAACGTGAACAGCAATACGCGCATGCCATTTTTCACGAACTGCTGGCTAAGTTCGGAGAGCACTTCGGGGTAGTAGAGATTGGTCAGGTTTGAAATCAACACGGCAACCAGATTGGAGCGGCGCGTGATCAGGCTGCGGGCAATAGCGTTCGGCGTGTAATCCAGTTCTCTGGCCGCCTTCATGACACGTTCCCGTGTGGCTGCGGAGACGCTGGCACCGGGCTTGAAACAACGCGAAACGGCTGACTGCGATACGCCCGCGCGCAAGGCGACATCATAGGACGTCACAGTACGGTGCTGCCCAAGCGCGGTGACTAATGGCGCAGCGGTCTTGGTTTTTTTTGCTGGCATCTACTGCATCTACTTATTGGTTGGGCGAGCGATATTGAGAATAAGTATAGTCGAAAATCATTTGTAGACAACAATGTGGTGCATTCGGCTGCATCGCCAAATCGGTATCGTTGCCCGCCATTAAGCCCATGCCACCGACAATACGGCAATCCCGCGTGTGCAAATGAACTACAAGAAAAGAATGCGAATGCATAAAATCTCGTATGTTCTGTTCCATCACCATATCGAATGCAAGTCGTCAGCTTCCCATCGAGCACTGGCACGGCGTCATCGGCGACGCCACCTTGGCCGACGCCATCCTTGACCGCCTGGTTCAGAATGCCCATCAGATCAACTTGAAAGGAGATTCAATGCGAAAAAAGGGGCTCGTTTGACCAGCTCGGGCCATCAAGAATAAAACCTCAACCCCGCGCCGTTACGCCCCAATTGTCCAGTTTGCGGCGGAACGGGTGTCCAGTTTCCGTGGAATACGCACTTTGGCTAAACAACGCGACAGAACCATTCGATGTCGTCGCTGCTCCTCTTTGGAAAGCAACGAGGATGCGCCGCCTTAGGGTCAATAGTTGGCTGGGCTAAACGCTGACAGGGAAACGACAGCATCCATTGCCGCACTGGCACATGGGGATAATTTCGTCTACCAGATACGTTCCACTTTCCGCCATGCGCCGTTACGAACTAGAAGTGGACGTCGAACCAGACAGCACGAGCCAATTGCGCAGATACACGCGACAGTCGGGCGTGCTACGCGTAACTGTTGCCACGGCAACATTCGACTTCTGACGACCCGTTGTCGCTCGGTGGAGCCGCGACTGTTGAGAACAGATTTTTCGGGTTTTCCAGCGACGGAATCAACGCGATTCGCTGGCCGAATCCATGCGCTTCGGCGCTGTCGTACATAAAGCGCAACGCCGAGAAATCCTCCAGTGCGAAGCCGACTGAATCAAATACGGTGACCTCGTTGGCGGACGTGCGAGCCGCCGCCTGCCCGGTGAAAACTTGCCAAAGTTCGGTCACTGGAAAGTCTGCGGGCATCTGCTGAATTTCGCCCTCAATGCGTGATTGCGGCGCGTACTCCACGAAGACGTTCGCCTGCTTCAGGATATCGGCGTGCAATTCTGTTTTGCCGGGACAATCGCCGCCGACGGCATTGATGTGTACACCCGGCGCGATCATGTCGGTCGTGAGGATAATCGCCCGCGTCTTGTCGGCGGTCACGGTGGTGATGATGTCGGCACTGCGCGCGGCATCGCCCGCACTTTCACAAACGACGATGTTGAAGCCGAAAGGTTGCAGGTTTGCCACCAGTTTGGCCGTCGCATCGCGATCCACGTCGTAGAGTCGCAGCGTATCAATACCGATCAGGTACTTAAACGCAAGCGCCTGAAATTCACTCTGTGCGCCGTTGCCGATCAGCGCCATGGTACGGCTGTCCTGACGCGCCAGCGATTGCGCGGCCAGTGCCGACATCGCAGCCGTTCGCAGTGCCGTGGTGATGGTGAGCTCAGAGAACAAGAGTGGCGAGCCGGTGTCAACGTCGGCATAGACGCCGAACGCCATGACGGTTGAAAGGCCGAGGTCTGTGTTCTGGGGATGACCGTTGACGTACTTGAACGCGTAGCGGTGATTGTCGGAGACCGGCATCAGCTCAATCACGCCAAACGTGGAATGGTTAGCAACGCGCACCGATTTGTCGAAATCCGCCCAGCGCGAAAAGTCCTCATGGATATTAGCCGCGATACGTCTCAGCGAAAACTCGAGCCCGACTTTGCGCACAATCCGGGCGGCTTCGGGGGCGCTCACGTAGAGCGTTCCGCTGGTGGAGAATTGATCGACGGCGGAATTGTTCATGGTGAACGGGGCAACATTACCTGAGCAGATCAATTGATTAAAATCGCATTCTGCTGCTAAAGGGGTCTCGGGCTACCTTCCAAAAGGTAATTGATTCAGCCCGCCAAATATTGATCGTTACGCCGCGCCGGGTGCCCCATCAAAGGGCACCCGCCGCAATCGGCGTTGCTCAGAACCTGTAGCCCGCCGTGACACCGTACGTCCGTGGCGGCGCGAAGTTCACCAACAGTGCCCGATGGCTGGAATAGACGGCGCGGGTGATGATCGCCTTGTCTTCGACATTGTTGACGAACGCCTGGATACGGAACTTGCTATCCGCTGTCCGGTAGGTCAGCCGCAGATCGGTCTTGGTATAGGCATCGTTCTTACCAAAATTCGGCGTGAGGTCAGTGAGGATGTAGCCGGAGTTGTAATAGGTCTGGATCTCCGGCGTCAGCGTGCCCGCGCCGCCCAAGCCGATGTCATAAGAAGCGCCGATCTGGAACGTTTGCTTGGGCGAAAAAGCCTTGCGCGACGTGTACTTCGTCCCGTCGCGACCGGTGCCGGCAATGACATAGAGGTATTGCGGCACGCCGCCGACGACGATCGGGGTACCGTTGGGGTCGAGCACGGGAATGAACCGGTTCGGATCGGTACGCGGATTGGGGAACGGCGTGCCTTGCACCCCGTTTGCCTCACCCGTTGATGTGATGCAACTCGGCGTGATTCCGCAGAAGCCGGCCGACCCGCCGAAGTTGAAGGTGTTGACGGCATACTGGAGTTCTTTCGCGTCCAGCCAGTTGTAGGCGGCCGTCAGGCGCAATTCCTTCGTCGGCCGGAACACGGCATCGAGATCGATACCATAGGCACGATCCTTGCCGATGTTCTGAATAAGCGAGGTGACGCTGGTCAGTGGGGCATTGGGATTGGGGATCGAGGTCTGCGCCTGGAGATTGCGATAGTCGTTTCGGAAAAAGGCCGCGTTGAGCGTCAATTTATTGTTGAACAAGGTGTTCTTCGTCCCTACTTCGAATGCTGAAACCTTTTCCGGTGCGAACGGCAACAAGGTCGGAACACCGTTGATCGCCACCGGCCCCGTGTTGAAACCGCCGGCATGCGTCCCGGTCGAAAAGCTGGCATAGATCATGTGGTCGCGATCAAACTTGTAGTCCACCGCCTGACGATAGTTGGAATAGTTGTAGGTGGTGTTACCACAGACGAAGTTGTAAGCCTGCGCCACCGCCGTTGGCGACGCAGAGACCGAAGCCGGATTCGCCGCAACGAAACCACCGCAGTTGTAATCGACGGGATCATCAATACTGTGCGCGAAATAAGCGCCGGGTCCAGTTGGGCTGGTGTTGAAGCGTGATGACAGCAGGGTCTTCTTGTCGCTGGTGTAGCGCAGCCCAGACGTAAGCGTCAGCTTGTCGAAGAACGTATAGGACAATTGACCATAGGCGGCAACCGAGCGCGTCTTCTGCTGCTGCGTGCTAAAGCTGTCGAACCCGGTCGTCTGATTGAAGCCGGTTCCAGAAGGTGCGAAGGTGAAGCCGAAGGGAAAGTACTGTTGTCCCGCCGGCGCGGTGGCGGTGACATAAGCGCGGTTTACATTGGTGACGCTGCGATCGCGGGCGACGTCATCGAAATAATAACCGCCAGCAATCCACTGCAGCGGGCTCGCGTCATCGTTCGACAGGATTTGCAGTTCCTGGGTGAGCGTCTTGGTGGAGGTCTGCTGATATGAATAATTTAGCAGCACCGGTGTAAGGCTGCCGCCTGTGCGAATGATATCGAAATCGGTATAGCTGGTGATCGAGCGAAGCCGCACCGGCCCTGCGTCGAAGCTGACAGTACCGCCATACTGCTGCTGCGAGCCTTTGCGGAAGATGTTGCCCGCATAGTTCACTTGGTAGGGATCGGCGAGCGTGGGAATACCGATGTCCGCACCATTTACATCGGGAATGCCGTCGCGAAAACGCGTGTCGATGGGCATGCCGATGCCGGTCCAGCTATTGCCGTTGAAGCCGTTGGGAAGTTGATAGGTTACGCCGTTGTATGTCAACGATTGGCCTGGTGCCCGGATCAAGCTCGGATCGACCAGCGTACCGAGGATCTTGTAGCCAAACCCGCCCAAACCCTGACCGCCGAGATCCAGATACGATCCGCGCAGTACCACTTCGAGACCTGGGACGGAAGTCGGCGAAATCCGCAGCGTGCCGCGAAGGAATTTCTGCTCCTCGCCGCCCAAATCGTTGCCCGTGCCAATGTTCTTAATATAACCGTTGGACTTCTCCGCGAGGCCAGCAATCCGCAACGCCACGCCGTCGGCGACGGGAATATTCAGGAAGCCTTCGAGCCGACTTTGCTTATATTTGCCGAAGAGAGTATCGACGCCGCCTTCGAATTTGTCGGTGGGCGCGGCGGAATGGAAAACGATATTGCCGCCGAAGCTGTTGCGACCATACAGCGTGCCCTGCGGTCCCTTCTGCACCTCCACCCGCGCCAGATCAACGACCGGCGGAACCTGGCTGGTACGCGACTGGTAAATGTCGTCCACATAAATACCGAATCGCGGATCGGCGTTGGTCGTGACGATTTCGGTGTAGGTGCCACGCATCGCCGGGCGCAGGTCCGATCCGGAGCGCCCCATGCGCACGCCGGGAACAAGCTGCTCAAGCCGATCGACAGTGGTCACGTTAGCGTTTTTGATTTGCGCGCCAGTTATCGCCGAAATCGATAGTGGCACGTCCTGCAAGGGCTCCGCGCGGCGCTGAGCGGTGACGGTGACGACGTCCACCGTATCAATTTCCCCGGCGATTTTCGCGGTATCTTGCGCCTGGACTTTCGGGGCATCTTGCGCCTGAACAACGGTCGCAGCGGGAAACAAGCAGATTGGGACGGAGGACAACAGAAGCGCACGAAGCTTATTGGAACGGTTCGATTTGATCATTATTGGGTCTCCCTAAATGGCGCTGGCCGGATGGTTGCCCCATATTAGTTGCAAACGAAGTCAAAATCAACATATATTGTATCTAATTGATTTACTTATGTTTTATAAAATAATTCAGGCAAAATAGCTGGTATTTTGCAACCATATGTGCATAGGCATTCAATCCCGGAGTCGGGATAGCGAAGGGTCGGCAAAAAACCGCAGGTCACCCAGGATATCGAGGCCCATCTGCGCGAGGAGGTGCGGCACGTCGATCATCACCCAGTTGTCGATGATCTTGTCGGTGCGATCCAGCCGGTACCAATCGGCGACGCGCATCTCGACCTTGCGCCCGCTCGGCGGAAGCCCCAGCCACTGCCCGCCCGTGTGCGTCGCATAAATCGATGGCCAGCCCCCTGTAACGGCAAAGAGACCGTCACCGATGCGGGTGTAATGGCCGGGTGCATCCTCGGGCCCTTTGGCATCGCGCGCAATTCCGGAACGATCTGGAAATGCCTTGAGAAAAAGCGCACCGTGAAAGTCGCGGAAGCCTCGCATGCGGCGCATGGAACCGATACCCGCCGGGCCATACCAGTTCATATTCTCGTGCCAGTGATGACTGTGGCGGCCAGCGGAAGTCGTTTTATTCAGCGCTTCTCCCGGTTTGGGCAGGCTCAGCTGCATCTCCCGCACGATCGCCATGGTCAGCGCGCCGCGCTCGAGATCGACGCTCCCAAGCGTCGCGCCACTGTCGATTGGCGGCAGCGGCCATTGTTCTGCCGCCCCCGGCATCCGCCGCAGGGGATAATATCCGGCTTGCCGCATCAGATCGACTATATCGAGCAGGATATAGGCCTTGGCGAACTTGCCATCGCGGACGATCGCATTGAACCCGAAGCGCAGAAAGGCCAGATTGTGCGTTGGCGGGATGGTCAGCCAGGGTGCCTCGAACGACCCCATGACATGGCCGAGCGAGCTCACTTGCTCACGCCCCTCGTAATCGCCGGCGATGACCAGGCCCATGCGCTGTTCATAATCGGGAAACGCCCGCTTGAGCGGCTCCCAGAACTGCACCGCGGCATTGGCGAGACCATCGATCCGCTCGAAGGGGTGGAATATTTCCCAGCGGCAGTCGGTGTGGCAGAAACGCTCCAGAACGGCAGTGATGCCCGTTACCGAAGTGCTCGCCAATTCCTCGAGGAACCGCGCGGTCAGTTGTTTGTTGGCGAGGTGATTGCTCAAACGATGGTCTCCAAAGATTTGTGCCGAGTTGGTTGCGACCACAGGATCAGCGCAAACGCCGGCGATTTACGGCAACGCTTGGCTGCCAGACGAGGGGGGAAAAGTATCGGACGCTAGTGGGCACCCGGTGAGTTGATCAGAGGCGACTTCGAAACAGTATCGGTGGCGGGGAGCGCAGCTGGCATTTCAAGCTCAGCCTTACGTTTGAGCACCAGCGCCGCCTTGGTCGCATCGTGCGTCACGCGGGTGACGCGCAGCATCCCATAGAAGATCGCGGCGATCAGACCCGGAATCGTCGACAGGACAAAGGCAACGGCCAGCGCCATCAGAACCGATTGCGGCACTTCGCCCGGCGTCGCCTTCGCAGGAAAGGCAATGATCGACAGCACAAAGCCAGCCAAGGCCGTCCCGAGAGCCTGGTCGACGCGCGCGAACAATGTACGGGTCGAATAGAGGATGCCCTCCTGACGAATGCCGTATTTCAGCTCATTCTCATCGGCGATATCGGCCAGCGCGGAATAGATCGTCGTCGTCATGATGCTGTAGGGGGCGTGCTGCAGCGTCGAAAACGCGATCAAGATGACCAACAGGCCCGGAGTGTTGGGCCCCAGCACGCCGAAATATCCCAGCGCGAGCGGAAGCGCGGGTCCGACGCAGTAGACGATGAGCGCGACCGTTCCGGTCCAGCGCTTCTCGAAACGCCGGTGCAGTGCGGTCACGGCGGCGGAACCGAACACATACCCTGCCAGGCTACCCAGCGCGAAGAAGGCGATTTGATCGTTTGTCAGCTGCCAGAAAAATGTCGCCCCATACAGCCACAGGCCACTGCGCACGCCGGTCATCAGTGACAGAAAAAAGAAGCCGATGAGCAATACGACATAGTTGCGGTTGGTCAACGTGCGGCCAATGTCGCGCATCCATTCGACCAAGCCAAAACGCGGCTGGTTCGGTTTGGCCTGAGCGATATAGGGGATGCGCCTGCGGGTGATCATGCTGGAGATGAACAAGCAAGCGATAATCAGGCCGGAAAAAGTTGCCGCAAAGACCGGCCAGCGCTCTGGGTCCAGGGCGCCGTTGGGAAAGCCTGGGCCAGCTCTGAAAAACCAGGCAAAGCACAGAACCCACCCAAGCGTGTCACCAATCCAGAGGAAAAAGGTGTTGTAGCTCATGATACTCGACCGTTCCAGGTAATCGTCCGACATCTCAGCGCCGAGTGCCAGGTGCGGCGTATGAAACATCGTCATACACTGGAGCAGCGTGACGTTCATCGCCGCCAGCCAGACGAGCTGGGCCAATTGGCTCAGGCCATGCGGCGGATTGAACAGAAAATAAAAACACGCCGCGCCCGGCAGAATGGATGCGAACATGAAAGGATGTCTGCGACCAAACCGGGATTTGGTACGGTCTGACCAGGAACCCACCAGCGGATCGAACAGCGCATTGACAATGAGACCGAGCGAAAGCGCCAGGCCGACCTTCTCGGACGGCAGTCCCAGCACCTGGTTGTAGTAGATCAGCAGGAAACTGCTCGTGGTGGTGTAGACGATGGCCTCGGCAGTGCTGCCGAGACCAAACGCCATTTTCATCGGTACCGTAACGGGCGGGACGGCGAGCTTCCGTGTACCGTCTTCAGCCATGGATCGCTCCCGCAAGTTGCCCTGCACCCCGCAGCAGAAATTTGCGATTGGAGGAAAGACTGAAGAGGCTCGCGCCTCGCTCCCGCCTCCACGGGCGAGCACCGCACAGTTTGCCGGACAGCATTGTCAGAGTAGGCCGCGAACTCATGTCGTCACCCGTGGCCGCCAGAGCGTCTCATGAACGGCCGTTTCGCCTGCCAGGTCACGGATCACTGTGTAACCAGACAATTTGCCGTCGGCCACCTGAAAGCTCGCCGCCGCCAATGAAAATCCCGCACTGCGCTGCGCCAATGGACCGAGACGATAGACTGCGAAAAGTGCCGCACCGCGCTCGCCTGCGCTGAACGCGCGAAGCAGGAACGGCCGGACGCGGTAGTCGCCAGGATCGCCACCGGACTGCCAGTTACGTGCAAGATCCCGGCCGATCGCTTCTACTGCGGCTGCCCCGTGTTCCGACAGCGCAGGGTGGTCTTCGCGGCGTAAGGCTACCTCGCGGCGCGATTGCCAGAGATCGGGATCGAAAGGCACGCCGATGGCCGGCTCACCGATCGCCGGCTCCCCCGGGCCCAGACGCCAAATCCGCGCGATATCCTCGCCATGGAGATCGGCAACGAGCGCGTGCTCACCTTCGAACACGGCAATATGGCCTTCGGCTACGATGACTTCCGCCGATGCCGAGATCTGGAGCGGCACGCGTCGGAAGCTCTGGACGATAGCCTCTTCGCCGTATGCCTCGACACCGAATGCTTCGAGTCGGCACGGTGGTAACAGTTCGCCATGCGGCCGCTCACCGATCGCAATCCTAGATAATGCCGTCAATGCGCTCATGTGCCCAGCCCTCCGCAAATCTGGCGAAGCACAGCCAACTCGTCGAAAACGGTCAAGTCCTCGATGATCGCCCCCGCCCGCAGCCGGTAGTGGGATATCGCCAGAACCAGCAGGTCGCGCCCGCTGGCCGGCCCCCAGACACCGCTGCCGGCATGCACCCCGGCCAGACTCCAGCGCAGCGCGACCGCGACTTCGCCATGCGGCAAGGGCCTTGCCGCGATATGGTCTATGGTGATCGCAGGGCGCTGGAGCGCGCCGCGTAGCTGGGTAAGGCAGCCGATCCAATAGCCGCGGCCATAGCCATGGCGATTGCTCGGCCACCGAATCTCGGCAGCGGGCGAAAACGCCTGAGCCGCTTCACCGAAGAGGTCTTTCCGCAACGCGCTGATGAGCGCAGCCGCCGGCAGCTTCGCCGGATGATCGGCCGCAATTGCCACGTCGCCGCCTGCGCGCACACGAGCGATTTCCGCGGCGCGCCAATCGTGCCGGGACTGATCTCCTTCGCGGTCGGCACCAGCCTGGCTACGCGCGATTTCCCAAGGGTCGCCGCCGACCTGCCAGACCGCACGCAGATTGTCGCGCACCAGCCATTCCTCGATGATACGGTTCTCGCGGCAGAGACAATCGGCGATGGTCCTGGCACCAGCCTCGCGGCACGTCGCCGGGCCGAGTGTTGCGTCGTCGCCAAGATGCGTCGAGCTGCTGACGATCCGGTGCGAACTGTAGAGGTTGCCGTCGCCTTCGTCGCTCCAGATCACGTCCTCAGCGATGACCTGGCGGTCGCTCGACATGGCCAGCGCGCCAATCGTATTCTGCACCACCACTTCGCAGCCGACCTGCGGCCCCGCGAGCGTATGCATCACGCAATCCTTGCTGTAATGGGTGCGGCACAGGCCGATGTCCTTCTGCTCCCAGATGCGATGGGTGCAACGCACGATGTAATCGACGAAATCGCGATAGACCGGTTCATATCCGGGCAGCTCCTGACGGCGCGGACCTTCCTCTATCAGATCGGCAAAGCGCCGACCAACGGGCGAAAGCACCTGCGGATGATCGTTCCAGCGGCTCATGTGCGATAGGCCTGAACGAGCACGCCGAGTTCATCGAAAATCATCCATTCCTCGACGATGCGGTCTCCTGCGAAGCGCATATGGCTTATACCCATCATGAAGACCTGTCGGCCGCCGGGGCATTCGCCCAGCACACCGCCCGGTGCGGTCGTCCCTTCGTAGACCCAGCGAACCGCCACGATAACGCCGTCGTTTTCCTCGCTGTGGCAGACATGCTCGACCCGCATGACCCCATCCGGCATGCCCGCCTGAATATGGAGATAGAGCGCACCGATATTGCGCACGCCTTGGGCGACACGCCCCCCGCCGGCATGGATCGTGGCAACTGCAGCGTAGTAACGCTCCAGCCAGTCGAACCGCTTCAGATTCCAGATGTTGTGAAACATGTGGCGAGCCCAGCCGTCGAGCGTATCGGTCGGCAGGTCGAGCAGCTTGCGCGGCGTTTGACCTTCGAGGCGGGTCTCGGGCGAGACGATGTAGCGCTCCAGCGCGGAAGTCTCGGCCGTCCGCCGCGCCACCTCATGCAGGTCAAATCCCAACTGGCGAACCTGGGCCCCGTTATCGCGTACCAGCCATTCGGTGTGGATGCGATTGTCGCCGCTGATGCAGTCGGCGGCAAAACGGATAGAGGAGCGGCGGCCGGTCCCTTGCCCGAGGCTGCTGCGACCGACATTCGTCGATCGGCTGTGCCCGAGATGCGATGTGTAGAAGCCCTCCTCCTCGTCGCCGCTCCACGCGACGTTGAGGTGATGAATTTCCCCATCGGGAAACGCGTTCAGGGTCGAGATCGTACCGGCAATCACCTCCTCCACCGAACGAACGACGCCATAGGACGAGTAAACCGTGCAACTGGCATCGTAGGTGTCGTAAATTCGTCCAACTGCCCGCTCCATCCAGATCTCGTCAGTGATCCGAACGATGTAATCGACGATATCCACGTACTGGTCTTCGAAGCCCCGCATCGGCTGCGTTCGCGGACCGCCGGGGGAGCGTAACTCGCTGACATCGCATTTGCGAATGCGTGTCATCGGCGGTCGCGTAGGAAGGGGAAATGGCAGGTTCATCATTCGTCCTATTCTTTCATGTCGAAATGTAGAGGATACATTTGCCCTTGCCGAGCGCCAGCGCTGCGGTCGCGCGTAGGTCGACCCATGCCGTCATCATTGACTATCCCGTGGCTCACGCGAAATGCCGCGCCTTGACCGACGTCGATCAGGCGATCCAGTCCGTTTGCGTAGTCGCCGCCGCGGACCTTGCGTTCTCGACAATCGCGGATTGCTGTTACTGCGTCGATATGTGTGTCAACCATTGCCCCCTCAATAAAAGCTATCGACATAACCGCTGAAGTTGGTTCGGCGACATCGTAGGAGGTCTCGCTGCGGTGCGGCGTATTGGTCGCAGACTGCGCAGTCGTCGGTGCAGTACCCGGCTTCGGCTTGCGAGCGGTCATTTTGTCCGGCTTTCGAGGCAAGTTGGTGGCGTCGAGTATAGACGATTCGCGCCGGACTGACATACCCGCATGCATTCGACTGCATCGCCTGATGGCGACGCAGAGCTGGAGTGTAGCCATAGAAAAATTGCGGTGAGCCTGTCGAGTTTGTGCAAAAAAACAACAAGCCTTGCCTGCGAATGCAGCAACCCTGTTATATTTGGCACGAATTGAGGCACGGCTACCGCTCATGTTGCGTTTTTCCAAGAATTTGTACCCGGTGGCGCACCCAGTTGCATTCGCAGTACGCCTTTTTCAGAAGTGGATTCGATGTGCTGGCGACAGTCGCCGCTGGCACCCCGCAATGATCGCAATGGGAGAAATACGATGAATACTTGGGCCCGCAAAACACTCGTGGTGCAAATCGCGGCAGCATTGGGTGCCGCCAACGGCGTTGGAATCGGCATCGCAATCGCGCAGACGCCGCCCGCCGCCAAATCGACCGCGCTGGAAGAAATCGTCGTCACGGCGCAGCGTCGGGCCGAGAACAAACAGGAAATTCCGCTCTCGGTGACCGCAATCACCGCCGATGAGCTCGCCAATCGCAACATCACCGACCTTTCGCAGATGGAGGGTGTTTCACCCGGCTTTACCTTCGGGCGCTCCGGCAGCGACGCGCGGCCGGCAATGCGCGGCGTGCGTACCGAAAACGTGGCAGTCAACGGCGATACCACCATCGGCTTCTTTGTCGATGGCGTGTACAAATCAAGGTCGCAGCAGGCACTGTCGGGCTTCGTCGACATTGCGCGCGTCGAGATTCAACGCGGCCCGCAAGGCACGCTTTATGGGCGCAATACCTTCGGCGGAAATATTTCCATCATTACCAATGAACCCATCTTCGGCCAGTTCCAATCGTCGGCGAGCCTCTTGTTCGGCGCATTCAAAAAAACGCGGGTCGAGGGTGTGCTGAATATTCCGGCAAGCGACACCGTCGCCGTCCGCTTGGCGGGTGCCTACGACAAGGCCGACGGCTACGTAAAGAACAGCTTTAATCCTGCCGCTGACTTGTTCGATCAGGATTTGAAATATGGCCGTCTGTCGGTGCGATTCAAACCTAACTCACAATTCGATGCGACCTTCAGAACCGAAGTCGCCGACCAGGGCGGTAACGGTGGATCCGCGTTCGGCTACAAGCAAGGCGGAACGTTTCTGGATCGCGCATCGTGTCAGCAGCTTTTCAATTCGTCGCAGTTGACGTTGAACGTACGCGGCGGCAACCGCGACGCAGTGATTGACTGCACCCGCACGGTCGGGGCAGGCGCGGGAGCGGGTGCCAATGCCATCGGCGCGGGTGTTGATCTGGGCATTCCGATTCATGCGGCGGGCAATGCCTATCGGATCGACACCAACTATCAGTCCTTCCAGAAACTTACCGACAAAAGCAGCTCGCTCGACATGGCGTACAAATTCGATGCGTTCACGTTGAAATCCATCACCGGTGCCGCCGATTTCAAGGTTGAACGTACCGCTGACTCCGACATGTCTGCGTCGCAGGTTTTCATCGACTATCAATTGACCAAGGCAAAAACCTTTTCGCAAGAGTTGCAGATTCTTTCCGGCGAGAAAGGGCCGCTTGGGTACGTGGCGGGCTACTACTACTTCAAGGATAAATTGCGCGGCACCCTCAATAGCGTTCAGCAACCGCGCATCATCCGTTCCGAAGCGCTTTCGGCACCGTTGACGCTTGCGCAAAACGGCGGCGCGTTCTTTGACGACCCGGTCGCGGAAACAGAGTCGAATGCGTTCTACGCGCAATTCTCGTGGAAACTGTCCGACCAATTGACCGTGACACTCGGCGGTCGGCGAACCGAGGACAAGAAAGATTTCAAGTTCGCCAATACCAATTCGATCGCCCCTCGCAATGCCGCCGGATTGCGCGACGCCACGCTGATCAATTTTGATACGCCGGGGCCGGCCACAACATCTTTCGGCACGGCAGGCGTCTCGAATTGCGTGCCCGCGCGCGGTCCAGGTTTCTATTGCGACCCGGCCGACCCGAGCATCCTGCTGGGCGCTACGTATGATCAAAAGAAATTCAGCAAATCGACGGGACGCTTTGCGGTCGACTACAAAGTTGCCAAACAACAGTTGCTGTATGCCTCGTATTCCACGGGTTTCCGTTCTGGTGGATTCAATTCCGGTCAGGCGATCGAAGCGGCGCGCACATTTTTGCCGGAGGAGGTGAAAGCATTTGAAGTCGGCTCAAAAAATCGTTTCCTCGACAACACCCTGCAAGTCAACATTGCGGCCTTCAACAATCAATACACCAATTTGCAAGAGCAACGCCAGGTACCGATTGGGTTGGTCACGATTTCGACGATTTTCAATGCCGCCAAAGCGCGCGCGAACGGCGTGGAAGTAGAGCTCGATTGGCGCGCGACCGATCGGCTCACTCTGAACGCGGGTCTATCGCTGCTGGACGCGAAGTACACCAACTTTCCCGATGTAGCGCTGCCGTTCGGCACGTCAATATTGGTAACCGATCCGGCCTCAACCGCGGCGACCGTCGTCAACGGCATTACCATCGCACCTGCCGGCCAGCGCCGCGTATTCGCCCCGGGCTATTCGTGTAACGTCATTCCCGGCACCGGTGGCGCGGGTCAGCCGGCGGCCGCGTTTGGTTGCGATTTGTCGGGCAAGCGGGTGCCGTATTCGCCAAAGTATCAGGGCTCGGTATCTGCGGCGTATGAGATCGACATGCCCGGCGGCGGTCGCTTGATGCCGATGGCCGTCGTGACATTTTCCAGTGGCTACTTCGGCCAACCGACGAACGCAGAAATTGAGAAGCAAGGTGCTTATGCGAAAGCCGATCTCAAGATGAATTGGGAAGTGAACCGACTCTGGAACGTATTGCTCTTTGTCGACAACGTGACCGACAAGCAGACCATCAATCGCTTTGTCTGGGGCGGCGGTGGGGCCTTGCAGATCAGTGCGGCACCCCCACGCACTTGGGGACTCAGGCTCACATACAAAACGTTCTGACGTTTCATTCATTGCACGCCAACAGGCCGTCTTGCCGGAATGGTGAGACGGCCTGTGCTACTTTCCAATGCTGATATTGTCCCGAGACTGCTGCCATGCACTCACCACAAACTGAAAAAATCGCCTACGCGACCGCGCTAGCCGGCCTTGCACAACTCCCCACGCCGCAGTGGCGGGGCGCTCTAGGTAATCTGTATCACGCCGATGTGCACTGGCATGGCCCGCACCCGATCAACGCGCATCAGGGCGCCGATGCCGTATTAAAGGCATTCTGGGAGCCCTTTCTAGCCGCCCTTCCCGACCTCGAACGCCGCGACGATATCCTGATTTGCGGTAGCTTCAAAAAGGGTGATTGGGTGGGTGCAACGGGCTATTACACTGGAACGTTTGCGAGAGACTGGCTCGGCATTCCCGCCACTGGCGGCGTACTAAATATTCACTTCGGCGAATTCAGCCGTTTGGAAGCGGGCAAAGTCTGCGAGGTTTATCTCATTTTCGATATTCTGGATGTGCTGCGTCAGGTCGGCCGATGGCCAACAGGATTACCGCTGAGTCCGGGCGTGGTGGATCGGGTGCCGGGGCCGGCGAGTCGTGACGGCGTGCTGCTGACGAGCGCCAATCCCGTTGAGGGCACGCAAAGTCTCGAACTGGTCGAGGCGATGATCAAAGGCCTTATGGAATATGACCGCGTTTCGCTGGCGAGCATGGCGCAAGAGCGCTTCTGGCATCCGCAAATGATGTGGTATGGCCCCGCCGGCATTGGCACCAGCCGCGCCATCAAGGGCTTTCAGGATGTACATCAGCGCGCTTTCCTCACCGCGTTCCCGGATCGCGTCGGCGGCGACCACAAGGCTCGGCTCGGAGAGGGTGCGTATGTCGGTTCCACCGGTTGGCCGTCGGTGCGCGCAACCCACTTGGGGCCGTGGCTGGGTGTGCCCGCCACCGAGCGCAAGATCAGTATGCGGGTGATGGATTTCTGGCGGCGCGAAGGCAATCTGCTGCGCGAAAACTGGGTCTTTATTGATCAACTTGAATTGCTGTTGCAGATGGATTTTGATGTGATGGCGCGGATTCGATGAAGTCTTCCGACGCGGTGCGCGCAGAGGATCTTACCGAACCCCGCCGCTGGCTGATGTTCGCGGCATTGATGAGCGTGTATGTGTTCTATGCGTTTTGCTGGAACACCGAAAATTTTCTTCGCCCCTACATGGCGGAGTCCCTTGGCCTCAGCAAGGGTCAGGTGGCGGCCTTCTACACATTGCAAGCGTTGGGTGCGTTGATCGGCGCGCTCACCATTCCGCAATTCGCCGACCGCTATAGCCGCCGCAACACATTTGCGTTGATTGCCGTCGGTTTCGGCATCGCCTCGATCGCTTCGCTCGGCGTGTCCAGTTTTTACAGTGCGCTTGCGCAACGTTTTGCAATGGGGTTTTTTCTCGGCGGCGTGTTTGGTTGCGCCGTGAGTCTGTACGTCGGGCTGTTCTCGCAGACCTTTCGTGGCTTGCTTGGCGGCATCGTGCAACTGGTTTACAACGGCGGAGATGCGGCGTTGTCTTGGTTCGGCCGCCACTTTGCCGATCAATGGCAACTGGTGATGGTGTTCGGCGGCATCGGCGCAATCCTCGCCGCGATCTCTGTTTATCTGTTGGTGCCCGATGATCGCGTACTGATTCCATGGGGCGGCAAACGCACCCATGCGGGGGCATCGAAAAAACTCGCCATAGTCGAACTTTTCACTGACGGCTACTGGAAGATCACGCTGCGACTGGTGGTATTGTGCGGCCTCAATTTCTTTGCCTTTCAGGCCTTCAATGGCTGGATCACCACCTACCTCAAAGAAGTTCTGGGTTATGGCCCGGACATGGTCGGAAAACTGCTCACCGCCATGCATGTCGGCTCGATGGTTGGTGCCATCGCATGGGGCTTGGCGGCTGATCGCTATGGCAGGCGATTCAATGCCCTCGGATTTTTTCTGGCGGCGGTGTTCATCGTCGTGTATTTGAACGTGCC
>JANPBQ010000329.1:0-12307 GCA_031430555.1 Betaproteobacteria bacterium
GTGAATTCTTGCTCCCAGTACCTGAGCACATGCGGCTTTACGCCGCACAGCTCACTGACTTCACCGATGGTGAAGTATCGCTTCGCCGGGATGGCCGGCAGGCTACTGGTGAGCAAGGGTTCCATTGAAGGACTTTTCAACTAGGCTCTTCAGTTTTTGGCTGGCATGGAAAGTTACGACCCGCCGCGCCGTGATCGGGATTTCTTCGCCCGTCTTGGGATTGCGTCCGGGACGCTGCGGCTTGTTTCGCAATTGGAAATTGCCGAATCCGGACAACTTCACGCTGTCGCCGTTTTCCAGGGCGTGCCGAATTTCTTCGAAAAAGGACTCCACCATGTCCTTCGCTTCGCGCTTATTCAGGCCAACTTTCTCAAACATCAAGTCAGCGAGTTCCGCTTTCGTGAGCGTCATAGATAATCGCTTTATTTTCTTATAGTTGCGCCAAACTCTTGTGATAATACTTCAACTATTCGAGAAACTTGGAAATCCGCCTCAAGATCTGTCAAAGTCCTATCAGTATCCTGCATAACTATACGAAAGGCAACACTTTTTTTCCCAGAGTCCATGTTTGCACCGCGGTAAAGATCGAAAAGTGAAAACTCCGTCAACGACGCGAGTTTTTGGCCCAAAACGGTGTCATATATCGCCTGAATGGTGATATTTTCATCAACCACCAGTGCAATGTCGCGACGCACCGATTGCATGCGCGATGTCGCATGGTAGGCGGGCGCTGGCAAGCGCGAAATCGCCTCGACGTCGATTTCAAACAAAATCGGCGCAAGCGGCAATTCATACTTTTGCTGCCACCGCGGATGAAGTTCACCGACGACACCAATCCGTCTGTCGCCGATGAGAATTTGTGCCGATCGGCCAGGATGAAGGGCGGGATGCGCCGATTTCTCAACCCGCACGATGAACCCGGAAAGAAGGATTTCGATTTCGCCTTTGACACTGAAAAAATCCGCCAATACGCCCTTCTGTCCTCCCTCCCCCCACTGCTCAGGAAAACGGCTGCCATACACGAGCCCGCCGAGGCGTTCCGGCTGTGCGGCAATGGTCGCTTCATCGGCGAGAAAACAGCGGCCGATTTCAAACAGCTTCAATCGTGACTCGCCATGGTTCAGATTGTGTTTGAGCGAAGCAATCAAGCCCCCCAGCATACTGCTGCGCATGACACTCATATGGCTTGCGATCGGATTGGCGAGCTTCAATGGCGTGGGATTGGCCGTAAAATCGCTTTCCCACACATCCGGGACGAAGCTGTAGTTGATGACTTCCTGATAGCCCAGATCGGCTAGCGTGTGGCGCAAGAAGCTCCGCGACCGCTGTCCCTCGGGCATCGACAACATCGGCACCGAGGAACGCGGAGAGTTTGCCGGAATTTTTTCAAAGCCGAAGACACGCGCGATTTCATCGATAAAGTCTTCCTCGATATTCAGATCGAATCTGAAGGAAGGCGGCACCACCAACAATTGGTTTCCCGCTTCGGTCACAACACATTGCAGCCGCCTGAGAATATCCATCATGTCTTGCAAGGGAATCGGCATGCCAATCAGGCGGATCGCCCGTGCCGGCCTGACACGCACCGCCTGGCGCTCAGGTAACTTGCCCAGCGTTTCGATGACCGGGCCGATGCGCGTCACGGGCGTTCCACAGATTTCCACGGCGAGACGTGTCGCCTCCTCAATACCGTCTCGTGCACTGGCAGGGTCGACGCCGCGCTCAAATCGAAAGGCCGCGTCCGAATTGATGCCCAATGTGCGTGTCTTTCCTTGAATGGCGTCGGGATTGAAATACGCCGCCTCAAAGAAAACGTTCTTGGTCTCGTCGGTCACCATGCTTTCTAGTCCACCCATCACGCCACCCATCGCGACCGGGCCGTCATCGTCGGCGATTAGCAGCATGTCCTGCGCCAAATCGACATGTTGCTCATTGAGCAAATTCATTTTTTCGCCAGCTTTCGGAAATCGGACATCGATTCCGCCCCGCAGCTTGTCATTGTCGAACGCGTGCATCGGACGACCGCGTTCAAGCGTGAGGAAATTGGTGATATCCACCAATGGCGCGATCGAGCGAAAACCGGCGCGCTCCAGGCGGCGCTTCATCCATTCGGGTGTGGCGGCGCGCGCGTTTAGGTGCGAAATGACTCGGCCGACATAACGCCCACAGGCAGCGGGCTCCGAGATCGTGATCAAACGTGTCGCCTCACAAGTGCTGGGGACAGGCATAACAACGGGAAGGGTTAATTTCGCGCCGGAAATCGCTGCCAAATCACGCGCAATGCCGATCATGGACAAGCAATCGCCACGGTTGGGTGTCATTTTCAACGTCAGGTAGACGTCGTCCAGATCGAGGTACTCGCGAATACTCTGACCGATCGGTGCGTCTGCCGCGAGCGCCAGCAATCCACCGTGATCGTCCGATAGTCCCAATTCCTTGGCGGAACACAACATGCCGTTCGACTCAACGCCACGCAATTTTGCCTGTTTGATCTCAAGGCCAGGTAGCTTTGCGCCGACTAACGCACATGGCACCCGCATGCCGGGCACCACATTCGGCGCCCCGCAAACGATTTGGAGCAACTGACCGGTGCCCGCATCCACTTCGCAGACGCGCAATTTATCGGCATCCGGGTGCGGTGCGGTACTTTTGACTTCCGCCACGACGATTCGATCGAACGCCGCCGCGACCGGCGTGATTTCCTCGACTTCCAGCCCCGCCATCGTGAGTGTGTGTGCGAGTTCATCGATCGACAGTTTGATGTCGACCAACTCCCTCAACCAATTTACTGAAACTTTCATTGTCTGATTCCGCTAGCGAAATTGGCTGAGAAACTTCATGTCGTTCTCAAAGAACAAACGAAGATCGTTGACACCGTACCTCAGCATGGCAAGGCGATCCAGCCCCATGCCGAACGCGAAACCGGAATATTTTTCAGGGTCAATTCCACCGTTGCGCAACACCTCCGGATGAACCACACCTCCGCCGCCGATTTCCAGCCATTTGATTTTGCCGCCCTTGTTTTCCCACTCCATATCGATTTCAACGCCGGGCTCAACAAAGGGAAAAAACGACGGGCGGAAACGGATTTGCATATCTTCGCGTTCAAAGAAAGCGCGGAAGAATTGCGTCAATGTGCCTTTGAGATCCGCAAGGCTGATACCCTCGTCGATCCAAAGTCCTTCGATCTGGTGGAACATCGGCGAGTGTGTCGCATCGTGGTCGCAGCGATAGACTCTTCCTGGACAAATGATGCGTATCGGCGGGCCGCCTCGTCTGGCCTGCGCCTCCATATAACGAATCTGCACGGGCGACGTGTGCGGACGCAGTATGTGCGTCGAATTTTGCAAGTAAAATGTATCCTGCATCGATCGTGCAGGGTGGTTTTCCGGTGTATTGAGTGCCGTAAAGCTGTAATAGTCGGTTTCGATTTCAGGCCCGTCCGCTACCGAGAACCCCATCGTTGCGAATAGCGCCTCGATTCGCTCCAGCGCGCGCGTCACCGGATGCAGCCCGCCGACGCCGGGGTTGCGGCCGGGTAGCGTCACATCGATGGCCTCCGCGGCGAGTTTCGTTTGCAATTCCGCCATTGCGATGCGCGACTTGGCATTGTTGATCAACGCTTCGACGTTCGTCTTGATTTCGTTGATCGCGGCGCCCGCCGTTTTTTTCTCGTCCGGCGGCAGTTTGCCGAGTAACTTGAGTTGCTCCGTCAGCGAGCCGGTTTTTCCCAGGTACTTTGCCTTGACTTGTTCAAGCTCGGGCATCGATTTCACGCCGCCCAACGTGGCGGTGGCATCGGTCAATATGTCTTGAAGCGTGCTCATGTTTGTCGATTCAATGATACGAGAATGTTCAATCCGGAACAGCGAAAACAAAAGGCCCGCTGCGATTATTCAGCGGGCCTTTTGTGCGTTTTATCGTACAGATTTCGTACAGATATTTTTCGTTCCTACGCAGCGAGGCCGGCTTTGGCTTGCTCCACAAATCGGGCAAACGCCGGCTTGTCCATCACGGCCAAATCGGCCAGCACTTTGCGATCGACTTCAATGTGCGCTTTTTTCAGGCCGTTCATGAAACGCGAATAGGTAATCCCGCCGCTGCGTGCGGCCGCGTTGATACGCGCAATCCACAGTGCACGGAACACACGCTTTTTGGCGCGACGATCACGGTAGGCATATTGGCCCGCCTTCATCACCGCTTCTTTGGCGATACGGAAAACAGTACTGCGGCGACCGCGATAGCCTTTGGCTAGATTGAGGACTTTCTTGTGACGGGCACGGGCGGTAACACCACGTTTAACTCTAGGCATGGTGGCGCTCCTTATGCGTAGGGCAACATGCGATGCACGCTGACCAGATTGGTTGCATGAATCTCAGCCGTGCCACGCAGTTGACGCTTGTTCTTGGTGGTTTTCTTGGTGAGGATGTGGCGTTTGAACGCCATGGAGCGCTTGATCGAGCCGCTTCCTCGCGGCTTGAACCGCTTGGCGGCGCCGCTCTTTGTCTTCATTTTTGGCATGTTGATACCTTTTTTGACTACGTTGCCGCGTCAGGTGGTGGAACCTTTCCACGCTTGGTACCTGAAGTCGACTTGTTTGCACCATCGTGCTGCCGGGGTGGTGCCCCCTTGAAATCAGTGTTTCTTTCTTGGCCCGACCATCATCACCATCTGACGGCCTTCCATCTTCGGAAACTGTTCTACCTGCCCCAGTTCCGTCAAATCCGCTTCCACCCGCTTCAGCAGCGCCATGCCCAATTCCTGATGGGCCATTTCGCGTCCGCGAAAACGCAGGGTGATTTTTGTCTTGTCGCCTTCTTCGAGAAAACGTTTCAGATTGCGCACCTTGATGTTGTAATCGCCATCATCGGTACCCGGTCGGAATTTCACTTCCTTGACCTGAATCTGCTTCTGCTTCAACTTGGCTTCGTGCGCTTTTTTGGCTTCGCGGTATTTGAACTTGCCGAAATCCATGATTCGGCAGACTGGCGGTTTCGCCGTCGGGGCGATTTCCACCAAATCCAGTTCTTTTTCTTCCGCCAGCCGATTCGCTTCCGCGAGGCTTACGATTCCCAGTGGCTCACTTTCGGGGCCAAGCAGCCGAACCTCTGTCACGTTGGTGATTTCAGTGTTGATTCGGACGTCTTTTTCAGTAGCGATAAAACTCTCCTAGTAATTGCTCAATATCTTGGGCGCTGAATGTCAGCGCCTCAAGGGCTAAAAACGGGGGCTAAAACGGCCAACCCGCGGCACGAAAAATACCCCGCGACGGCGTCGAGATTGCGCTCAACGCTTGGCGGCGACTTCCGCTTTTACATGCGAAATGAATTGGTCGAGACTCATGGCGGCGAGGTTTTCACCGCCGCCTTTGCCATCCCGAACGCGCGCTGTTACGGTATTCGCCTGCAATTCCTTATCGCCCAAGATCAGCAGAAAAGGTACTTTTTGCAAGCTATGTTCTCGGATTTTATAGGAAATCTTCTCATTTCGCAAATCAGCCTGAACCCGAAGTCCCGCCGCTTTCAGGCCCGCGACCACGGTTTTCACGTAATCCGCCTGCGCTTCCGTCACATCCATCGCAACGACTTGAATCGGGGCGAGCCAAACCGGCAATGAACCGGCATGATTCTCGATCAAAATCCCGATAAATCGCTCCAGTGAACCGACGATTGCCCGGTGTAGCATCACGGGCGTTTGCCGGGTACTTTCAGCGTCGATGTAATCCGCCCCCAGCCTACCGGGCATTGAAAAATCGACTTGCATCGTGCCGCATTGCCAGGAACGACCGATCGAGTCTTTCATGTGATATTCAATCTTTGGGCCATAGAATGCACCCTCGCCCGGCAACTCCGTCCATTCGGCACCCGATGCCTTCAGCGCATCGCGCAAGGCACTTTCGGCACGATCCCAGGTCTCATCCGCGCCGATGCGTTTTTCCGGACGCAACGCGATTTTGATGGCGATATTTTCAAAACCGAAATCAGCATAAACCGCCAGCGCGAGGCGATTGAAAGCGACGCATTCGTCGGTGATCTGCGCGTCGGTGCAGAAAATATGACCATCATCCTGCACAAAGCCGCGCACACGCATGATGCCGTGCAGCGCGCCGGAAGCCTCGTTGCGGTGGCAGGAACCAAATTCACCGTAGCGCAACGGTAAATCGCGATAGGAGCGCAAATCGGACTTGAACACCTGCACGTGGCCCGGACAATTCATCGGTTTGATGGCGTAGTCGTGCTTATCGGACTCCGTCATGAACATGTTGTCTTTGTAGTTTTCCCAATGCCCGGATTTTTCCCACAGGCTCCGTGCCAGAATCTGCGGACAGCGAATCTCCTGATACCCATTGTCCTGATAGACGGCGCGCATGTACTGCTCGACCTGTTGCCAGATCGCCCAGCCTTTGGGATGCCAGAACACCATTCCCGGCGCTTCGTCTTGCATGTGAAACAAATCGAGTTGCTTGCCGATTTTGCGGTGATCGCGCTTTTCGGCTTCATCGAGCATGTGGAGATACTGCTCCTGATCTTCCTTTTTCGCCCAGGCAGTGCCGTAAATGCGTTGCAACATTTCATTCTTCGAGTCGCCGCGCCAATAGGCACCGGCCACTTTCATGAGCTTGAACACTTTCAGTTTGCCGGTAGAAGGCACATGCGGGCCGCGGCAAAGATCGGTGAAATCACCTTCCGTGTAGAGTGAGACCTCCTGATCGGCCGGTATGGCACCAATGATCTCGGCCTTGTAGTGCTCGCCAAGCCCTTTGAAAAAAGCGACGGCGTCATCACGCGCGAGCACTTTGCGTGTGACCGGAATATCCGCCTTAGCGAGCTCCGCCATCTCTTTCTCGATGGCGATCAAGTCATCCGGCGTGAACGGTCGCTTGTACGAAAAATCGTAGTAGAAACCGTTCTCGATCACCGGGCCGATGGTCACTTGTACGTCGGGAAAGAGCGTTTTCACCGCATAGGCGAGCAAGTGCGCGGTCGAATGGCGAATCATGTCGAGGCCGTCGGCGTCCTTGTCGGTGACGATGGCGAGCGTGGCGTCCTGATCGATGAGATGCGACGTATCGACCAGTTTGCCATCGACTCGTCCCGCCAATGCGGCCTTGGCAAGGCCGGCACCAATGCTGCCCGCAACCGCCGCCACGGAGACGGGGCCGTCGAATTGTCGAACCGATTTATCGGGTAGTGTGATCGAAACCATGGGTGACTCCAGAAAATGAAAACAAAAAAGCGCGGATCAACCGCGCTTTTTTTGTGAAATCTTTGAACAGCAAAAGACGAAGACAAACCGCGCGGCTTAGCGAGTGAAAAACTCCAATGTAGTCAGCGGTGTCATAACCATTTTGTTCTCCGCCAGTCCTGTGACACTTCGGCGGCCCTTTCGCTTGTTTTTCGTTCGATTCATCAATATATCTTTGGTAGGCACGATTGGACTCGAACCAACGACCCCCACCATGTCAAGGTGGTGCTCTAACCAGCTGAGCTACGTGCCTGCAAGAGGGCTATTTTAGCCGATTTGGCCCGTCCACGGCAATAACGGCATCAGTATTTCCTGAGAACAAATGCCGGTTCAAGGCGGCATCATCGAAAAAATAATGGCAAATTTCCTCATCACCATCCAGCAACACCGGTACCTTGTCGCCCCATAGCGGCTCCATTTTAGAATGCTGATCGATGTCGATCACATCGATGGCAAACGTCAAAGAAAAACGGCCCCGGAAATCTTCCAGGGCCGTGATCATGTCATCGCAAAGGTGGCAATAATTTCGCGACAGCACCGTAAGTGTTTTCACCGCTCGCTATTTGCCATCGGGTTTCACGACCACATAGCGGGTGACACCCTCGCGTTTGACAAGTAAGGCGACATTCTTCGACCCAACCTTTGACGCCAATTCGTTTAATTGCGCGCTTGTTTTAATGTCGGTTGTGTTGAACGCGAGAACGACATCTCCCGCTTGAATGCCCGCGCGCGCGGCGGCACCTTCGACGTCATTGACCATCACGCCGCCATCAACTTTGAGTTCTTTCTTGTCGTCGGCGTCCAAATCGCTCACGGTCAAGCCAATCTTGTTCGGCTTCGCGTCTTTTTTGTCGGGCGTTTTCTTGCCGCCTGCTTTCACATCGCGAGGCGCGGCGGGCGTTTCCCCGATGGTGATGGTGAGATCCTTGACGGAACCCTTGCGCCAGACGGTCGCGGTGACTTTGGTTCCCGGTGCCATGGCGGCGATGGTGCGCACCACGTCCGAGTTTGAATCCATCACTTTTCCGTTGATTTTCTGAATGATGTCTTGTGCCAGCACACCCGCCTTGTCGGCTGGGCCGTCTTTCTCGACTTCCTGCACCAAGGCACCTTTATCGTTAGGCAAACCCAATGACTCCGCCAAATCCTTGCCGACGGCGCTGATCACCACCGCGATGCGACCGCGATTGATCTTGCCGCTCTTGATCAATTGATTCGCGGTGTTCATCGCGATGTTCATTGGAATCGCGAAGGAAATGCCCAAGTAGCCGCCATTGCCGGAAAAGATCTGCGAATTCACGCCGACCACTTCGCCCCTAAGGTTAAAGAGCGGGCCACCGGAATTGCCCGGATTCACCGCTACATCGGTTTGGATAAATGGTGTCAATGCTTCGCGGGATTCGCGTGCCTTCGCACTGACGATGCCGGCCGTTACGGTATTTTCAAAACCGAACGGCGAGCCAATCGCAAGCACCCATTCACCGACACGGACTTTGTCCGAATCGCCGATCGTTACCTTTTGCAATCCCGTCGCATCAATCTTCAATACCGCAATATCCGTGCGCTCATCGCTGCCGATGACTTTGGCCTTGAATTCGCGCCTGTCGGTCAACGTTACGGTGACTTCGTCGGCTTTCGCAACGACGTGCGCATTGGTGATGACGTAACCATCGCCCGACATGATGAATCCGGAACCTTGGCCAAAATCGCGCAATGGCGGCTCTTGATCAGGTTGACTGCGCGGGGTATTGCGGCGTGGCGTATTGGGGGTATTGGGATTTTGCGGGTTCTGGCGCGGCTGTGCTTCCGGCGGCAGAAAGCGACGGAAAAATTCATTCAAATCGTCATTGTCAAATTGCGGAACACCGCCCTGGCGCTGGCTGCCTAAGCGTGCCTTGGTGCTCACATTGACCACCGCAGGGCCATGTTTGTCGACCAAATCGGCAAAATCAGGAAGATCCTTCGCCTTGACCGGAAAACTGGCAGTGCCCGCCCCAACAAGCAGGGTTACGGCCATCAACATTGCCGCCAACCATCCTGTCTTTTGCAAATCGTATTGCGCAATTCTGTTCGATGCCGGCATCTGGTTACGTTTTGACATAATTTCTCCGTTTACAAAAAAGTCACGCCGGGCCTATGAAATCGGCACCGGCGCATTACCTGCGATGATAATCAATTCGTTAATAAGTCGGCGCGGTTTTTATCGTGGTCGCCTTACGACGCCGTCCGCAATGCTTTGCACGGCGGCCAGTGGCACTTCGCCCATCACCGTAATCTGATGATCGGCCACCGCGCGCATGGCAAAGGAAGTCGGTCCATCTTCCGCCACCATGGATGCTATTGAGTTGGGGGCGATCTGCGCGCTTTCAACGAATACCGACACGCTCTGTACGCCATCTGAAAACACGAGGTGCGAAACCGGCTCCGTTCGACCGATCAGGTTTCGCGTCATTTCCATGATTTTCCGGAACCCCGCCGGCAAGTTCCCGACCTGCCAGCCGGTATCCGTGTCTTTGGATGACTTCACCGCAACCTGGCGCTGCCAGCCGGGTGCCTGTTCATATCGCGACTTTAACGCATGCGTCGGAATACCTTTGCTGACATCGAGTTGCGTGAACATGAATTGCTCGACCATCTGATTGCGGTCATTGAACAACTTTGCACGCAAGATAAGTCCGGTGCCAATTTCGGCGCAGAGCTTTTGCATATAGCGCATCGCGTCTTTGGGCTCAAGAATCACCCACTGACAATCCAGCCCGGCGATTCGCTCCGCATACCCGAGCTTTACCCGGTAATTGTCTGCGATCGCTTTGGCATTGCCGGAGATCAACGCAGGAAAGAATCGGCCCGTGGCGCGCCGGTCAATGCTGACGGTGCGGGCCTCCGGCTTATAGCAAATCATCTCATCGTTGCGGCGAATGATTTCGGTCAGCGGGCCGTCGAGCAACTCAAGTTTTTCATGCTCGACGCCGAACCGATCAACGATGTGGGTAATACGCGACGTACTGGCACCTTCAATGGTCTGATGAACAAAAATACCGGTATACGGAAGTTCGCGCGCGGCACGTGATATCCGGGTCAACCAATCGAGCGCCAGCTCGGCTTGCAAGGGGCTGATATGCGGCAACGGTACCGGTGCCAACGGCGATGGTTGCGGCTGTGGTTGCGCATGCGCGAATGTTGCCAACGCAACGAAAGCGCCGGCAATTCCAATCGTCACGGCACGCAGCGGGCGAATATTTTTTCGTGGGGTTTTTTTCAAATTGCCAAAGCGATTCATGCGATACAAACTATGTTTCTCTCAATAGAATAAGCGAATAAAGTCAATGCGATACGCTTAGAATCATCTGCCCGCCGCACGCCGGCTTGTGTCCGTCGCCTCGCGGGACTGATTGAGCGTTGCCGCCCGAAACGCGCCGGGATTGGCGAATTGCCGATGCACCACCAGATAATCATTGACGCGCAAATCCGCCTGCGCGCGCTGGACCGCAGGATCCGCAACCGGCTGCGGAGCGACTTGTTGAACCAGCGCCATGGGCGCAACGCTGGCACCTTGCTGCTGTTTGAACGCAACCACGCCGATCGCGGAAACGGTGGCCACCGAAGCGGCCATCGCCAGCGCTACCCTGGTGCGGCCCTTGATGGAAGGAATTTTCCTCGCCGCCGCCGGGGCCAATACGGTCGGCTCCAGCGCCAGCCGGGCAAAAATTGCGTCAGCACAGGATTTCCCGCTAATCTCAGTCGACGTGTGCACCGGCATTGAAACGGCCTCGTCGCCGCGCAAACATGCGCCGATCAAATGATACGCATCCCAATTCTCCCTCTGCGCAGCGTCGCCGCCGAGGGCTTTGATCACGTTCATGGCTTCATCGCGTGACAATTCACCATCCATCAACGCGGATAATTTTTCGCTCATTACCGTTTCCTTCCGACTGAACGCAACATCACCATCTGTGATCCTTTGACGTGCCCATTTGCGGGCGCAATTGCTCGGCCACCGCTTCGCGCGCCCGAAAAATCCGCGAACGCACGGTGCCGATCGGGCAATCCATGATCGTGGCGATTTCTTCGTACGAGAGGCCTTCGATCTCGCGCAGAATGATCGCTGTTTTTAATTCTTCCGGCAACTTGTCGATGGTCGAATTGACGATTTCACCGATCTGCTTGGACATCAATTGCGCTTCGGGTGTCGCGATATCGCGAAGCCCGCTTGCATCCTCGAACCCCTCCGCTTCCTCGGCATCATAACCGGTCGTAGTCGGCGCGCGCCGTCCCTGCCCCATCAGGTAGTTTTTGGCGGTATTGACCGCGATGCGGTATAGCCAGGTGTAAAAGGCGCTTTCGCCGCGAAAATTCGCCAGCGCGCGATAGGCCTTGATGAATGCCTCCTGGGTCACATCCTGGATTTCGGTCTGGTCGCGGATGATGCGCGACAAGAGGCGCTCGACCTTCCGTTGATATTTGATGACCAGCAGCTCAAAGGCACGCTTGTCGCCGGCCTGAGCGCGCGCAACCAACACTTGATCGACTTCGCGATCGCTCATTGCACCCTTCCCCTGAACGGCGGTGACATTGTGATTTTTTTCGACCGCATTCGCGCCGGTATCTGTTGCCCTTGCAACCACCCGCGCGGTGGCCTGTTTTGCCGCGTGCAAAGTTGCCTGCGACGCGGCAGAAACGCGCGCCGGCATCGAGCCGTTCGACGGTTCACGGTCGTTGAACCCAATGGTGTCGGGTATTATAAACGCCAACCCTCCGATTGCCTCTGTCATTCGCCTATCCCCATGTCAGTTTTATATCGCTGTTTCATCTTGATCCGGTGTTTCGATCACAGTCTGTTCAACTCCCCCATACAGACCGGGAGTTCGGGAAATAGTTCATTCCGGGAGCAACCATGAAGCGCTACGATGTACTGATCATCGGCAGCGGGCTCGCCGGCATGTCGCTCGCCTTGCGCCTGGCGGAGACCAAAAAAGTCGCTTTAGTGACCAAAACCGAGTTGCTCGATGCCGCGAGCGCCTGGGCGCAGGGCGGCATCGCTGCCGTGCTTGGGGACGACGAT
>JANPBQ010000330.1:0-10563 GCA_031430555.1 Betaproteobacteria bacterium
ACGACTGTCATCCTGAGCGTAGCGAAGGATCTTGTTCATGCGACGAGATCCTTCGCTACGCTCAGGATGACAACGTAATATTGACGGTTTTCTTGATTAAGTTAGCGCTTATGCGCCTACGCGGGGGAAGGAAATAATTGAAGTCAGTTCAACATGTTTAATTGCCGGTTCAATATTTACCCTCAATTCTTGTCATCCTCGCGAACGCGGGAATCCACTTGTCGTTGCAACTCAAGTGTTTACGAAATTTGGATTCCCGCGTTCGCGAGAATGACAGGGTAAATAGTAGCTCCCCGAGGGTACATCGATCATTCCGTCGCCCCGACCCTTCGACAAACAACGCATAGACCGGGCAGTTTCAGAAATTCCCATTGAGCGCAAACAGCGACGCATTCAATGTTGCGGCGAAAACCACCCACGCGAGATACGGTGCCAGCATCCACGCGGCCATTTTGTCGAGCGGATGAAAATGCTGGATCGTGACCACAATCGCAAGCGCCAACAACACAATGACCGCGAGAGCGCCGCCAATGGAATGCAGGCCAAAGAACACCGGCGTCCACGCCGCATTCAATGCAAGTTGCAACGCGAATCGCCGCAGCGCCGCAGTACGCGCCGGCGTGCCCGACAAACACCAAATGCGCCACGCGGCCACACCCATCGCAACATAAAGAATCGTCCACACCGGCGCAAACAGCCATGCGGGGGGATTGAAGACGGGCTGATCGAGCGCAAAGTACCAAGCGCCGGGTTGGAACAACAGGCCAGTGACCATGCCGACCATCACGCAAGACGCAACCCATGCCGCGAGCGATGGCCAACGCCTTGGGTGTACGTTCGAGGAGTTGTCGGTAACGCGATCCGGAATATTCATCATTGCTGGTTCAATGTGAAAATCGGGAAAACGTCGCAATCCAGTTCGCCTAAGCACCGTTCGCCCTGAGTTTGTCGAAGGGCCTCGTGCATCAAGCCCATCGACAAACTCAGGGCGAACGGACTATTTTGGCTAACCGAACCGTATTGGGATACGTCGCGGCACTCCGCTTCGCTGAACGTGTTCATCGACGCGCCAGAAATTCGGCAACGGCTTCCCATCCCGGCGTATGGTCGGCAAATTTTTTGATGATGATCAGCAACGGCACGGCGAGCAACATGCCGCCGACACCCCACAGCCAGCCCCAGAAGAGCAGTGACACGAAAACGATCGTGTGATTGAGCTCGAGTCGCTTGCCGACCAGGACCGGATTGATCAACTGGCCCTCGATAAACGTGATGCCGACGAAACTGATCACCAACGAGAGTGCCTGGCCAAAGGAATCGGTGAACGCCATACCGGCCAGCAACAACAGCACCGCGCTGACGGTTGCGCCGAAGTACGGTACAAAATTCAGCATCGCGACCAGGGCTCCCCAGAACCACGGCATCGGCAAGCCAAACGCCCACGTCAGCAACGTGACGCCGACGCCCAGCACCGCATTGATCATCGCCACGCTCGCGAAATAAATCGCCACTTCATGCTGCACCGTGCGCACCACCCTTACTGCGCGAACCTTGTCGCGAATGGTCGGCAGCACGCGCACGAGTTTGGTGAGAAACAGGTCACCCGATGACAACAGAAAAAACGCGAGCAACCCAGCGCTGATGGCGGAAAGGATAAACGTCGGTGCCGCCTTCAGGAAGTCCCCGGTGAGCACGATGCCCTTCGCTGTCGCCTGGTCGGTCAACTCCGCACTCTTGCGCGGCGAGAGCCAGTTGCCGAGGCGAAAGCTCCGGATCCAATCAAGTAAATGAGCGAGCAGCGCCTGCACCTGCTCCGGCACTTCCGACAACACATCACGCGCCGGCAGCACCAGCAATTCCACCGCCAGCACCAGCAAACCCAGCATGGCGAACATCACGATCGCAGCACTGATCGGCTCCGGAATGCGCAATCGCGACAGGCGTTCAACGGCGGGTGCCAGCATCACCGCCAACACCATGCCGAACAGTATCGGCATCAGGATCGCGGAGGCAAAATAGAGCGATGCGACCAACGCCATCGCGAACAACCCGACAACCGGCAAAGCACCGCGCGCGCGGGGACGCGCGGGGGCGACAGGCGAATGCACAATTTCCGGCGCTACCTCATGCCGTATCGGTTCCCCATTCGCGTCCACGACCACGTTGTGCGCGTCGATTGCCGCTATATTCCCAGCAGCGTTCAGATTAATTTCCGGAATCAAGCAGGCCCGCCAAATCATCGGCATGCTCTTCTTCGACGGACAAAATCCACTCGATCATTCTGCGCGTGGTCGAGTCGTCATCGCCGATCGCGGCGATCATTTCCTTGTAGCTGTCGATGGCAATGCGTTCGGCGATCAGATCTTCCTTGACCATATCCATCAGGGATTTGCCGGGAACATATTCGGCATGGCTGCGTGTGGTGAGCGTGTCGGGTGAAAAGTCGGGTTCTCCGCCGAGTTGCACAATGCGCTTGGCGATGGCGTCGGCGTGTTCCACTTCCTGGGCGGCATGTTCGAGAAATTCGGCGGCGACCGCTTCCGCGTGAACGCCCGTGGCCATGAAATAGTGGCGCTTGTAGCGCAGCATGCAGACGATTTCAGTCGCCAGTGCGTCGTTCAACATTTTCACCACTTTGCCGCGGTCGGCCGCGTAGCCTTCCGTCACGGCACCTTTTTCAATCTTGCGACGCGCGTGCGCGCGAAGCGTCGCCGTGGTGCTCAACTGCGGCGTGTTCTTCGCTGAAACTTTTGCTGCCCGTTCTTTTTTCATTTTCTTATCCGTGTGATTGCGCAGAGTGCGCGGGAGGTGGGTGTGAAGTGCCTAATATCTGCAATTTGCGCAGGGCGCGAACGGTGGACAACAAACTCAGGATGATGGTGAACACGCGGCGTGTGCCCCTGACTTTTGTCGCCGCATTGAAACTCCATATCACGCCCGCCGCGACGGCCGATGCTCTCAGCACTTTCAATCCCGCCACTATCGAACGGCGGGTTTTCTCGGTGGCTTCCAGATCCGCTGCCAACCGAACGCCTATCAACGCCGACTCGGAGCGCGCAGCGTGGATGCGCACGAGCAACGCCTCGCGCTGCGCGGCGAGAGATACAAGCGGCATCGACGCTCGGACGGCGATCCCGGTCACGTCGGTATTCTTCCGGGATCCAGCGTCTGACCATCGAGTCGCAATTCAGCGGCGCTGGTGACAAACAGGGCCGACGAGTGCTTCAGTTGCTGTGCGACATACAGCCCGCAGGTCAGCGTCAACAGACTGAACGCACCCGCAATCGATACCGCCGCTGGCACGCGGTGGACGGTGTCCCAGTACATCGCAAGAATTGTGATCGCGAACATGACAACGCTTACGATCAGCAAAAGCACAACGAATGCGACGCTGATCGCCAATTTCACCAGCCGCGCTTTTTCTTCCTGTACTTCGATCGACAACAATTCGAAGCGCATCGCGACATGGCCGAGAATCGATGCGCCCAATTGACGGACGTGCGTCACCAGCCCGTCCGTTGCATTTGCGTTCGTCTTACCGGAAATGTCCGGCCCCACTTTCAGCCTTCGCGGCGCAGATTGATCAATAATCCCGCGACCAATCCGATCCCGCCGGCGACCGCAATCGAGCTCCACGGATTCACATGCACGTATTGATCCGCCGCCGTGACAGCCCGCTTCGCTTGCTTCACGGTCGCCTCTTCGAGTTCGCAGTAGCGCGCCTTCGCCGTGGCGAGTTGCTCCTTGAACTGATCGCGCGCCGCCGCGAGTGCTTCATTGCCGCCGCCCGCTGCATTTTTGAACATGGCCTCGCCCTCCGCCAGCAAGGACTTGAAGTCGCTCACGACCTGATCTTTCGATTCGACCAGGCTATGCGCTTTTTCGGTCATGCGTTCGAGACCGTCGGCACCGTTGGATGTCGCTTTTGTTGGGTTCATATTCATTGCGTGTTGCTCCTTGGTTGGTTGGATAAATCAGCGTGAGCGTTTCAAAAGTCCCGCAACAAGACTGACGAGGAAAAGGACAAGAAAAATAAAGAACAGGACTTGCGCGATGCTGGTCGCTCCTGCGGCAACGCCGCCAAATCCCAAGAGGCCTGCAACAATGGCGATGATGAAAAAAACAGCGGCGTAGTACAGCATGATGTGTCTCCTGGAGGGAATACAAACGACCGCAGGATTTCAAATCTTTAACTTTGCGCGGCCTTGCAATGAATTCAGTGTGCGCGGCTCGCGTTGACACGCGCATCGGACAGTTGACTTCTGCCATGTAGGCGGGACGCCGATATTGGTGCGACGCAAGAGCATGAAAAAACCCCGCCGGGGCGGGGTTTCGATGTTCTCTGCCGCAGGGACTACTTGTCCCGCAACGTCCGCAGCGTCGAACGAATTTTTTCGTAGTCGATGGATTTATCGAAAAAGTAATCGGCACCCAGTTTCATGGCGCGCTCGCGGATCGCCTGCAGGGGGTGGTTGGTGAACACGATCAGTGTCGGCGGGGGAATCTGCCTGGCGGCGCGCAGCCGCTGAATCACCGTCATGCCGCTGCCGATCCTGAGCTTCAGGTCGATGATCACCGCATCCACCGGCTCGTCGACGATTGCCGCCACGGCGTCATCCTCCGTGTCCGCAAAGCCGACAATCTCGATCTCGCCCGCCACATGCAGGTAGTCGAGCAGCAAATCCCTGACTTCGGGCGAATCCTCGACGAGGAATACGCGCAACGGCGCGCGAACGCCGATACCGCCGAAGTGGTCAAGACTTTGCAAAATCGTTGCTGGCGATGGTTCGCCGCTGGGTTGCACATTCATTCGCTGGATATTCATTCATGCCTACTGGATGATGCCGTTCTTTATCGCGTAGTACGTCAGATCGGCGTTGCTGTGCATGCCCATTTTTTCCAATACGCGCGTGCGATAAGTGCTGATGGTTTTCACACTAAGAAAAAGTTCGGCGCCCACTTCTGAAACACTCTGGCCTGCGGCCAGCTTGCAAAAAATCTGGAATTCCCGCTGCGAAAGGCTGCCGTGGAGCGGTGCGGTCGAGGCGTCGGGCGTTTCGGCAAGCAACTCGGCGACTTCGCTGCTGATGTATTTTCGGCCCTTGCGAACCGTGCGCAGGGCCAACACGACTTTTTCCGGCGCGGATTCTTTGGTCAGATAACCCGACGCACCTGCCCGCAACATGTTGACGGCGTATTGCTCCTCGGGATACATCGACAGTATCAATACGGCCATCTCCGGACGCAGTGATTTCATGCGTTTCAACACGTCGATACCGCTTTGCCGGGGCATCGACAGATCCAGCAGCGTTACATGGATGTCCAGTTCGCGCACCGCCTTCAACGCGTCTTCGCCGTTGCCGGCCTCCGCAACGACATCGAACTCGCCGGCCTCTTCAAGCAGATTCCGCAGACCCGCGCGGAACAGCGCGTGGTCATCGGCGATCATGACTCGGGTTTTATCGATCATTTGAAACACAACTCCACTATGGCTTGGTGCAACGGTAGTATGGCCGAACAGAGCGGCCGATAGCGTAGGACAAACGCTGACTATGATGAACCGATTTTAGCGCTCACGTGCAGGAAATCCGGTACTTTAGATGCGCAATCGACCCAACGCCGTTGACGTTGGGTCGCGTCGCGCCGATCACTGCAATCGGTGGTCGGTCGCGCTACTTGCGCACAAACAGGAGAACCAGCCCGGCGGCGATGGCACCAGCACCGAGCCAAACGGGAATGTTGACGGTTTCTTTTTCAGCAACCGACAACACCATCGGCCCCAGCTTGGCGCTGTGTGTTTCTTTGGTGTATGAAAATCCACCGTACATCAGTGCAAGCGCACCACCGACGATCAGCGCGATCGCCAGCATTTTCATTCCGTTCATGGTATGTGCTTCCTTGTTTGAGTTTGCATCGGCGGCGCTCGATGCGCAATGCACGCACGGGCGCGCATCATTGCCACGCCCGCTGTCGTGCACCGTAAGTCAAATGGTCACAAGCGCCTGCCCTGAATGACGCGAACCAGAATCACAATGATGGCAATGACCAACAAAATGTGAATCAGGCCGCCCATCGCATACGACGTCATGAGTCCAAGCGCCCAGAGAATGATCAAGATGATTGCAACGGTTTCAAGCATGTTTATAGCTCCTGAGAAAGTCGGAAAAACGCTTAGCCCTTGACGCGCATGTCATTTTTGACCGACGTCACGCCTTTGACGCCGCGCGCCAATTCAACCGCGCGATTGATGTTTGCCTGACTGCTTACAAAACCGCTCAATTGCACGACACCTTTGAAAGTTTCGACATTGATCTCGGCCGACTTCAAGCCGGGCTCATCGAGAATGGTGGCTTTGACGCGCGTGGTGATGACGGTGTCGTCAACGTATTGACCGGTACTTTCGTGTGTTCGGGTCGAGGCGCAACCCATTGCAGTGGCTAAGACTGCGGCCAACAGCATGGCGGGGAGGATGGCGAAATTGAATTTGAAATTCTTCATTTGGATATTTCCTGATAAGTGATGAAACAAAAGAATGCCAATGTCTGTCCGTGGTGGTCGGCACCAAATGGTGCGAACGCGCTAACCTTCACACGATACCCACCCCCGCCTGGACCCGGTATCGGAACGCGCCTACATGCATGTAGGACAATTGCGATACCGCTTGTAGTCATTGACGGGCGCACGTTCATAAGCAGCAATCGCGAATAGAAAAGGGGGATCTCGTTGTGACGAGATCCCCCACTTCATACAGGTTTAGGTTGCGGTGATGAAATGAAAATGCAGCGTGTGCGGCTACTTCGTTCCGGTCACTTCGACATCCACACGGCGATCCGGTTGCAGACAGGCAATCAGCGCCGGATTCGCTTTCCGGCCCCGACACTCGTCCGCTTTAGTCACCGGCAGCGCTTCACCTTCGCCTCTCGCGGCAATTTTCGCGGAGGCAATGCCGGCGGGGTCAACCAGATAAGATTTGACGGCCTCGGCACGACGCTGAGACAGCGCTTGATTGTAGGCAGGCGAGCCGATTCGATCCGTGTGGCCTGTGACCGAAATGACATCGTATTGGGTTCCACGCAGATCGGCCGCAAATTTATCGAGCGACATTTTTCCGGCAGGCTTGATGATCGCCTTGTCAAAATCAAACAGTGAATCAGCCGAGAATGTCACGCGGCGTGGTTGTGGTGCGGGCGGTGGCACCGCAACGGTTGGCGCTGCGCTGCGCGCAGGGATGACGGGTACCGGCTCGGGTACCACTGTACGAGTGACTTCCGCCACCACCGGCATCGGTGCTGCCACGTAAGCAACGCGTGCCGGAGACTTCCGACCGAATCGATAGATCAGTCCGGCAGACACCAGATCGATATCGCCGCGATTGCCAACGGCGTCGTTGACCCGATGGCGTTCCGCTTCCACGCGCATCGCCCACGATTCATTAAAGGCATACTGCATGCCGACGCCGTACTTGACGCCGTCGTCGCGCTTGGTGAGATACGGCTTTACGACATGAACCAGACCGGTACCGGTAAACGTGTCGCGCGCTTCTGCATGGCTCAGTCCGACGCGGCCAAACGCGGACAATTTTTCACCGAGCGGCAAGGTGCCGACCAGATCCAGATTCAGCCCTCTGACTTTGATCTCGCCGGTCAGCGATCCCAGCGGAATGGTGTTCGCGGTGTACCCGAATTTTCCCATATCGAAATAGCCTGCTTCGAATGCGAAATTGCGATTGATCTGGTAGCCGCCAAAAATCTTGTAACCGGTATCGCGGTCGTCGTCACGAATCGAGGTCGTGGCGAATCGCCCTGCGAGCAGGCCGCTGATAATTCTCGCATCGTCGATCTTTGCTCTCGACTGGCCAGCGTTGATGCCGAAATACCAGTCCGATACGTCCGCCATTGCGGGCGGGCAAGCGATGGCGGCCAAAACCGCGACTGCCATCAGCTTCATTGTTCCTGCGGCACTAACTCGTTTCATGTTTTTCTCCGGGATTTTCAGGATGTCAGGGCGCAGGAACATTGATGACGGTGTTGACCATCGTCACCGACGCGCCGAGCGAGAGCGCACGGCCATTCAACGTCGCTATCGCGACATTGCCGGCGGTCGAGATGGCAACACCGGCCTGGGAAATGATGGTGCCGACCATGGTGCCGCCGCCGCCCGCGTTGATGGTCGCCGCGCTGCCGACCTGCCAGAAAACATTCTTCGCCTGTGCACCGTTGGCAAGGATGACACTTTGCGGAAATGCCGCGCCCGGGCCGCCGACGGTCAGCGAGGTGGCCATCTGGAAAACCCAAACCGCGTTCGCGTTGCCTTGTGCGTCGAGCGTGAGATTGCCGCCACGAATCAGGAATGAACCCGATGATGCGGTGTAGACCCCCGGTGCCAATGTCAGACTGCCCAGATTGCCGGCCCCCGGATCGGGGCCACCCGGTTGCGCCACCAGTGCGTTGTAGGCGGCGAGCGCATCACCACGGGCGAGTGTCGCGATGGCGAAAGTGGTCGTGGTTCCCTCGGACGGACAGGCCGGTGTCGGCGGTGGTGCCGCCGTGTAGATTTTGCCGTTGACGGTGCCAACGTTCAGCGGCGTTTCCGTATAGGTGCAGCCGGGGCCGGCATCGTGAAAGCCGGTCACGGCGGTGGAAACCGCCGTGGTGCCGAGGTCGCCATTGATGATCGTCAGCAGACCCTGATTGGTGACGCCGGCAGACCCCCCGAAGGTTCCGAAAGACGACGCCGAACCCAGACTTACGGGGCCCTGACCGACCGGCGGTTGACAGGTGCCCCCTGCGGTGAAAGTCCAGATAAAGTCATTGGCCAACACGTTGCCCGGTACCGCCAAATCTTTTACACCACTGGCCCCGCCCTTGAGGGTCGCGGTATACGTTGTGCCGGTAGTGAGCGCAGTAAGCGGCGTGAAGGTGGCGATACGACCGGACGCGCCATCGACCACGACGGATGCAGCGGTCACCGAAATCGGCACGGGTGGCGGGCCTCTTACGGTAAAGGTTGCACTGTTGACCGTCGCGGGATCAAGCCGCAAACCGGACGGCAAACTGAAGGTGGCATTGATGGTTGCGTTGGTACACACCCCCGATGCGCTCGCGGCGGGATTGGTGGACAGTACCGAAATATTGGCGGGCGCGATCAGGCCGCTGGTTAAAAACGTCCACACATAATTGCTCGCTCCCGGCAACGGTGCCTGGTTGCCTGCGAGCGCATTGCCCGCGAGATCCGTCACCGCACTGGTGATCGTCACGGTGTAATTTGTGCCGGCTGCCAGTGGTGCGGTCGGCGTAAACATTGCCGTTCGGCTGCCGACGACATAACTCACGCTGCCGCTGGGGGCCACGCATGGCGCGGGGCAGGTCACCAAAAAACTGTTCGCAGAAATGGTCGCCGGAGAAATATCTTCGGTGAAAACGGCAGAGATGGCGGTATTCGCAGCCACGCCCGGCGTCGGGCCTGGCGTTGTGGTTGCCGGCACCGTGAAGACTACGCCAGGACGCGTCGTGTCGACGATCAGTGCGGTCCTGAATGTCCAGACAAAATTACTGCCTAGCGGAACGCCCAGCGTATCCATCACGCCAGTCGTAATGGTGGCCGTGCAGGTGGCCCCGGTGGGCAACGGGGTACTGGGCGAAAAGGTTGCGGAGCGATTTGCAATCGAATAGGTTACCGAGCCTGCAATCGCGGCGGTGGGACACGCCAGCGTGAAGGATGACGCGGTAATCGATGTCGCAGCCATGTCGGTACTGAAGGCGGCGACCACGACGGTATTGATGGCAACACCCGTCGCATTGTTGACCGGCGCGACTGCGGTCACGGTGGGCACCAATACCGCAATGCCGCCGGTACCCAGAATCGGCGAGCGGCCTTCACCGCCGCCGCCGCAGCCTGCCGCGAGGGCACTGAATAGCAGTGCCGTGAACCACGACAGACTGTTTGAATAGGGTTTGAAAATCGTCATTTGTTTCCTCTTTTCGGATGCGTAATTCAAAATTCACGTGGTCAATTGTTCAGGTCTTGGCGGCGGGAAGCCCCTCGCGCCAACGGCACACGGCGGCCCACCTGGCACCGCATCTTTCCCATCATGTGATCCAAAACATGTCCCGACCGGACGCAGAACACCGGAGTCGAAACAATGTTTCGACTCCGGAAATGGCGTGTTTGTTACTGGCGCGGTTCGCCGTTGCGATTGACCGAGATCGTCGCTCCCGGGGCGTAGCTCATCTGGATGCGGTTTTCACGGCCACGATAGTCATAGGTGACATCCCAATACGCCGGCGCGCCGCTGGCAACTGTTCTGCAACGCTGCACGTCTTTATCGTAGGTGGTCCCGCTGCTGCGGCCTTGGTTACTGCCGATCAACCCACCGGCGACGGCGCCACCGACGGTTGCGGCATCGTTACCGCGTCCGCTACCGACCTGATGGCCGAGTACGCCACCAATAATGGCACCGAGCACCGCACCGCCGACATTGCGATCACCGCGACCGCCCTCGGTCACTTGTTCACGCTCAACCCAGCAGCGTTGTTCAGCCGGGCCCATCACGGCACGCACCGA
>JANPBQ010000331.1:0-7394 GCA_031430555.1 Betaproteobacteria bacterium
CAATGCCGAGAAGGATTATTTTAGTACTGTATAAATGAACAGTCAACTGATGGCCACGTTCTCAATCATCGAATGGACCGAAATGACCTGGAACCCGGTGACGGGTTGCGTCAAGGTCAGCCAAGGCTGCAAGAACTGCTACGCGGAACGCATGGCGCATCGACTGCTGGCGATGGGACGCGCGCGCTATGCGAACGAATTCGCGCCGACGTTGCACCACGACTTTGTCGATCTGCTGCGCCGTTGGAAACACCGCACACGATTTTTGTGAATTCGATTGGTGGGCGGCGAAACACTAGCACCGGTGAGCCTTTCAGGCCTAAAATCCTTGTAACGCCGCGCCAATGCTTGAGTTTTGCGCTTCCGCCGTGGTATTGACGCCGCCTCTTGACACCCGTCATAGGGCATTTTCGACGCGCCCGCTAAGCTTTATGGCACAAATTGTGCATACCTATGAACACTTTCGACGGGCGCATTACCGCGCGGCGAAAGATGCGGCGAATGCGTAGCTAGACGACATCGCGCGATACCGGCAGGCGACTCAGCATTCCTGCGCTTCTGGAGATTCCCTCGATGAACGACCGCATCACTGTAGCCATCCCGCTCGCCGAAGTGCGCAGCAAAATGAAAGCGCGCAACACGCCCAAGGGCCGCCAGGTCGATCCATTGGCGCGGGCGGAGATTGCCGCACTGCTTTCCGGCCGCGAAGTGCGGCGCGATCTGCTGATCGAATCCCTGCACCTGATTCAGGACAAGTACGGCGCGCTGTCCGCTGCGCATATGACGGCGTTGGCCGAGGCGATGAAGCTCGCGCAGACGGAAGTCTACGAAGTCGCGACGTTTTATCACCACTTCGATGTGATCAAGGAAGGCGAAGCCGCGCCGCCCGCATTGACGGTGCGCGTTTGCGAAACACTTTCCTGTGCGATGGCGGGCGCGGATGACTTATTGAAACGCCTGCAGGGGATATTGGGCAAGGATGTAAGGGTGTTGGCGGCACCGTGTATCGGGCGTTGTTCGGAGGCGCCGGCGGTGTGCGTGGGGCAGAACGCGTTTGGGCATGCGACGGTGGAAAAAATCGCCAACGCGGTCAGGGACAAGCAGGCTTGCGCGGTTCCCGCGAACTACACCACCTACGCGAAGTATCAGGCCGAAGGCGGCTACCAAACCTATCTCGATGTCGTAAACGGCAAACGCGACATCGAATCCACGATCAAGGAAATGGAACACTCTGGCCTGCGCGGTCTCGGTGGCGCGGGTTTTCCGACGGGGCGCAAATGGCGCATCGTTCGTGCCGAGCAAGCGCCGCGTTTGATGGCGGTGAATATCGACGAGGGTGAGCCGGGGACGTTCAAGGATCGCTACTATCTTGAGCGTGATCCGCATCGCTTCATCGAGGGCATGTTGATCGCCGCGAAGGTGGTGGGGATCGACGCGTGCTACGTGTATTTGCGCGACGAATATCATCAGTGCCGCGAAATTCTGGTAGCGGAATTGAAGGCGCTGTACGCGAATCCGCCGGGAAATGTTCCATTGCCGAAAATCGAACTGAGGCGCGGTGCAGGGGCCTACATTTGCGGCGAAGAATCCGCGATGATCGAATCGATCGAAGGCAATCGTGGCATGCCGCGCCTGCGTCCGCCGTATGTCGCGCAAGTGGGGTTGTTCGGCCGCCCGACGCTGGAACACAACATGGAAACGCTGCACTGGGTACGCGATATTCTGGAGAAAGGGGCCGAATGGTTCGCGGGCCACGGACGCAATGGCCGCAAGGGGCTGCGTTCGTTTTCGGTTTCGGGCCGCGTCAAGAAACCGGGAGTGCATCTGGCGCCCGCCGGCATCACCGTCAAAGAATTGATCGACGAATTTTGCGGCGGCATGGTCGATGGCCACGCGTTTTACGCGTATTTGCCGGGTGGTGCTTCGGGCGGAATATTGCCGGCAAGCATGGGCGATATCCCGCTCGATTTCGATACGCTGCAAGCGCATGGATGCTTCATCGGCTCGGCGGCGGTAGTGATTTTGTCGAACAAAGACAAGGCGCGCGATGCGGCGCTGAACTTGATGAAATTTTTCGCTGATGAGAGTTGCGGGCAATGTACGCCGTGTCGTGTCGGTACCGAGAAGGCGGTGCATCTGCTGGAAGAATCGACGTGGCGCACCGGGTTGCTGGAAGAGTTGTCGCAGGTGATGGTCGATGCCTCGATCTGCGGCTTGGGGCAGGCGGCACCAAATCCGATTCGCTGTGTGATTAAACATTTTCCGCAGGAGATTTCATGATGATTACGCAGGCCAAAAAAAAGACTGTCACCCCGGATTTATTCCGGGGCCTAATTTTGTTGACCGTAACGAGATACAAACTTAGGCCCCGGAATAAATCCGGGGTGACAGTGATGTGTTGGAGTATTTCTCAATGAACATGCTCTCCGATCCTATCGTCGAACGCAAACTCGTCGAATTCACACTCGATGGCGAAAAAATTTCCGCATTCGAAGATCAAACGCTGATTGAAATCGCCAAGGAGCACGGCAAGGAAATCCCGTCTCTTTGTTACAAGCCCGGCTATCGCCCCGATGGCAATTGCCGTGCGTGCGTAGTCGAGATCAAGGGTGAGCGCGTGCTGGCGCCATCATGTTGCCGGCACCCGTCGAACAACATGGAAGTCACTACCGACTCTCCTCGTGCGGTGCACTCGCAAAAGCTGGTACTGGAACTTTTGACCTCGGACGCGCCGCCGAAAGATTACAAACCGGGTGACAACGAATTGACGAAGTGGTCGAGCAAACTCGGCGTAACCACATCGCGTTTCCATGCGCGCCAGCAACCGAACCCCGATTTCTCGCATCCCGCGATGACAGTGAACCTCGACGCATGCATTCAATGCACACGCTGCGTGCGTGCCTGCCGCGAGGAACAGAACAACGATGTGATCGGTTACGCATTTCGTGGAGGCAACTCGAAAATCGTGTTTGATTTCGACGACCCGATGGGTCTCTCCACCTGTGTTGCCTGTGGCGAGTGTGTGCAGGCCTGCCCGACCGGTGCGCTGGCACCGTCGAAGGAAGCGTATCAAATCGTTGCCGACAAACAAGTCGATAGCGTGTGTCCATATTGCGGCGTCGGTTGCCAGCTCACCTATCACGTCAAGGACAACACCATCATCCGCGTCGATGGCCGCGACGGGCCGTCGAATCACAATCGTTTGTGCGTGAAGGGCCGCTATGGATTTGATTACGCGCATCACAAGCAGCGATTGACCAAGCCGCTGATCCGCAAAGCGGGCGTGCCAAAAACCGCGGACTTCCGTATGGATCCCGAAAACTGGCGCGACATTTTCCGCGAAGCGACTTGGGAAGAAGCGCTTGATTTGGCGGGTGGCACGCTCGCAAAGATTCGCGATGCACATGGCCCGAACGCACTCGCCGGATTCGGTTCCGCCAAGGGATCGAACGAAGAAGCGTATCTGTTCCAAAAACTGGTACGTACCGGATTCCAGACCAACAACGTCGATCATTGCACGCGTCTCTGTCATGCATCGTCCGTCGTGGCGTTGCTCGAAGGTGTGGGCTCCGGCGCGGTCTCAAATCAAGTGAGCGACGTCGCCAAGGCCGAATTGATTTTCCTCATCGGCGCGAACCCGACGTCGAATCATCCGGTCGCCGCTACCTGGATCAAAAACGCGGCCAAGAAGGGTGCCAAGCTCGTCGTGCTCGATCCACGCAGGAACGATCTCTATCGCCACGCCTGGCGCTATCTGCAATTCAAGCCGGACATGGATGTGGCGATGCTGAACGCGATGATTTACACCATCATCGAGGAAGGTTTGGTGAATGAAGAGTTCATCAAGAACCGCACGCACAATTACGCCGCGCTGAAGGAAAATTCGAAAGACTATTCGCCGGAAAAAATGGCGCCGCTCTGCGGCATTCCGGCGGAAACCCTGCGCGAAGTCGCGCGTGCGTATGCGACCTCGAAGGCCTCGATCATCCTCTGGGGCATGGGTATTTCGCAACACGTTCACGGCACCGACAATGCCCGCTGCCTGATTGCGCTCACATTGATGACGGGGCAAGTCGGCAAGCCCGGCTCGGGTCTGCACCCGCTGCGCGGGCAAAACAACGTGCAGGGTGCGTCCGATGCCGGTTTGATCCCGATGATGTTCCCCGATTACAAGCGCGTCGACAATCCTGAATCGCACGCACGCTTTGAAAAATTGTGGAACACCAAGCTCGACAACAAGCCCGGCTTGACGGTGGTCGAAATCATGGACGCCGCCTGCGACGGAAGAATCAAAGGCATGTACGTGATGGGTGAAAACCCGGCGATGTCCGACCCCGACGCGAATCACGCGCGCGCCGGCTTGGCGAAACTGGAGATGCTGGTGGTGCAGGATATTTTCCTGACCGAGACCGCATACTTAGCCGATGTGGTGTTGCCTGCCTCGGCATGGCCGGAAAAAACCGGCACCGTCACCAACACCGATCGCATGGTGCAATTGGGAAAGCGCGCGCTCGATATGCCGGGCGATGCGCGCCAGGATTTATGGATCATTCAACAACTCGCAAAGCGTCTCGGCCTCAATTGGAATTATCAGGGCGAGGAAAGCGGTGTGGCGGAAGTGTACGAAGAACTGCACATCGCGCAGGGATCGATCTCCGGTATTTCTTGGGATCGATTGAATCGCGAATCGTCGGTCACGTATCCCTGCAAAGACGATAATGATCCCGGCCAACCGGTGGTGTTTGTCGATAATTTCCCGACCGCCGATGGCCGCGCGAAATTTGTGCCAGCCGACATCATTCCCGCCAACGAACGTCCGGATGAAGATTATCCGTTCGTGCTCATCACCGGCCGCCAGCTTGAACATTGGCACACCGGCTCGATGACGCGGCGCGCGACGGTGCTCGATGCATTGGAGCCCGCGGCGGTGGTCAGCATGAATCCGCTCGACATGCGCCATGTCGGTGTTGCCGCCGGCGACAACGTGACGGTCGAATCGCGGCGCGGTAAAGTCGGCATCAAAGTTCGCGCCGACGAAGGCACGCCGGTCGGCTCGATCTTTATCCCGTTCGCGTTTTATGAAGCCGCTGCCAACATGCTCACCAATCCCGCGCTCGATCCGTTCGGCAAGATCGCGGAATTGAAATACTGCGCGGTCAAAATCACCAAAGGCGGCGCGCCAGTCGCGTTGTCGAGTTATGGGGGCGGGCAGGCGTTTGTGGAAACGGCGGCAACGTAGATGGCCCGTCGTCCCAGCGCCGGCTGGGGCGACGAATTTCCGATCGATTGGGCAATTGCAATTGCCACTGTCTGAACCCCGCGCGGCTGGCGCATTTCATCAGCGTGCGGGCCGATGATCGTCAGCGGCATGTCGCCGCATCTCGACTGCGGATAAAATCCCCCCATGATTCCGAATCCTTCATGGCCTCCCAGTCTTTCCGGGAACTACCTGCGCCGCACTTATCCGGGCATCGCAAAATCATTGGACGCCAAGACGATGAATTCCATTACGCGATCTTCCGTTGTGACACTCCGCGAAATCAGCAGATCCACCGTGCGCACGATTTGCATGCTCGATGTCGCACCCGGCCAGGATCGGCTGGTTGCGCCAAATGCGTTCTCGATTGCGCAAGCGAGCTTCCACCCGGAAGCGTGGTTTCGCGCGATTTACGCCGATGAAACGCCAGTGGGATTCGCCATGCTGGAGGATTGGTCGGTGGCGCCGGGCGCAACACCTGAACGGTGGCGCGGCGAGCCATATGTGGCGTTGTGGCGATTCATGATCGACCAGCGTTTTCAGCAATTGGGTTTCGGTGCGCAGGCCCTGCGATCGCTGATCGCCCACGCGAGATCGCGACCGGGGGCCATGAATATGCTGTTGTCGTTTGTGCCGGAAGAAAAAAATCCGGAGGCGTTTTACCAACGCTTTGGTTTTACCCGCACCGGCGAGGAGGACGACGGTGAATTGGTGATGTCTTTGGCGCTGCATGCTTCGCCGCGCCAAGCCGATGTAACATAGCTGCATCGCACTTTTTCCGAGGCCACGCATGAACCTCACGATCGAGCAACTCGCCGAAGTCCTTGCCGGTATTGTCAAAGCCCAGCAAGCCATCATCGATGGCATCGACAGCGAATCCGCCGGCTGGAAAAACACCCACCTCATTCCCAAACTCACCACCGCGTCCAACATGCGCCTCGCCACGCCGCGCCTGATCGATTTACCCTCGCGCGTGCTACTGCGGTCGCAAAGCCGGGTGCCAATGGATGTGGACACCATTACACGCCTGCTGCATGAAGCGGTGGCCGGCGTCGCGGTGCCAGCGATTCCATCGGCGAAACCTGCACTGGTGGATCCGACGCCGCTCATGCCTTCGGCCGCACCGCGCGCAGCAGCGGCCGTTGCGGCAGCAGCGGTGGTCGGCGCGGTGGCGGGTGCTGCGGCGGTCGGCGAATCCACACCGGCCGGCGGCGGCGATGATCTCAGCAATTTTTTCGACACCTGATCATCCCGGGTGAACGCAGTTGCGGCAAGAGTACTTCCGCCGCGAGACTATATGCATCCATCGCCGCACGCCGTCGAGATGGCTCCTCCCATCGCAATCCAAGCCCTATGAAAACTCTGTCCACCGTTTCTGCTTTTATGCTCCTGCTCGTATTGAGCAGTTGCGCCAAGCCCGAATTTCACGAGCGGGACGCCGTCGTCGATATTCAGCTCAGCGGCACCTGGCTCATCAAGAAAGCGGAATTCGCCGGGCGCGATTTGCCGATCCCGCCGGGCATTGAATTGGAAGTAATTGGCGGTCGATACCGGGTTCACTCGATCACCAATGCCGCGATGCCGACTGACCGCGGCAGGATTGTTTTGTTCGGCGACGAACTGGCCGGACAAGCCACGCGCATGGATGTGGCCGGTGACGACGGGCCGAACCAGGGAAAGCGTTTCCCGGCGATCTATCGATTCAACGGGCGCGAACTCGAGATGTGCATCGATTTCTCCGAAAAGGACCGCCCCGGCGAATTTGCGAGCCGCAAAGATTCGCTTTTATTGCGCGCAACCTTCGCGAAGAAATGAGCCGCGACGATTCCCGCGTCAACGAGTTGCACGCACTTCGCGACAAGCTGCGCGCGTTTGCGGCCGAGCGCGATTGGGATCAATTCCATACGCCGAAAAATCTGGCGTCCGCACTGGCCGTGGAAGCGGCGGAATTGCTGGAGAATTTTCAGTGGTTGACGGCAGAAGAAAGTGGCGCGCTGGCACCGGCGGCGCTGGCCGAAGTGCGCGCGGAAGTGGCCGACGTGCTGCTATATCTTATCCGCATCAGCGACAAACTCGGCATCGATCCTATCGCCGCCGCGCATGAAAAAATCACCGCCAATGCGCTGAAATATCCGGT
>JANPBQ010000332.1:0-3330 GCA_031430555.1 Betaproteobacteria bacterium
GTAGCGGCTGGCACGCGGCGGCGGGTGAATGTTACGCACATTTAGATTTGATCTTTGGTATTTTAATAATGAACCAGGACATTAACAGGGGGAACTAACGGGTTTATAAGAGATACTTCCCCCGGATCAAGTCCGGGGTCAGGATGACACGGCTCATTTGATATGGCAGTGACATAACCATTTTTTGCTCGACGGAAACGTTCAATGGCATTCATTTTCTACCTGACCCACATTCATATCGGTGCCGATAGCCTGCAAATGTTGCCGTCGGAATGCGAGCGCATCGGCATCAGGCGTCCGATGATCGTCTCCGACAAAGGCGTGGTCGCGGCGGGGATTGTCGGTCGTGTCACGGAAAAACTCGGCGCGCTCTCCTTTAATTTGTTTGACGACACACCGTCCAACCCCACCGAGAATAAAGTTCGTGACGCGGCGGATCTTTTTCGCGCCACAAAATGCGACGGCCTGATCGCCGTCGGTGGCGGTTCCTCCATTGACTTGGCCAAAGGTGTCGCCATTCTCGCCACGCATTCGGGTGAATTGAAAGAATACGCGACGATCGAAGGCGGCAGCGGAAAGATCACCGACAAAGCCGCGCCGCTTATCGCCATACCGACCACTGCGGGTACCGGTAGTGAGGTGGCGCGCGGTTCGATCATCATCGTCAATGATGGCCGTAAGCTTGGTTTTCACGCCTGGCACTTGCTGCCGCGCTCATCGATTTGCGATCCGTTGCTCACACTCGGCCTGCCGCCGTATCTCACCGCCGCCACCGGCATGGATGCGATTGCACATTGCATCGAAACATTCTTGGCGCCGGCCTTCAATCCACCCGCCGACGGTATTGCGCTGGATGGTCTCGAGCGCGGGTGGGCGAACATTGAACTTGCCACCCGGGACGGTGGAAACATCGACGCACGCCTCAACATGATGTCGGCATCGATGCAAGGCGCGATGGCGTTCCAGAAAGGTCTCGGTGCCGTGCATTCGCTTTCACATCCGCTAGGCGGACTCAAGATCGACGGCAAGACCGGATTGCATCACGGCACCCTGAATGCGATCGTGATGCCCGCCGTGCTACGTTTCAATGCGTCCGCGCCATCGGTGATTCGCGAGAAACGTATCCAGCGGCTTAAGCACGCGATGCGCCTTTCAGCGGAGGCGGATATTGCTGAAGAAGTTGTGCAAATGTGTACGCGGCTGGGCCTGCCGATCAAGCTCAGCCAGATCGGTGTTCAGCGCGAAATGTTCGACAAGGTCATTCATGGCGCACTATTGGATCATTGTCACAAGACCAATCCGCGAGAAGCGTCGGCGGACGATTATCGGGCAATGCTGGAAGCGTCTTTCTAGATTCTCGATGCTGCGGAATCACTTCACAAATGCAGAAAAACAAGCACGGGTGCGGCATTCGTTATTGATACCGCGATTTGGTCGAGGTCACGCGTGCGGCGCATTTGCGCGCTCACGACGCCATTCATCGCAGCGAGGGGTGCACGGCATCTGAATAATCCGATCCAATTTCGCCACCAAGCCGCTGCGCCGGACGGGCACGCGGCGGATGTTGGCCAGCATAATAGTGAAGTGCTCAACCGGGCCGATGCCGTACCCATGCATGGCGTGCCGGGAGGAAAAAAATGACCAACCTTGTCAATGTACTGATCAGCGAAGTCGGCCCGCGCGATGGCCTGCAAAGTGTCGCGCGCACCATGCCGACGGCGGACAAATTCCGTTGGCTGACGGCGCTGCACCGTGCCGGTTTGCGGGAGATTGAAGTCTGCTCGTTCGTACCGGCCAAGCTGTTGCCGCAAATGGCGGATGCCGCCGAGGTGGTCGCGCACGCGTTGACGTTGCCGGGCGTGACGGTGATGGCGCTGGTGCCCAATCTGCGCGGCGCAGAAGCCGCCATCGCGGCGGGCGTGCACAAGCTCACGATCCCCGTATCCGCAAGTGCCGCGCATTCGCTGGCCAATGTACGGAAGACGCGCGAGCAAATGATCGATGAAGTGCGCGAGATCGTCGCGCTGAAAAACCGAATTGCGCCGCAGGTGAAAATCGAGGCAGGTATCTCGACGGCGTTTGGTTGCACGATTCAAGGCGACGTGCCCGAGGTCGACGTGGTGCGGATGGCGGTCGCCGTCGTCGAGGCGGGCGTGGATGAGTCTGGTTTGTCCGACACCACCGGTTACGCAAATCCCGCGCAGGTGCGGCGGCTGTTCAATTTGGTGCGCGCCGAAATCGGTGACAAGACTGGTGCGGCGCACTTGCACAACACGCGCGGCTTAGGCCTCGCTAATTGCCTCGCCGCATTCGATGTGGGTGTGCGTACGTTTGATTCCTCGCAAGGCGGGCTCGGTGGTTGCCCCTATGCGCCGGGCGCGTCGGGCAATGTTGTGACCGAAGACCTGGTGTTCATGTTTGAAGCGATGGGTGTTTTCACCGGCGTCGACATTGATTACTTGATCGCGGCGCGAGAAGCACTCAAGGCCGGACTCCCCGGCGAACCGATTTACGGCATGACGCCCGAGGCGGGCTTGCCAAAAAGTTTTCACCCGCTGACGAAATTGTAACCGATGCCGACATGAGTGACGAAAATATAACGCCGCCCCTGCCGCTCACCGGCATCCGCGTGGTGGAGTTCACGCACATGGTGATGGGCCCGACTTGCGGGATGGTGCTGGGCGATCTCGGCGCGGAAGTCATCAAGGTCGAGCCGGTCGCCGGCGACAGCACGCGCAAGCTGCTCGGTTCCGGCGCGGGATTTTTCGCGATGTTCAACCGCAACAAGAAGAGTGTGGCGCTTGATTTGCACACGCCTGCGGGCAAAGAGGCGGTGTTGAAATTGATCGCGACCGCGGACGTGGTAAGCGAAAATTTTAAGCCGGGCACCATGCAAAAACTCGGCCTCGATTACGCGTCGCTTTCAAAATTTAACGAGCGCCTGATCTACGTGAGCCACAAGGGATTCCTTCCCGGTCCGTATGACCACCGCACGGCGCTGGATGAAGTCGTGCAAATGATGGGCGGGCTCGCCTACATGACCGGCCGGCCGGGTGACCCATTGCGCGCGGGTTCGAGCGTGAACGACATCATGGGCGGCATGTTCGGCGCGATCGGCGCGATGGCGGCGCTGATGCAGCGCGCCGTAACCGGACGCGGCCAGGAAGTGCAATCGGCGCTGTTTGAAAACAATGTCTTTCTCGTCGCGCAGCACATGATGCAATTCGCGATCACGGGAAAGCCTGCTGCACCGATGCCGAGCCGCATTTCGGCGTGGGCGATTTACGATGTCTTCACGGTGAAAGAGGGTGAACAGATTTTTCTGGCCGT
>JANPBQ010000333.1:0-16022 GCA_031430555.1 Betaproteobacteria bacterium
ATAACTTCAGCGCCGCCAAACTCCAACGCATCGCCCACAAACACAACCACACGCCACGAAAGGCGCTCGGCTATTGGACTCCTTTTGAGGTAGCATTTGACTGCCCACCGCCTGTCGGCATTTGATGTTTAGACCGCGAAAAGTCCCGGAAACGCTCGCCAATGCTAGGGTTTGTCAGACGCGATCTCTGTGATCACGTCAATCGGATTGCGTCGATGAGAGCCAAATTTCAACTGGCATAGAATGGCATCATCGGCGCGTCGCGTTGCCAATCGCCCGCGCCGCATTCAGGAGCATTGATGCTCGACCTTGATCCCATTCTGCTCGCGCGCATGCAATTCGCGGCGAACATTTCGTTTCACATTCTGTTCCCGACGATTTCAATTTCGCTAACCTGGATATTGCTGTTTTTCAAGTTGCGGTTCAACGCGACGGGCGATGCGAAATGGATGGACGCGTACAAGTTCTGGGTGAAAGTATTCGCCTTGACCTTTGCGCTCGGTGTGGTCAGTGGCGTGACCATGAGTTTCCAGTTCGGCACCAATTGGCCGGGCTACATGGAAAAAGTCGGCAACATCGCGGGGCCGTTGCTTGCTTATGAAGTATTGACGGCGTTTTTTCTCGAGGCGACGTTTCTCGCCATCATGTTGTTCGGCATGAAACGGGTATCGAACCGCATGCACACCATTTCCATATTGCTGGTTGCGGGCGGCACCACGCTCTCCGCTTTCTGGATACTCGCGTTGAGTTCGTGGATGCAGACACCGGCGGGCTTCGAAATGATCGCCGGAAAAGCGCACGCGGTGAGTTGGCTGGAAGTGATTTTCAATCCCTCATTCCCGTACCGCTTCACACACATGATGCTCGCCTGCGGACTCACCTCGGCATTTTTTGTGGCGGGCATTTCGGCGTACCGATGGTGGCGCGGTGATCGCGCGCCGGCGGTGCTCTCGGCGATGAAGACGGGTGTGTATGTCGCCGCCGCGTTGATCCCGCTGCAAATTCTCGCCGGCGATTTTCACGGGCTCAATACGCTCAAGCACCAACCCGCGAAAATCGCCGCGATGGAAGGCGTATGGGAGACCGAGCGCGGCGCGCCAGTGCTTTTGTTCGCAATTCCGGATGAAAAAACCCGCTCCAATCATTTTGCGATCGGCATCCCGAAAATGGCGAGTTACATCCTCACCCATGATCCGGAAGGTGAAATCAAAGGGCTGAATGAATTTAAGGGCAAGCATCCGCCGGTGTTTCCCGTGTTCTGGAGTTTTCGGGTGATGGTCGGCGTAGGCATGTTGATGCTCGCAGTATCGTGGCTATGCGCGTGGCAGTTTTTGCGCAAACGCGAACTCTCGCGGCTCATGGTGAAGGCGTTGATTGCGATGACCTTCGCCGGTTGGGTCGCCACACTCGCCGGTTGGTGGGTAACGGAAATCGGTCGCCAGCCGTACCTGGTTTACGGTGTGCTCACCACGGCGGACGCGGCATCGAAAGTGCCCGCCGGCATGATCGCGGCGACGTTCGCGATGTACATGGTGTTGTATGTTTCTCTGATCGTTGCGTATGTATCGGTGGTGTTTCATCTGGCGCGACGGGCGGGAGCGGCAACGTGAATCTGGTCAAGAAAACAATCACGCGTTCAACACCACCGTCATCCTCGCGCACGCGGGGATCCATTTTCCGTCGTGCAAATCACAATGGGTTCCCGCATGCGCGAGGACGACAAACCTTTCTGAACTTGATCCACCCACCGGAGGAACAAACATGAGTCAACTCGCCAACGGCGGCTGGCTGCCGGTCGTGTTTCTCGGCTTGATGGGCCTCGCCATGCTCGCGTATGTGATTCTCGATGGCTACGATCTCGGCGTCGGCATCCTGTTGCGCACCGCAACGGACGCCGAAAAGGACGTCATGATTTCTTCCATTGGCCCGTTCTGGGACGCAAACGAAACCTGGCTGGTGCTGGGCGTCGGCATCTTGCTGGTCGCGTTTCCAATGGCGCACGGCGTGATTCTCACGGCGCTGTATTTGCCAGTCGCGGCGATGCTATTGGGATTGATTTTGCGCGGCGTTGCGTTTGATTTCCGCGTGAAGGTCGCGGATGAACGCAAGCCGATGTGGAATACACTTTTCTTCACCGGCTCGCTGCTCGCCGCGTTTTCGCAGGGCGTGATGCTGGGCTTCTACATCGTCGGCTTCAAGTACGAATGGCTGCCGGTGATGTTTGCGCTTTTCACCGGTGCCGCACTTATCGCCGGCTACGCGTTGCTCGGCGCGACCTGGCTCATCATGAAAACCGAAAGTGCGCTGCAACTGCGCGCGGTGACATGGGCGCGCGCGAGTCTGTGGCTGACGGGTGCGGGTATCGCGGCCGTTTCCATTGTCACGCCAATGGTGAGCGCGCGCATTTTCGACAAGTGGTTTTCACTGCCTAATTTTGTGATGCTGCTACCGATTCCCGCCGCGACCGCCGTGTTGTTCTTCATCGTCGATCGGGCGCTGCGGCGCTTGCCGGTGCGCTTGAAGGACGGCAATGAGTACGGTGCGTGGATTCCGTTCGCCGGTTCGGTCGGCTTGTTCATGCTGGCGTTCTACGGACTCGCCTACAGTATTTTCCCCTACCTTGTCGTGGATAAGATTGACATCTGGCAGGCCGCCAGCGCGCCAGAATCGCTCAAGTTTATTTTGGTCGGCACCTTGATCGTGCTGCCGGCGATCATCGGCTACACCGTTTACGCGTACCGGGTATTCCACGGCAAGGCGCGCGACCTGACTTACTACTGACGCTCATGGCGCTCGGTTAAGCCCCCACGTCTCTGCCGTAGGATGGGTGGAGCGCAGCGATACCCATCATGGCCGCACGCAAGGACGATGGGTATCGCTGCGCACCACCCATCCTACAACCCGCTTTCCGGGGCGTCTGGGGCTTAACCGAGTGCCATGAACTACTGACGCGATTTCTCGCGCTGAAAATTGTTGCATGAGCGACCCCAAATTTCCGCCGGATCGAAAGACCATCGCTTTGTTGAAGGAAGTTCGCGTGTGCGAAATTTGCGTCGCGTCGCTGCCGCATGGCGCGCGACCCGTAGTGCAAGTCGATGCCCGTGCACGGATCTTGATTGCGGGCCAGGCACCCGGCCGGAAAGTTCACGAAAGCGGCGTGCCATTCGACGATGCGAGCGGCGATCGACTGCGCGAGTGGCTGGGTATCGATAGGCCGACGTTCTACGACGCCACGAGGATTGCAATCTTGCCGATGGGATTTTGTTATCCCGGCACCGGTAGCTCCGGCGATTTGCCGCCGCGCCCCGAGTGCGCCCTCGCGTGGCGGGATAAATTGCTCGCGCGCATGCCCGCCATCGAATTGACGCTGGTGATCGGCCAGTATGCGCAGGCGTGGCATATGCCGGAATCGCGCGGCATGTCGCTGACGGATGTCGTCAAAGGCTGGCGCAAACATTGGCCCGCCGTGTTGCCACTGCCGCATCCGAGCCCAAGAAACAATATTTGGTTGAAGAAGAATGAGTGGTTTGTGGGGGAGGTGTTGCCGGTGCTGAGAAGTCGTGTCGCAAAGCTGTTGTCAGCGGCATAGGCAACACCTCACCTGCCCAAAATAGAACTTCATCGGTCCTTGCGGGACGCATACATTCAATGGATTGGAATGAGCCCGGCAGGCACCCGAAACTTCAGGGAGCACGCGGAGCGCGCCATCGACCGACCGCCATACGGCTGGCGCATGTACCACTACCAGTAAATGGACAAAATAGGTATAATGGCTATTATTGCCTCTAGGAGTCCAATTATGGCCGCAATGATCAAACTTGGCGCGCTCGATTCGCTGCCGCAAACCTCGGCGTCGGACGTGAAGAATATCGGCTGGCGGGGCGTGATGAAGGCGGTCGATCGGGCGGGAACGATTGTTGTCACCAACCACAAAGAGCCTGAGGCCGTCGTCTTATCCATCGAACTTTATGAAGCACTCCGCGAGGTGGCTAATAGAGCGGAGGCAGGCAAACTCTCCGTGCTCGATGAATTGCGCGCGGAATTTGATCAGCGATTGGCCGTGCTGAATGGCCCCGATGTAAGCCAACGGCTCCGCGCAGTGATGAAGAAACACGCCAAACTCGATGGCAAGGTCAAGGCCGGCAAGAGTTTCTGATGTCGCGCCCGGTCATCTACGTGTTGGCCGGAGTCAATGGCGCGGGCAAAAGCTCGATCGGCGGCTACTTGCTTACGCGCGCGGGACTTTCTTGGTTCAACCCGGACACCTTTGCCCGCGAACTACGCAAGCGATCCGATTGTCCGCAGGAAGAAGCGAACGCGCAGGCGTGGCAGGAAGGCATGCGGCGATTTGCCCTCGCGGTCAAGAATGGCACCGACTACGCATTCGAAACAACATTGGGAGGCAGTACCGTCGCCAAACTATTGCGCGGTGCCTGCGCACGCCATGATGTGGTGATCTGGTTTTGCGGATTGGCATCGCCGGAACTGCACATTCGGCGCGTTCAGGCGCGGGTTCGCGCCAAGGGGCACGATATTCCCGAGGACAAAATTCGCGAACGCTACCCGAATGCGCTCCATAACCTGATTCAACTCATGCCGCATATCGCCGCGCTACAGGTTTACGACAACTCGCCCGAGGCGGCATCGGGAAAGCCGATTGCCGATCCGATATTGGTGCTCGAAATGAGCAACGGTGCCCTCACGTGGCCGCGCGCAGCGGATCGCAAAACGCTGCAAAAAACACCAGGTTGGGCGGCCCCGCTCATGGAGGCGGCATTGCGTTTGAGCGGGAAGTAGTCTTTCCGCCGCAGTTGAGGGGAAGCGCCGCTTTCCAATAGAGTTGAAAAGTTGAAACGCCTGTTTTTTGCCGAAAGCGCAAGGGGCCCGTCCGGAGACAGGCCTAAGTGCTTCAAAGTTTTGGTGGGCCGCGAGTGGCTCGAACACTCGTCCTACGGATTAAGAGTTGAACTAAGACCTGCGCAATTTCATACTAATGCCCGCCCACAATCGCTGACGCTCGCCAACATTTACTAAACACTCCACTGCTTGAAGTTGGTAAGCGACAAAAGAAGAGTAACGCTAAAAAATATGTCATTCAGAAATGGCGAATTCTCGTTGAAGCTCGAGCAAATTATAAAATCGAACCTCAATGGGAAATGAGAACTCCGACCGGAGGTAATCGACCCGAAAGGCGAGCTTGTCGCGATTTATCGAGTTGTCTTCGTCAACAAATGCAAGTAAGACTCGGAAATTTGAAGCTTGCTCCGACGGAAGTGCTCTCGCTCCATTTTGAATTCGCTGAAGAGCGGCTCTGAGTAGGCCAGACGACATTGTTCCATTTCTGACGAACTTAACTTCTACTGCGGTTGTTACGCCTTTATCGCGAACAATTCCGTCAAAAACATAGGCGCCGAGTTTTAGCTCTCGTTGAATTTCAGTAGCGAATTCCTTTCGGAGTTTTTTGAAAACCAACTCCTCCGCGAGTATGAAGCTCGCCCGAGGAGATTGCCGAACTATGCTCTGGAAAATGAATGGGGCGCTTGAGGCAGATGGTCCATTTGAACTAACTTCGGCTGGGCTGCTGGGTCTTTCGGCAGGCACCTCTTCTGCCGTAACGGATGCTTGTGACTCGGCAGTTGCGCCTTCGGTTTCAGAGACAACCACCTCCGCAATTTCGGCTTCAAGTTTCAAAGCCTTCTCTGCGAACGTCGCTCGTGGTAGAGACTGTAGGAAGTTGTCTTCGTTCTGATAGTCAGAAGGTGCATACAGTACCTTGTGGTTGAAGTTCAACGTCACAAAGAACAATATGATCAGCAAAAATGGAAAGATCATTAGGAACCATACGTAGACAGCTTGATTCGCTTCGGCTATGAACGGAAGTACGACCGTCCCGCTGATCTCTGCGATAGCCGCAAACATGGCAATAATCGTCAGCGGATTTTTGATTGGTCCAATCTTGTCTACCATGGCCCCTCCATCCTGCATATTTAAAAGCAGTACATTGGTCTACTGCACCCGCTGACGAAATTCTCGATAAAGCCGCTGGATATGTCGCATTGGATCGAGTCCTTTACATTTCTGGTCAAGCATCTGATGGATGTCTTTATCACTGAGCACTAAAATTATTTTCCGTGGACTTGAATCATTGTAAACAGAGTTGATTTTTCTTTGTATGGCTTCTTGCGGCTCAGTTCGGGTAACAATGAATCCCAATCGACCAAGCCTATCTCCAAGATATCCGGCGGTTTGATTTATGTGCGCGTGTTCGATTGCCTGTGTGTTTTTTGTTTCGCACATTAGGAGTATGTTCGAATGCTCGGCACGAACGTAAGACCAAAAAGTTTTGTCGGAGTCATTGGTAAAGATAATGTCCCTGCGCTCGGTGCCGTCAAGCGTCCGAACTTCTAGCTCACCGTCGATTAGCTCTGGGCTGAAAAGAAAATTCATTGCCTCCAGGATGAGCCGCTGATACTTTGAAGCGTCAGCAACACCTATCGTGACAGCGCGCAACTTACCGGAAAGTGTAGTTGATTCCACGCAAATTTCGTCGTTTTCAATATATTCCGCTGATGGCTGTGCCAAGGCAGAGCTGGACACCTTATTTGCGATGTAGTTATCTATTCGGCTCAGCTCTTTTCTGGACACAGAAACTAACGATTGCTTCGCCGTCTCAATCCCTAGCTGTTGACTCGTGAAATCTAACTTAGACTTTGTTGCCTTCGCGCGGTGGATGGCCGCAAATGAAGAACGAGCAAAATCGGCGTAGTTAATCCAAGGTAAAGATCGTACGATTCTTCGAGGTACAAACAGCAGTGGAGAATGGTCGATCGGACTGACTGGCAGGTCGAAATGACCGTCTATCCATCGTTCGTTGGCTCCATCAAGGAAGTGGTGAACAGGCACGCCCTTTTCCATGCGGATGTTCCAAAGATCGCATTGCTTTTGCGTGTATTGAATGAGATAGCCTTTAAGAATGTTAGCCGAAATGTCACTAATTCGATCTGGTCCGATTCCCATTGAGAGCAGCTGCAATTCCTCAATGTGGCGAATGCCGCGAGCCAGGAGTTCGTCAGAGCTGTTAAGGGAGTCAATAATCAATTCAGTGAGATATTCACCGACTCCAGAACCCTTCTTGCCAGATTTTGCGTAGCCAAAGCCTATTTCTGCAGGTTCCGGAAAGTTCAAGAGTTGACGTGCGCCTGGAGTGTTGCCTTTACGCAAAGCTTCAATACCTTGGGCGAAGACTGCGATTAGCTGACGGTGCATCGCCTCCAAGGAGTTGTCACGACTCTTGAAAAGTAAAAAGGGGTCAATACCAACTGGAAGGTCGACACCTAGGCGTGGAATGACGAAGTCAACCTCAAATTGATTTATGCCTTCGATGAGTGGCGCGCTTTTCTTCAAAGTTTGCTGACGTCAAAGTAGGCCCTAATATGTACTTCGTTTATTTTCGGCATATCTAATTGCCAAGTGTACCCAGTTCCGTATTTCCAGTTTGTTGAGATAGCCGAGTGCACGTCATCGAGATATTCGCGAACGTTTGCTGTTGCGGATCCTAGCTCCATCCAGTGCTTGAATATATGAGTGAGTGCGCGCAAATCTGATTTCAGTGTTGCCAATATGGAAGACTGCTCCAATTGAAGAACGTGTAGACGTTCCATGCCCTGCTTAACAAGCCTCAAGATCACCAGCACGTCACGCTGTTCCGGATTGTCACCTGCTGCGACGAAAGGGACTAGTTTTTGCATGTGACTATCTTGTTTACCTAGCTCCTTCGCTTCGACAATAACGCCGTTCACTTGCTCGAGGACCAGCGGGGTTATCAGGTCCACGGGGCTTTTCTTTACAAGTTTGTCTACCTCGTCATATAGGCCTAGCGCAACACTTTTCAGTGACTCGAGGGCGCGGCGCTCTTCTTGTGCTTTTGCTTGCGCATTTTCGACGGCGGGGCCTAATTCCGTGTCCAAAATGGTTAGTAGAGTTTGAACCGGGTAAGTCTCTTGTTTTTTAGCCATTTTGGTATGCGAACTGTAATTAATGAGGAACCAACACTAAACTAAAGATAGCAGACTGGCAACTGAGTACTGCCGCATGTTGGTTGAATTTCTTCCCCCTTTGCTTCCTCGGTCCATGGTACTAAAAGATGTTGCGTCTTAGCCTTGAGAAAACTCGCCAACTCATTGTTGCGGGAGTTCTTACCTGTGTCGAACTCCTGCGTCTCTTTCAGAGCAAAGGTAGCTGGGTCAGCCTGCCGCCAGAAATCGCGCAAATCCGAAAGGCATTGAGCATTGAAGACTATGTGCTGCTTTATGAAGACCTGCAAAAGATCGGCGTTTGCTTCCTACTGGCCTTTGTAAATAAAGAGGTCTTCCAGGAGCAGGGCAAAATATTTGAATCGCTAAACACTGAAGATCAGCAAAAATTCCTAGAGGGGTACGCGACAGAAATGCAGGAAGTAGGAGATGTGTTGGAAGGCGTTTTCGACTTCTCACAAACTGAAGGTGAGAAAGAGACCGCGCTAAAGGTGTTCAACGCCTTGCCAGTCGAGGAGCAGCAGGAACAGCGGCGCACCTTGCGCTTTCTATATACCGCCTTTTTATCCGCTACTTTCAATCGGCCGCGGCAATACGATTTACTGCATCGAGCAACTAACGCCACAATTCAGCGCGAAGGCTCAGAAACGAAAAAGGGCCCAGGATTTCTCCTGAGCCCTTTCTTTAAATACTGGTAGGCCGTGCGGGATTCGAACCTGCGACCAACGGATTAAAAGTCCGCTGCTCTACCAACTGAGCTAACGACCCAACATTGCTTCCACTACAAAATTTTGGTTGTTGTAACCAGTCCGCTGCTCTTCCACGGAAAGTCCTGCAGGACTTTCCGGTTCAATCGGCGAGAAGCACGCTTCTCGAAACCCCGATTTCACCCAACTGAGCTAACGACCCAACATTGCTGCAAAACTTGTATTCCTGCTTTTACTGCATTGCGCACGATACCGGTGCCGCCAAGGAAACCGCACTCGACGCAGCAAAGCCTGAAATTATAACTTTTCAGCCGGGCACGGTCAATCCAAAGATTGTCCCGCCCTTGGAAATCACTCTTCCTGCATCATCTTCCAATACTCATACTTGAGCGTCGCATAGCAACCAATAATCATCGCCGACAGCGCCAGGAATGAGCCAATCGCCAGCGTTGACAGCCCCGTGACCCCTTGTCCGATGGTGCAGCCCATCGCAGTCACACCGCCGAAGCCCATCAACATCGCGCCGAGGATGTGTTTTTTCACGTCATCGATACTCCCGAATCCTTCCCAGCGAAACCGCTTGGAGATCATGGCATAGGCGAATGACCCGAGGATCATGCCGACGGTTGAGGCGATGCCGAAAGTGACGATCAGCGATTTATCGCTCCAGAGCATCAGCAATTCGAGGCTGTACGCCACGGGTGCTACAAAGGTCAGCGATTCGGCGGCGCGGCTGTTGGTGCCGAAGAAAACATCTTCCAGCGTATCGGGGTTTTCGCCGAAGCCGAGATGTGCGCTCACGTACCAACCCGCGACTACTGCGAAGCCGTAGCCCAACCCACCCAGCCAGCCGTCGAGGTTCTTGCGGAAGTCCGCGTTCAAAACGACGAATACGAGCAACGGCAGCGCGACCAGCGCCGCAATCGCGATTTGCGCGGTTTTCTTGCCGATACCGAACATCGCGCCGATCAACGCGCCGAATTCCTGCGTGCCGATGCCTTGGGCAGACAAATCAACTTTGACGACATCGAGATAATTCACCCGCCATACGCCAAACAGGCCTTTCATCGTCATGTAAGCCGCGATGCCCAGGAACGCGAATACCACCAGTGATTTCACATTGCCACCACCGATGCGCACCAGGGTGCGGCTGCCGCAGCCGCTCGCGAGCGTCATGCCGATGCCAAACGATAGGCCGCCGAGAATGTAGGAAAGCCAGGTCACGTTCGGGCGCACATAAAACGCTTTTGAGAGATCGATCAAGCCGAACGCATACAGCGCCTGCGCGCCAATGATCGCGACCGCCATCGCCAGCACCCACATGCGCATGCGCGAAAAGTCATTCATGTTGACGATGTCCGATACCGCGCCCAGTGTGCAGAATTGCGTGCGTGCGGAAATGGCACCTAGCGCGAAGGCGATGACGAAACTGAGCCAGGCGACGGTGGCGGCGAGGTTGGGGGTGTTGCTCATGAAGGGTGCGTGGCGGCGTGCGGAGAGGATGACATTTTACGCGCTCGCCGCTATTCAACGGTGGAGATAATTGTAGACACCGTAAATCCCTGCCGGCCTCGAATCGCACTTACTCAGGTGTTTCGGCGCTTCGTACAAGGAGTTGAAGTTCGAACGGAAATTCAAAACAATGTCTCCCCGGCGAAGGCCGGGGTCCAATTTGAATTATCCGACAATGCGCAGAACAATTGGGCCTCGGCCTGGCGCAACCCTTGTGGTTGTGCGCCGGGGAGACACCCAAATTAAGCGCCATTTCTTGCGGCCTCCCTTTTCCGAAGGGAGGCGTTGATGTGGCGACAAAGAGTAGTCGGTTTGGCTCGCCGAGCAAATGCAGTTAGCCACGCACATATCGCGTCGGATCCGCCACGCCCGCGGCATGAAATCCTTCACTTCTCAATCGGCACGAGTCGCACACGCCGCAGGCTTGGCCTTCGGCATCCGCCTGATAACAGGAAACCGTAAGCGCGTAATCCACGCCCAGGCGCGTGCCTTCGCGCACGATATCCGCTTTGCTCATGTGGATGATCGGCGTATGGATTGTGAGGGCTGCGCTTTCTGCAACCGCTTCCACGCCGGCTTTGGTGGCGAGGCGCGCCATGGTTTGAAACGCGGCAATGTAATCGGGCCGGCAATCGGGGTAGCCTGAATAATCGACCGCGTTCATGCCGGCAAAAATATTCGGGGCATTCAACGTTTCCGCCCAAGCGAGGGCGAGCGACAAGAAAATGGTATTGCGGGCCGGCACGTAAGTGACGGGGATGCCTGCCGCCAGCGCCGTTGGTACATGAATTTTGTTGTCGGTCAGTGCGGAGCCGCCCCAGCCGGTCAAGTCGATATTTACGATGCGATGCTCTCTCGCAGCCAACGCGTTGGCGACGCGCGCGGCGGCCTGCAATTCGGCGCGATGCCGCTGACCGTAGTCGAATGACAACGCGAAGCAGATGTATCCCTGCTCGCGCGCCATCGCCAGCACAGTCGCGGAATCAAGGCCGCCGGATAACAGCACCACAGCGCGCTTTTCGTTTAATGCGCTGATACTCATACGCCGCGCGTTTCGCCCCAAAGAATTTTGTGCAACTGCAATTGCATGCGCACGGGCAGGCCATCGCGCAGAATCCATTCGGCCAATTGCGCGGGTGCGACTTCGCCAAAGGAAGGTGAAAACAGCACCGTGCAAATCTCGGCCAGTTTCTTCGTACGCACGAGCTCGACGGCCCACGCGTAATCAGCTTCGCTCGTCACGACGAATTTGATCTCGTCGTGCGCGCTGATGTGCGGCAGGTTCTCCCAGCAGTTCTTGGCGACCTCTCCTGAACCTGGCGTTTTGATGTCAATGATGCGTGATACGCGCGCATCGACTTCAGCGATATCGATCGCACCACTGGTCTCGAGCGAGACCGAATGCCCGGCGTCGCACAATCGCGCCAGCAACGCGAGGCAATTTTTCTGCGCAAGCGGCTCGCCGCCGGTCACGCACACGGTGCGCGTCGGATGCGTGGCGACCTCGGCCAACACGTCGTCGATCAATCGTGTCTTGCCTTCGTGGAACGCGTATGCGGTATCGCAATAGCCGCAGCGCAACGGGCAGCCGGTCAGGCGCACAAACACGGTCGGTATACCGACGCGTGTCGATTCGCCTTGCAATGAAAAGAATATTTCATTGACGCGCAATTCATTCGCGCGCGCCGCACTGCGGGGGGTCGCTTTTTTCCCTTCGGCTTTGCGGGGGATCGCAGCGGGAATCCTGGTCACTGTGGTCATGATACGTTTACCGCCTGAGTTGGGCTAAGCGGGTGCGCGCCTTGGCGGCAGCATCGGAAGTGGGGAAACGCGCGATGATGTCTTCGAGCGTATTGCGCGCGGAGCCATTGTCGGCGATTTCGATTTGCACGCTCGCAATGGCGAGTAGCGCGTCGGGTGCCTTGGGTGAATCCGGAAACATTTTCAACAGAGATTCCTGCGACGAGCGCGCGTTCGGAAAGTCCTTGAGATTGAAATAGCAAATACCGATCCAGTATTGAGCATTCGACACCAACGGACTTGCCGAATAGTCCTTCATGAACATCTGAAACGCGCGGATGGCACCCTGAAAATCGGCGCGCTTGAACAAATTCGAGCCGACATCGTAGGCGCTGTTTTCCCGATCGCGCGATGCCGGTGTCACAGCGGAGGCGGGCGCGGTTTGTGCAGAGACAGGGGTTACGGCAGAGGCAGGGCCGGGCAATGGGCCGGCACTGGGAAGTGGTGGGGCCGCTGGAGCGATCGGCGGAGGTGTGTCAGCGGGCAGCCCTTCCAATTTTCTGAGCCGCGTGTCGATGTCGAGATAGAAATCGCGCTGGCGTTTGGTGAGCTGCTCGTTTTGGTTGGCAAGCACTTCATTTTGCCCGCGCAATTTCGCGATTTCGGCGCTGAGCTGCTCGATCTGATTCAGTAATTGAATGATGCCGAGGTTCTTGATGGATTCATCGAGCCGTTGCAGGCGGATATCAAGTTCCCGGTCTTTCTTGTCGAGTTCGGCGCGCAGTTCCCGAACTTCGCGGCGCGCATCCTCATCGAAAACGCCGGCGGTCGCGTGGCCGCAGATCACGGCCACGCAAAGGCAAAATAATCCGCCGCGCAATGGGACTGTCGAAAAATTCAAGAGTTCTTATTCGCCGTCGTAAACGATTTCGACGCGACGGTTCTGTGCCCACGCCGCATCGTCGTGGCCGTTCGACTTTGGTTTGTCCTCGCCAAAGCTGATGGTCTCGACCCGGTCGTTGCCCACACCCAGCACGCTGGCGGCCTTGCGCACCGCATCGGCGCGGCGTTGGCCGAGCGCCATGTTGTATTCGCGGGATCCGCGCTCGTCGGCATGGCCTTCGAGGCGGATTTTGCGTCCCCGGTTTTGGCTCAAATACGTCGCATGTGCTTGCACCAGTCCGGCAAATTCGGGCTTGACGGCGTCTTTGTCGTAATCGAAATAAACCACGCGTTTCGACAGTGGGCTATTGGGATCTATCAGCGGATTGGCCGGCGGCGTCGTTCTGGTCGCGGTGCCGGTACCCTCAGTTCCCCGGGTAGAAGGTGTCGTTGTGGTGGTTGCGGTAGAGGTCGGCGGTGGGGTGCGATCTTCAACTTTGACCGCTGACGGCGGCTCTTTGGTGCCGCAGGCGGACAGCAACAATGCCGCAGCCAACCCGATAAATAATTTTTTCATTTCATTTCTCCTGGAGAAAAGATCATTGTGTATCACGAACCAAGTTTAACCGCTTTTGCCGGCGCGAGTTACCGCGCGGTGGACGTGCCATAGGGGCCCCAGGTCGGTTCGCGCACATCGCCCACCTGCGAGGACAGTTTCTGCTTGATGCGGCCATCGGTCGAGACCGATCCCAGGCGGCCACGACCGCCGGATTTGTCTTCGTAGAGGATGGTGCGGCCATTGGGCGAAAAGCTCGGGCTGTCGTCGAGCGGGCCGTCGGTGAGTACATTCACCTGTCCGCTTGCAAGTTCGAGTGTTGCGATGCGCAGTTTGCTCGCTTCGCGATTGACGAACGCCACCAACTTGCCGTCGGGGCTCATGCGCGGATTAGTGTTGTTGCTGCCCTCAAAGGTCAATCGCCGAGGCGTTCCACCAACCGCAGGAACGATGTAAAGCTGCGCGCCACCTGAGCGCTCAGAGACAAAAATGATGTCTTTTCCGTCGCCGGTAAAGGTCGCATTCAAATCCATGCTGTTGCTTTCAACGACCCGCACGGCGTCGCCGCCGGCGGCGGAAATGACGTAAATCTGTGCGACGGAATCCTTCGACAGCGTGACGACCAGTTGCTTGCCGTCGGGGGACCAGTTGGGCGCGTAATTATCACCCTTGAAATTCGCCACCAGCGTGCGCTTGCTGGTGACGAGATCCTGCACGAATACGGATGACTTGCGATTCTCGAACGACACGTAGGCGAGTTTGGTTCCATCTGGTGACCATTTCGGCGAGCGGATCGGTTCAAGCGACGAGAGGATCGATTGCGGGTTGTAGCCGTCGGCATCGGCGACTTGCAAATCGAAGCGGTTGCCGCGCTTCAACACGTAGGCGATGCGGGTGGAGAAAATGCCCTTTTCGCCGATCAGCTTTTCGTAGATTTCATCCGATATCTTGTGCGCCGTACCGCGCAATTGCGATGCCGTCGCGAGGTACGAAAATGTCGCCAGCTGGGTCTGTTTGGCGACATCGAATACCCGCACGCGAATTTCATAGCGCCCGTCGGGCTGCACGAATATGCCGCCGATCACCAGCGCTTCGGTGCTGCGGCTGGTCCAATCAAGGAAATTCACTTCCGAGGGCTCGGTCGGCAACTTGGCAACGCCGACGACATTGACCAGCCGAAACAACCCCGTGTTCTTCAGATTGTCGGAGATCACCGGCGTGATGTTCTGCGGCGCGCTGGCTTCGTTGCCGAACGGCACGATCGCAATCGGCACCTGGCGACCGCCGCTGGTGGTGACATCGATGGTGAGCTGCGCATGGGCCGCGAGATGCATCGCGGCGAGCATCATGATTGCGGCGGGCCGGAAGTGCCGCAGAAAAGTCTTGCCTGTTTGAGTCATGTTTCGCATGGTTGGTGTCAAGTTGCGACGTTTTTTGCTATCACACCGTTCGCCCTTCGACAAGCTCAGGGCGAACGGTACCTTTGTCAAATTTCGCACTTCGCTGTTTCAGGTCGTTAAGTTTGCCCGCTATCGTTCGTGTTCGATATTGAGATTTAGTTCACGGCGGCTGCCGAAAAGATCAGCGATTTCCGGCAGTGGCCATTGGCGGATGCCGTTGATCGCGCGCTCGACTGCTTCATCATACACACGGTTGCCGGAGGGTTTGGTCACGGCGACATCGAACACCACGCCATTCACCAGCAGGCGGACGCGCACGGTCAGCACTGGTTTGCCGGTGACGGTGTCCGGAATATTGGCGCGATTGCGAATCAGGCTGGCGATCTTGTCGGCGTAATCCCGTTGCGCGGCGCTGCGCGAGGCGCTGACCGCCGCATCGCGCACTGCTTGATCGGCCTTCGCTTTATCGTCGGCGGCCTTGGCGGCTTTTTTCTGCGCCTCTTCTTCTTTGCGTTTCTTGTCGAGTTCAGCCTGCTTTACTTTTTCCGCGCGTTCGCGCTCGATTTTTTCGCGCTCAGCCTTTTCCTGTTTTGCCTTCAATTGAATGTCCGCTTTGGTCGGCTGCGGTGGCGCGACTTTTTCAATCGGCGGCGGCTCGATTTTCTTTACCTCGGGCGCAGGCTCCGGGGGAGGCGGGGGCGGTTCGGGCGCATTGCGGATCGACGGCAATTGATCCCACAACTCCGCCATCACCGGGTCGGGATGTTTGACTTGCCAGCTCACGCCGAAGACGATCACGCTGAAGAACGCGGCATGGACAATCATCGCCAGCATTGCGGCCGGCAGCTTGCCGGGCTCGTTGCGATTCACGCGCGGAAGTTGCCGCGGCAAATGCGGCATGCGGGGAGGGAGTGTCGCCGCCATTGCGCCCGGCCTATTTCGCCAATGGTTTCGTCAACAAGCCGACACGCTTGATCTTGCCGCCCTGCAACACATCGAGCACGCGCACCACATCTTCGTATTTCAAATTCCGGTCGGCTGAAATCACCACCGCCTGATCGGGGCGATTGGCCTGGATCGCGCGCACGGCGGGCAACAATTTTTCGCGCGTAACCGCTTGCTCTTGCCCACCTTGTTGCAAATCGACCAACACAATGCTGCCGTCCTTGCGGATTTTCACTTCGAGCGGCGC
>JANPBQ010000334.1:0-4978 GCA_031430555.1 Betaproteobacteria bacterium
GCTGTATGTTTCGAACCAGAATCCGCATGTCGAGCGCCTGCTGATGACCGCGTTCGTGCTGGGCTTGCCCGAACACAAAGTGCGCGTGATCGCGCCCGATGTCGGCGGTGGCTTCGGTTCGAAAATTTATTTGTACGGCGAGGAAACTGCGCTGGTGTGGGCGTCGAAACAAGTCAACCGCCCGATCAAATGGACGGGTGATCGCAGTGAAGCATTCTTGTCGGACGCGCATGGCCGCGACCATGTAACGGAAGCCGAATTGGCGCTCGACAAGGACGGCAATTTCCTCGCGCTGCGCGTGAACACCACCGCCAACATGGGTGCGTATTTGTCGACTTTCGCGTCCTGCATCCCGACAATCCTGTACGCGACCCTGCTTGCTGGCCAATACAAAACACCGGCGATTCATTGCACCGTAAAAGCTGTGTTCACCAACACGGCCCCGGTCGATGCCTACCGCGGCGCGGGACGGCCCGAAGCAACGTATGTGGTCGAACGTCTCGCCTCGGCCGCTGCGCGCGACATGGGGCTCTCACAGGAAGAAATCCGCCGTCGCAATTTCATTACTACATTCCCGTATGCAACACCGGTCGCACTCACGTACGACACGGGCGACTACGTGAGCATCATGAACAAAGCCAACAAATTGGCCGATGTCGCGGGGTTTGATGCGCGCAAGAAAGCAAGTGGGGCGAAAGGCAAATTGCGAGGGTTAGGCTACGCAAGTTACATCGAGGCCTGTGGTTTAGCACCCTCAAATATTGCGGGTGCATTGGGCGCGCGCGCGGGATTGTTCGAGGCGGGCGAAGTGCGCGTGCATCCGACCGGCAAAGTCACCGTCTTCACCGGCTCGCATAGCCATGGTCAGGGGCATGAGACGACGTTCGCGCAAGTGGTATCGAGCAAGCTCGGCATCCCGGTCGAGGATATCGATATCGTCCACGGCGACACCGGGCGCGTGCCGTTTGGCATGGGCACCTATGGTTCGCGCTCGCTGGCGGTGGGCGGCTCGGCGATTGTCAAAGCAGCCGACAAGATCATCGCCAAAGGCAAAAAGATCGCCGCGCATCTGCTGGAAGCCGCCGACACCGACATTGAATTCACCAATGGAGAATTCAAAGTCACGGGCACCGACAAGAAGAAAACCTTCGCCGAAGTCGCATTGACAGCCTACGTGCCGCACAACTATCCGCTCGATAAACTCGAGCCGGGGTTGAACGAAAACGCGTTCTACGATCCGACCAATTTCACCTACCCGGCCGGCACTTACATCACCGAAGTGGAAATTGACTCCGAGACGGGCGAAGTGAAGGTCGACAAATTCACCGCCGTGGATGACTTCGGCAACATCATCAATCCGATGATCGTCGAGGGCCAGGTACACGGTGGCATTACGCAGGGCATCGGTCAGGCGCTCCTGGAAAACGCGGTCTACGACAAGGAGAGCGGCCAGCTTTTATCCGCGACCTACATGGATTATGCGATGCCGCGCGCCGACAATTTACCGAACTACGTGCTCGACACTACCTGCACGCCGTGTACGCATAATCCGCTCGGCGTAAAAGGCTGCGGCGAAGCGGGTGCCATTGGCGCGCCCGCGGCGATCATGAATGCGGTGGTCGATGCGCTCGCGGCGGTCGGGGTGAAAGACATGCAAATGCCCGCCAGCAGTCACCGGGTCTGGGAAGCGATGCAGCAGGCGAAAATGCCGGCCGCAGCGGAATAAGGGGACGATCATGTACACATTCAACTATCACAAAGCCACCTCTACTTCATCGGCCGCGACATTGATCGGCGGAAAACCCGACGCGAAATTTCTGGCCGGTGGGCAGAGCCTGATTGCGACCATGAAACTGCGATTGGCCGAGCCTACGGACCTCATCGATCTCGGTGGCGCCGCCGAATTGAAAGGCATCAAGGTCGAGGGCGACAAGCTCGTCATCGGTGCGATGACCACGCACGCCGATATCGCGGTCGATGCGTTGGTGAAATCGAAGTTTCCGGCGTTGTCGGCATTGGCCGAATTGATTGGTGATCGGCAGGTGAGGAATCGCGGCACCATCGGCGGCTCGCTCGCCAACAACGATCCCGCCGCCGATTGGCCCGCCGCCGCGCTGGGTTCGGGCGCGACGATCGTCACCAATAAACGCAACATCGCGGCCGATGATTTTTTCAAAGGCATGTATGAGACCGCGTTGCAGGAAGGTGAATTGATTACGGCGGTGCAGTTCCCGATCGCCAAACGCGCGGCATACATGAAATTCAAACAGCCGGCATCGCGCTTCGCGATTGTCGGTGTGTTTGTCTCGCTGGGTGCGGGCGGTGCGCGGGTGGCCGTGACCGGGGCCTCGCAATCCGGTGTGATGCGCGTGAAGGCGATGGAAGATGCGCTCGCGAAATCATGGTCGGCGGATGCGGTGAAAGGCATCAAGGTAGATGCGGGCAACATGAATGCGGATTTGCATGCGAGTGCCGCGTACCGTGCGCATTTGGTGACGGTGATGGCGGCGCGTGCGGTGGCGGCGGCGTAGCGGATGCGCTACAGATAACCACCGCGCGGACGACTTTCATCCCTCCATAATTCTGTCTCCCCGGACTCGTTCCGGGGCCCAATTTTCACCACTTAACCTTGGACCCCGGAACGAGTCCGGGGAGACAATTTCGGCTCGTCATCTCAAATTGAAACCATCCGAAAATATTCCCGCCACGATCGACGCGGTTCTGACCGCGCTGTCACGCGCGAACTACATCACCGACCGGCCACTCGCCACGGTGATTTTCCTCGCGATGCACATGGGTCGCCCGTTGTTTTTGGAGGGCGAAGCCGGTGTCGGCAAAACTGAAGTTGCGAAAGTGTTGGCGACGATTCTCGATCGACCGCTGATCCGCTTGCAATGCTACGAAGGTCTCGACCTGGCGAGTGCCGCGTACGAATGGAATGCCGCGAAGCAGATGATGGCGATTCGTTTGGCCGAGGCGCGCGGCAATACAGACGCGGTCGAGCGCAATATCTATAGCCGCGAATTTCTCACCGCGCGGCCACTGTTGCAAGCGATGGACCTGGCGATCGCGGGCACGCCGCCCGTGTTGCTGATCGATGAACTCGATCGCGCCGACGAACCCTTCGAGGCATTCTTGCTGGAAGTACTGTCGGATTTCCAGATCACAATTCCCGAGCTTGGCACGGTGAAAGCGCCTGATACATCGCGGCCGATCGTGGTGCTCACGTCCAACCGAACGCGCGAAATTCATGACGCCTTGAAACGGCGTTGCCTTTATCACTGGGTGGATTTCCCGGACGCCGATCGCGAATGGCAAATCATCACTGCGCGAGCGCCGGAGGTCGCGGAGAAATTGTCGCGTGAAGTCGTCGCGTTCGTCGCACGCCTGCGCCGGATGGATTTGTTCAAGGCCCCCGGCATCGCCGAAACGCTCGATTGGTCGCGCGCCTTGACCGCGCTCGATGCGATGACGCTCGACCCTGCCACCGTCGATGCCACGCTGGGTGCGCTGTTGAAATATCAGGAAGATATTCAGAAAGTGCGTGGCGAACAAGCCGCCGCGCTGATTGCCGACATTCGCGACGCATAACTGCAAACCTTCGTGGGCCACCTTGCCGAAAACGTCATGCATTTCGCGCGCATCTTGCGCGCGTCGGGTTTGGCGGTCGGCCCGGATCGCGTTCATGACGCCCTTCACGCATTGACCTTGGCGGGCCTCGACCATCGCGAAGACGTGCATGCCGCGCTCGCCGCAACGTTTACGCGGTCGCGCGAAGATCGCCCGATTTTCGATGAAGCCTTCCGTATTTTTTGGCGCGATCCGGATCTGGAGGCGAAAGTGCGCGCGATGTTGCTGCCGCAAGTTGAAAGCCGTACGGGACAGCAAAAATCACCGATGGCCAATCGGCGCCTCGCGGCTGCGTTCTTTCCTCACGCAGCCACGCCACCTGCGAAGCCTTCGGGCACACAGGAAGTTCAATTCGACGCATCGCTTACCTTCTCCGCTGAAGAGCGGCTGCGCCGCGCCGATTTCGAGACCATGAGCGCCGCCGAATGGAAAGAGGCGAAGGCGGTGATTGCGCGTCTGCAGTTGGCCATTGCGCCGATCAACAGCCGACGCTGCGTAACCGCGTCGCGCGGCCCTGTGCTCGATTTTGCGGCTAGTCTGCGCGCCTCGATCCGTGCCGGCGGCGACGTATGGCTGACGGTGAGAAAGCGCGCAAGGAGTATTCCCGCGCCGCTGGTGGTGCTGGCCGATGTGTCGGGTTCGATGGAGCGCTACACGCGCATGCTGCTGTATTTTCTGCACGCGATTTCATCCGGCAATCGCCGGGTCGAGACGTTTCTGTTCGGCACACGGCTCACGCGTATCACGCGTGAACTCACGCACCGCGACATCGATCAGGCGGTGCTGCGGGTCGAGGATCGCGTGAGCGATTGGGGCGGCGGTACGCGCATCGGGCCGTGTTTGAAGGCGTTTAATTTCGATTGGTCCAGGCGCGTACTCGCGAACCGCGCCACGGTATTGCTCATCACCGATGGACTTGATCGCGACGATGGCGGCCTGCTCGCAACCGAGATGGCACGCCTGAAACGATCCACTCGCGAACTGATATGGTTGAATCCATTGTTGCGTTACGCCGAATTCGAGGCCAAGCCCGCCGGCGTGCGCGCGATGCTGCCGTATGTTGATCGCTTCCTGCCGGTGCACAATATTGATACCCTGACGGCATTGGGCAAGATACTGTCAACCGCAAAAACATCCACAGGTGGCCAATGGAATTAACTGATCGTTACACCCTGCCCGTTGACCGGCAAACCGTTTGGAACGCGCTCAATGATCCGGTGGTGTTGAAAAGTTGCATCGCGGGTTGCGAGAGTTTCGACCGCGTCAGCGACACTGAATTCGCCTGCGCGGTGACTGCTAGCGTTGGCCCGGTGAAAGCGCGTTTCAAGGCGAAAGTGACGCTGTTGGA
>JANPBQ010000335.1:0-7950 GCA_031430555.1 Betaproteobacteria bacterium
TTTTCTGGCCGAGCTCGCCACTTTGTTTTTCCAGCAACGCACCATCGATCAGCACGCCGTTGCGCTCGATGGTGAGCAGCACGTGCGTGGTCGGCATTTCGATTTGTTCGTAGACGTATTTCAGTTTCTCGTCACCTGCGAATTGCGGGTAAAGTGCCGCGTGCAGTTGCAGGGTGACATCCGAATCTTCCGACGAGTAATTGGTCGCGGTGTCGATCGAGACTTGGTCGAAACTGATTTGCGAGGCGCCTTTGCCGGCGACATCCTCGAATGAAATCGTATCCGTCGCGCCTAAGTGGCGCGTCGCGAGCGAGGTCATGTCGTGGCGCTGATGGCTTTCCAGCACGTAGGATTGCAGCAGCGTGTCGTGTTGATATCCCTTCACATCGATGCCGTGGTTGGCGAATACATGCAAATCGTATTTGATGTTTTGGCCGAGTTTTTTCTTTGAGGCGTCTTCCAGCCATGGGCGCAGCGTGGCGATCGAGGAATCGAAATCGAGTTGATCGGGCGCGCCAGGGTAGATGTGCCGCAGCGGCAAATACGCTCCTTCACCGGCGATAACGGCGAACGAGAGGCCGACGATTTGCGCGGTCATCGGGTCAAGGCTGGTGGTTTCGGTATCGAGCGCGGTGAGTTCTGCGGCGTTTATTTTTTCGAGCCAGGTTTGGAGCTGGGATTCGGTGGAGATGGTTTCGTAGTTGCGGGTCGAAATGAATGACGATCCCCCTCTCACGCCTTCGGCACCCTCTCCCACGGAGGGGAGAGGGGAACCAGCGGACCACCTCGCGGCTCCGCTGTCTTTTTCGGCCTGTTTGAATACCGCCGAATCCGCTCCTTCTCCCGCTTGCGGGGGAAGGCTGGGATGGGGGCCGGCACCTTTATGCAACGCCGCCCGCATCCCCTTGAACCCAAAGTGCTCATACAATTTGTCAAGCTTCGCAATATCGCGCTCTTTGTGGTCGATTGTGTCGAAATCAAACGGCAACGGCACGTCGCATTTCACCGTCACCAGCACGCGGCCTGTCGGCAGCCAATCGAGCGCCTTCCGCAAATTCTCTCCGACTACGCCTTTGATGTTGGCGGCATTCGCCATCACGCCATCGAGCGAGCCATATTCCGCGATCCATTTCGCCGCCGTTTTCGGGCCGACCTTTTCCACCCCCGGCACGTTGTCAACGGTATCGCCCATCAACGCCAGATAATCGATGATGCGGTTCGGTGGCACGCCGAATTTCTCGGTGATGCCGACGACGCCCAATTTTTCGTTGGACATGGTGTTGTACCAAAGCACGCCGTCTTCGATCAATTGCGCGAGGTCTTTGTCGCCGGTGGAAATGATCGTATCCACGCCACGCGCCACCGCGTGTTTAGTGAGTGTGCCGATGACATCGTCGGCTTCCATGCCAGCCACTTCGATGCAGGGCCAGCCGAGCGCCTCGGCGACTTCGCGGATATGACCGATCTGATGCGCCAAATCTTCCGGCATCTTTTCGCGGTTGGCTTTGTATTCCGGATAGATGTCGTCGCGAAAGGTTTTGCCACGGGGATCGAACACGCAGGCGCTATAATCGGCGGGGTATTCTTCGCGCAATTTGTTAAGCATGTTGGCCACGCCGAAAATCGCGCCGGTCGGCTCGCCAGTCGGCGAACGAAAGTCCGGCATGGCGTGAAATGCGCGGTAGAAATAACTGGAAATATCGACCAGCAGCAAGCGCGGCTTGGGGTTTTCGCGGGGTGGATGCGTGCTCATGGGAGGCAGGTCTTTTGAAGCAAGATAGCGTTGGCGGCAACGGCAATCCGGCGGTGGTGTCGAAGATACCCAAGCTGGCCGATCCCGAATTGCATCAGCAATCGCTGACCGCCGCGCGCGACTCGTGGTGGATGTTCAACATTATCGCCGAAATGGTTACGGCGGCGGACAAGCTGGCCGCCGTTGCGCCGGCGGTGGCGATTTTTGGCAGCGCGCGTACCAAGCCAAGCCACCCGTATTACAAACTGACCGAAGAAATCGCGAAGAAACTATCGGACTCCGGTTTTTCCGTCGTATCCGGTGGCGGGCCGGGATTGATGGAGGCGGCCAACAAAGGTGCGCTGGCCGGCAAAAGCCCCAGTGTCGGATTAAATATTCTGTTGCCGTTTGAAAAAGGTGGCAATGGTTTTCAGGATGTCTCGCTCACGTTCCAGCATTTTTTCGCGCGCAAGGTGATGTTTGTGAAACATGCCGGCGCGTATGTGGTGATGCCCGGCGGCTTCGGCACACTCGATGAGCTCACCGAAGCGTTGACCCTGATTCAAACCGGCAAGATCCGCCGCATTCCAATTATCCTCGTCGGCAGCACTTTCTGGAAAGGCCTCGTCGATTGGCTCGCCACGACCATGGTGGATGAGAAAGTCATCAATCCGGAAGATCTGGATTTATTCAAGATCATTGATGATCCACAACAAGTCGTCGACGCGATTTTCGAGCATTATGCGGACAGGAGTTTCATGCCCAATCCGGGCGAGCGCGCATTGGAAATGAGTCTTTGACATGACCCGCACACTGGTACTCGCACTGACTATTTCGATCTGCCTGCCGGCCCACGCACAAAGCTCGGCGCGACCGCGACCGAAGGATGCCGTCGTGATTGAGGATGTGAAAACGCCACCGCAGGTGCAGGATGTCAAGGGCGCGCCGGAACCGGAAATCACCACGCGCAAGGCGGGCGGCGACACCATCATCGAATACCGGATCCGGGGCAAGTTGTACCAGCAAAAAGTTCAGCCCCCCGCCGGGCCTGCGTACTACTTGATCGACGACAAAGGCGAGGGAAAATTTACCCGCGTCGATGGGCCGGACGTAAAGTATTCCGTGCCGATGTGGGTGCTGCTCGAATGGTGAATGGTGGCGCAGCAGCCCACGTTTTACTATTGAAGGCGTTCGCCGCCTGATGATGTCCTGGTTTCGCGGGTCGCACGCGTCATGAGCGTCTTTACCCCTGTCACGGTCGATGAGGCGCGCGCCTTTGTCGCGCCCTATGGTGTCGGCGATATCATCGATTTTCAAAATATCGCAGCCGGTGTCGAGAACTCAAATTTCTTTGTCACCACCACAATTGGCCGGTATGTGTTGACGATCTTCGAGAAAATTCCGCGCGCCGATCTTGATTTCTATATGGGCTTGATGGCGCATTTGCACGCGCGCGGTATTCCTTGCGCGGCACCATTGGCCACTGGCGACGGCGCGGTGTTGCATACGCTGCACGGCAAGCCTGCTGCGCTGGTCACACGCCTCGCTGGCAACGATATCGCCCATCCGACCCCCGATGATTGCCGCGCGGTCGGTGAAGGGCTCGCGCACATGCACGCGGCGGCGGCGTCATTCGCCCTGAAGATGCCCAACTGGCGGGGACTTTCATGGTGGATACAGATGGCGGCTGGGCTCTCATCGCGGCTATCGAAAGCCGAAAAAGCCTTGCTTGTTGCCGAACTTGAGTATCAATCCGGTTTCGATCGGCTCGACTTGCCGCGCGGCATCATCCACGGCGATTTGTTCCGCGACAACATTCTCTGGGACGATCACGGCACCCATCACACACCGCAAATGATCGACTTCTATTTCGCCTGCGAAGAAAAGTTGTTGTTCGATGTGGCTGTCACGGTCAACGACTGGTGCCTGGATTTCTCCGCGTATCCGGGCGCGCATCTGCACGAGGCCAATACACGCGCGCTGTTGCAAGGCTATGCGACCGTGCGCGCGTTCACGCCCACCGAGCGCGCCGCATGGCCGCAGATGCTGCGTGCGGCGGTGATGCGCACGTGGCTGGGTCGCCTCGATTATCACCATGTGCCGCGCACATCGGAATTGACGCATCCGAAAGATCATCCGTTTTCGGAACGTCTGCTTCGCCATCACATCAATGCGGCACCCACGCATTTGGCGTTGATGGCCTCGATTGCCTGACCCCATGAGAGTCGTCGATACCCCCACACGCGCCGGCCTTGAGTGGATCCGCGACGCCTTCAAATTATTCATCGCGCAGCCGATGACATGGGTCTTTCTACTCTTCTCCTGGATGATGTTCACCTTGAGCATTGTCTTGATCATTCCGGTGGTGGGCTTGCCGATCGCATGGATGTTGCAACCCGGATTGTTTGCGGGGCTGGTCATCGCCGCGCGCGACCAGACTGCCGCCCAACCGGTGACGGTGGCGCACTTGTTTGCGGGATTTCGCTTCAATGGCCGCGCGCTCTTGTCGCTGGGCGCGATTGCCATGCTCGCCGAAATAGCGCTGGGTTTCATCCTCGGCCCGGTCGGGCTGGAAGGCGTGGAAAAAGCGCGTGTAGGCGAGAATGTCGACATGCGAATCCTTGCACAGGCGTACGCAGATTTTCTGCAGAGCAAGGGATGGCTGCTTTATCTCTGGTTTGGGTTGGTGATGATCGTCAAGGCCGTGCTGTGGTTCGCGTTGCCGCTGCTCGCGTTGAACCCGATGCGCGTGAGCCACGCGATCCGCTGGAGCTTTTATGCCTTCATCGCCAATTTCTTGCCACTGATGTTGTTCGGGGCGGCGATGATGGGGCTTTTGTTTATTTCCGCCATGCCGATGTTGCTGGGGTTGGTGGTGGCGCTGCCGGTTTACGCCATCGCCCATTTCATGAGCTATCGACGGGTGTTTTCCGACGATTGAATCGGTCGACGCGCGCAGAGCGAGAAGCGCAGAATCGACAAGACATCGACGTTTGATTGCGGCGCGCTAAAGCGTTGTTGTTGTGATCGAAATCGACTCGTCGACGTGAATTCCACTCTGCTCACCCAAGGAGGTTCACAAGCGCATCCAAAACATCCTGCTCCCGTTGCTTTTGTTGCTCTCCACGGCGGTCGCAGCGGAAATTGTCGTCGGCCAATCCGCGCCGCTCATCGGTGGCAATGCGGGGCTCGGATTGGATATCCGCAACGGCGCGCTCGCCTATTTCAAAAAGGTGAACGATGCCGGCGGCGTCAACGAGAAGAAAGTAAAGCTCGTCACACTCGATGACAAGAGCGACGCCAAAGGCATTATCCAGTGTCGAGCCTGTCCTTCGCCGGCGCGAGCCTGATCGCCATGATGCCGGGACAGCATGCGGCGGCGTCTCCGTCGCCACAACAGCAGGGCATCGGCGTGGTCGGGGAATGCGCGGAAGCATGGGGCGCGTTGACACCGCCGGCTTCATGGTCGAATTCAAGCCGGGGCTTCGTTACGGCGGAAAATTTGTCCATATGTCCGTGATCCGGGGAAGCGGCGATCTCATGTGTTGAGCATCGCCGGCGCGCAGCGGGCTGCGCGGTACAATCGGCGCATCTTCACCTTTGCGTGTCGCCCGATGCGAATTCCATCTTTTTGTCTTAGTATTGCCGCCGCGATTTTCCTGACGGCACCGGCGTATTCACAATCGCAGGCTTCGGTCGGATTGTCGTCGAACGCCGAAGCCATTTACCGAGACGCGAAGCCGCGCTTGTTGCAAATCCGCACGCTGTTGAACAGCGCTTCGCAAAAATCCTCCACCGGCTCCGGATTTCTGGTCAGCGCCGAAGGCTTGGCGATCACCAATTACCACGTCGTCTCGCAGCACGCGATGGAGCCGCAGACCTACCGCATGGAATACGTCTCGGCCGACGGCACGCGCGGCAAATTGAAATTGCTCGCCTTCGATGTGATCAACGATCTCGCCTTGGTGCAACTCGATAAAGGCGGCTGGGTGCATTTTGAATTCGATCAACGCGCGTTAAAGGGTGAATTGCCGCGTGGCGAAAAATTGTTCAGCCTCGGCAATCCGCTCGACATCGGCTTTGCCGTGATGGAGGGCAATTACAGCGGGCTGGTCGAGCGCAGTTACGGCGAGCGTATTCATTTGTCGGGCCCGATGAATCCCGGTATGAGCGGTGGCCCGACGCTCGCCGGATCGTCGCGGATTGCCGGCGTCAATGTCGCCAAGGCGATCCGCGCCGAGCAGGTGAGTTTTCTGGTGCCGGCAAAGTACGCGGCGGCGTTGATTTTGCGGCCGCGGTTGCCCGATCCATTGACTGGCATGATCACCCGCGCCGAAATCACGCGTCAATTGACGGCGTGGCAAACCGAGCTCTACGCCGCACTGGAGTCAAAAGGTTTCAAGGCCACGCCCAACGGCCCTTACCGCGTGCCGGAGAGTGCCGCCGATTGGTTCACCTGCGGCGCGCACACCAATGCCGACGCCAAACCGGCACCGCGTGCGCGCTCCGATTCATCGAGTTGCGCGATGCAAAATTGGCTATTCCTCGCCGGCGATTTGTACACCGGCAACGTGCGCATCGCGCGCAATCATTTCAAATCGATCGATCTGAACAGTTTTCAATTCGCCAATTTCGTCTCGCAAAGTGCGCGCTTGTCGGGCGATGACTCCAACGTGAAACGTTTCACGCCGTCCGCCTGCCATGAAGATATCGTGGCGGCCGGCGATCCGGGCGCCAAGGCATCCCATCCGCGACTGCGCGTGATGTGGTGCGCGAGTGCGTACCGCGATCTGGAAGGATTGTTCAATGTCTCGATGATGGCAGTTACGCAGGATCGCAGCAACGAGGCAGTCGCGGTGACGCTGTCGATGAGCGGCACGTCATATGAAAACGCGACGCGGTTCGCCAAACTTCTCCTCAACGAATTGACGGTGGCGCAATGAACATGCCGCCAGTCTTTTGGGTCGAGATCCTCGACGCATCCGGTGCCGTGGTATTGCGCCGACGCGTGCAATCCGGCGTCGCCACGATTGGCCGCGGGTATCAAAACGATGTCGTGATCGACGACGCGTATGTCGCGCCGGCGCATTTGCGAATCGCGTATGAATTCGATGCTGCTGGCGTGGACACGGATGCTGATAAAAATCCCGCACTGTGGATTGAAGATTTAGATTCGCAAAATGGGACTATCGATATCGCGACTGAATCAAGCGTCAAGCGCATCGCGGTTGGCGAAGAATCGCTGATCCGCATCGGCCATACGCGTCTGCGCATCCGCCGCGCGGGCTTCGTGGTGGCACCCGCTTTGGCACTACCGACGACGAGCGGCATCGCCGCACCCACCACGCCACCCTCGCCACACGCAGTGCCGATCTCCGCACCGGCAATCGGTTACGGCAACGCGGCGTTGGGAATGATGGCGCTGTTCATCGCGGTGATTTTGCTTTCCACCTGGCTCTCGCAAACCAGCGAATTCAAACTCGCCGCCTATTTGCCCGGCGCGGTGATATTTCCGCTGCTCGTACTGGGCTGGGCGGGAATCTGGACGTTGCTGACGCGCCTCGTGACCAACCGCGGCCAATTTTTTCGGCATGCAGCGATTGCGTTCGCGTTCATGCTCGCCTTGTTCGCGGTGGATTTATTGGGCGATTTTGTCAGTTACGCCCTCGCCTGGACGGCACCGCAGAAGTGGTTGCCACTGCTCGCCTGGGCAATGTTTGGTGCGCTCAGTTTCGCGCACATCCGCGCCATTGCGCCCAAACACGGCCGCGTGGTCGGTGCCATCCTCGGCGCGCTGGTCGTGGTCGCGATCGGCGTGCATGTGTCACTGCGCGCCGAAGCCGAGCGCCTGCAATCGCAACGCATCTCCGCCAAACTCATGCCGCCGTTTCTGTTGCTGAAATCACCGGTGGAACCCGATGATTTTTTCAAAAGCGCCATCGCGCTTAAACCGAAGCTGGACGAAGAACGAAAGAAAGATCCTTCGTCGAGCGCATTTTCGTTTGCGGATTTGGATTAGGGACAGTGAGCGGCCACGGCGAAAGTATGTAAAACTCAAGCACTGGTGCGCCGTTTGGCGCATTTGTGTCTGGAGAAGCCCGCTGATACTAGTGTTTTACTTTCAGGTAGGTTCTATTGATCCGACAATTAAACATGTTGAACTGACTTCAATTATTTCCTTCCCCCGCGTAGGCGGGGGGCCAAGTTTCGTAGCGGAA
>JANPBQ010000336.1:0-17459 GCA_031430555.1 Betaproteobacteria bacterium
ATTTCCAAACGCGTCAAAGTCGATGTGCCCATTGTCGGCAACATCAAGGACGTGCTGATCGAATTGATCGCACAGCTCAAAGCGGCGGAACAAAAGCCCGACGCGAGCGCGATCAAAGACTGGTGGAAAGAAATTGAGGCGTGGCGCGCCAAGGATTGCCTGAAATACAAAACCGGCGGCAATATCATCAAGCCGCAATACGTGGTGCAGAAACTTTGGGAAGTGACTAAGGGCGACGCTTTCGTGACCTCCGACGTGGGCCAGCACCAGATGTGGGCCGCGCAGTATTACCCGTTCGACAAACCGCGCCGCTGGATCAACTCAGGTGGCCTCGGCACGATGGGCGTGGGTCTGCCCTATGCGATGGGCGTGAAATTCGCGCATCCCGATGCAGAGGTGGCGTGCATCACCGGTGAAGGATCGATCCAGATGTGCATTCAGGAACTCTCCACCTGCAAGCAATATCACCTGCCGATCAAAGTCATTTTGCTCAACAACCGCTACCTCGGCATGGTGCGGCAGTGGCAACAATTTTTCCACGGCGACCGCCATTCAGAATCGTACATGGACGCGCTGCCGGATTTCGTGAAGCTTGCCGAAGCCTATGGCCACGTCGGCATGAAGATCGAGAAGCCGGGCGATGTCGAAGGCGCCTTGAAAGATGCATTCGCAATGAAGGATCGATTGGTATTCATGGATTTCATCACGGATCAAAAAGAAAACGTGTTTCCGATGGTGCCTGGCGGCAAAGGTATTTCCGAAATGATTTTGGCCGAGGATCTGTAATCGATGCGACATATCCTCTCCATACTGGTTGAAAACGAAGCGGGCGCGCTATCCCGCGTGGCCGGCCTGTTCTCGGCGCGCGGCTACAACATTGAATCGTTGACGGTGGCGCCGACTGAGGACGCGACCTTATCCCGCATGACGATAGTCACCTCCGGCTCCGACGAAGTGATTGAACAAATCACCAAGCAGGTCAACAAACTGGTCGATGTGGTGAAAATTGTCGACTTGAACGAAGGCAAACATGTCGAGCGTGAATTGATGCTGGTGAAAACGCGCGCTGTCGGCAAGGACCGGGATGAATTGAAACGCACGGTGGATATTTTTCGCGCGCGCGTGATTGACTTGACCGAAAAAACCTACGTGATCGAATTGACCGGTACCGGCGACAAGCTCGATGCGTTTCTGGAATCCATTGATCGCTCGCTCATTCTGGAAACCGTTCGAACCGGCGCATGCGGGCTGGGGCGCGGCGAATGGATTGTCAAAGCTTAGCGTCCTCAATTGAAAAACTCGGCGGCGTCTTTCGAATTCATGCGGCGTTGCTCAGAATTTTGGTTGCTTGCGTACATTCGGTACGCGGCGCGACCCAAAATTCTTCGCGCCTTGCCTGAATCCGAAATACTTGCTTATCAACGCTAAGCTGCGCGTTAAAATTTAATAAATCGGAGAAGAAAATGAAAGTGTATTACGACAAAGACTGTGACCTCTCGCTCATCAAGGGCAAAAAAGTCACCATCGTGGGCTTCGGCTCGCAAGGCCACGCGCACGCGCAAAACCTGAACGATTCCGGCGTGAAAGTCACCGTTGGATTGCGTAAGGGCGGCGCTTCCTGGGACAAGGCCAAGAAGGCGGGATTGAAGGTTGCCGAAGTATCGGACGCGGTGAAGAGTGCCGACGTGGTGATGATGTTATTGCCCGATGAAAATATCGGCGACGTCTATAAAAGTGAAGTCCACAACAACATCAAGAAGGGTGCCGTGCTGGCCTTCGCCCACGGCTTCAACATCCACTACGGCGTAGTGACACCGCGCGCGGACTTGGATGTGATCATGATCGCCCCCAAAGGCCCGGGTCATCTGGTGCGCTCAACCTATGTTGCCGGTGGCGGTGTGCCCTCGCTGATCGCGGTATACAAAGACAATTCCGGCAAGGCCAAGCACCTCGCGTTGTCGTACGCCAAAGGTATCGGCGGCTCGCGCGGCGGCGTGATCGAAACCAATTTCCGCGAAGAAACCGAAACCGACTTGTTCGGCGAACAAGCGGTACTGTGCGGCGGCATTGTCGAGCTCATCAAGGCCGGTTACGACACACTGGTCGATGCCGGCTACGCGCCGGAAATGGCCTACTTCGAGTGCCTGCACGAAACCAAATTGATCGTCGATTTGATTTATGAAGGCGGCATTGCCAACATGAATTATTCGATCTCGAACAACGCCGAATACGGCGAATACGTGAGCGGCCCACGCATCATCACCGAAGAAACCCGCCGCGAAATGCGCGCTATCCTGAAGGACATTCAGACCGGCGAATATGCGAAGAGCTTCATCCTCGAAAACAAAGCCGGCGCGCCGACGTTGACCGCCAAGCGGCGTTTGCTCGCGGAGCATCAGATCGAGGAAGTCGGCGAAAAATTGAGAAGCATGATGCCGTGGATCCGGAAGAACAAGTTGGTGGATCAGGCGAAGAACTGATTGAGTCGTTGCTGAAAAGAAAGGCCGGGAGACCGGCCTTTTTCATTTTCACAATATCAGCAAAGCCCAGCAATGACGCGGCCTTACGAATGGAAAGCCTTGAAACGCCGCGCCAGTGCTTGGGTTTATATTTCAACGGGAAGATGGCTCGCAAGTCTCATCCGCTAGAATGGCGCTGGTTCTCATTTGCGGATTTCATCGTGCCCGATCGTTTCAAAGTCGCCCTCCAATACCTCTTGCCGAAGCAGGCCATCACCGCGTTCGGCGGCAAAATTGCCGGCGCGAAGGCCGGGAATCTCACCACACGTTTGATCCGCTGGTTCGTCGGTCGTTATGGCGTCAACATGAGTGAGGCGGCGAACGCGGATATCACGAGTTATGCAAGTTTCAATGAATTTTTCACGCGCGCGTTGCGTGAAAATGCGCGTCCGCTGGCACAGGCGGATTTTGTTTGCCCGGTCGATGGTTCGATCAGCCAATTTGGCGCAATCGCGGGCGATCAGATTTTTCAGGCCAAGGGTCACGCGTATTCAACCGCCGCGCTGGTAGGTGGCGACGCGGCGCTCGCAGCGCAATTTGACAACGGTAGTTTCGCCACGCTTTATTTGAGTCCCAAGGACTATCACCGCATCCACATGCCCTGCGATGGCCGCTTGACGCGGATGATTCATGTGCCGGGTGACTTGTTCTCAGTGAATCCAGTGACGGCGCGCGGCGTGCCGGGATTATTTGCGCGCAACGAGCGTGTGGTTTGCGTGTTCGACGGTGAAGCGGGGCCATTTGTCGTCGTGCTGGTGGGTGCCACCATCGTGGGCAGCATGGCGACTGTCTGGCATGGAGTGGTGAATCCGCCGAGACCCGGAAAAGTGCGTGAGTGGCGCTATGACACGCAGAATATCGTGCTCAAGAAAGGCGAAGAATTGGGCCGCTTCTTGCTGGGCTCAACGGTCGTACTTTTGTTCCCGAACAACACCATCGCCTTCACCAATGTGTGGGCAGCGGAGCGAGACGTGCGCATGGGTGAAATCATGGGAAACCGCGGTTCGCTGAATTGACGCCGGGCGTTCATTTCATTCCGCTACAATTGGCCATGCGAAAAATATTTTGCCCATGCCTGCCACTCCCCGCCGAGAACCGCCGATGAATTCGCCCGTCCCCAAAGTCCGCAAAGGTCTGCTCGATCCCGAGCGCCGCCGCAAGGGCATCTACATCTTGCCGAACCTGTTCACCTGTGCGTCGTTGTTCGCGGGTTTTTACGCGATCGTGCAGGGTATGAACGGCAAATTTGAGATCGCCTGCATTGCCATATTCGCCGCGATGATTCTCGATGGCCTCGATGGTCGCGTCGCGCGCATGACGCGCACACAAAGCGAATTTGGCGCGCAATTCGATAGCCTCTCGGACATGGTTTCATTTGGCGCGGCCCCCGCACTGGTGATGTACGAATGGGCCTTGAAGCCGATGGGCAAATGGGGTTGGGCGGCGGCGTTTATCTATTGCGCCTGCGCGGCGATGCGGCTCGCACGTTTCAACACCAACATCGGCGTCGTCGACAAAAAGTACTTCCAAGGCCTGCCGAGCCCGGCGGCGGCGGCGCTGGTGGCGGGATTGATCTGGGTGTTGAACGATTATCAGATTCAGGGTGGTGACGTGCGCTGGATCGCGTGGGGATTGATCGTCTTCGCCGGCATCACGATGGTGACGAACATCCGCTACTTCAGCGGCAAGGATTTCAACATGCGCCGCAGCGTGCCGTTCTGGGTGGTGCCGGTGATTTTCGTGGTGTATCTGGTGGTGACGATCGAACCCTCGCATGTGTTGTGGGGATTGTTCGTCGTCTATGCGTTGTCAGGGTATGTGATGGCTTTGATGGAACTCATTCGTGGCGGTGAAAATAAACCGCCTGCCGCCTCGCCGCCTGCGACCTGATTTTGGTGAGGTATTCAGTATTCCAGATTCAACCGCATGGCATTTTCCTGCAAAGCAACCTCAAGCAGTCGCATTGAATGCCACGCGTACAATGACGTTTTCATACCTATTCATGACCCCAACCAATGAAACGCGAATCCCTGCCATTTCCTGTCGTCATTCCTGAAATCAAAATTCACGCTGAACGCCGCAAGCGCCTCGCGAAAAACATCAAAGAGGGTCTCGTGTTGCTCGCGACTGCGCCCGAAGCGTCGCGCAACGCTGATACGCACTACGACTATCGCTGGGACAGCCACTTCTACTATCTAACCGGTTTTCGTGAACCGGATGCGGTGTTGGCGATCGTGCTGGGCAAGAAGCCGCGCCATATCCTGTTTTGCCGCGACAAAAACATCGAGCGCGAAATTTGGGATGGATTCCGCTTCGGCCCGCAGATTGGCAAGGAAGTGTTCGCGTTCGATGAAGCATATTCAATCACTGACCTGGAATCGCGGATTCCCGAGTTGATGGCCAATCACGATGTGATTTATACGCCGATCGGCGCGTCTGCGGAATGGGATCAATCGATCAGCCGCTGGTTGAATGCGGTGCGCGCGAAAGTCCGCACGGGCGCGACCGCACCCGCCGAAGTTCGCGATCTGCGCGCCGTCGTGAGCCAAATGCGGCTCATCAAAGACAAGACCGAAATCGACATCATGGCGCGCGCCAACAAAATCTCGTCGGGCGCGCATGCGCGCGCGATGCGTTTTGCGAAGCCGGGAATGTTCGAGTATCAAGTCGAAGCCGAACTGCTGCACGAATTCGTCAAGCATGGCGCACGGCAACCGGCCTATGGAAGCATCGTCGCCACCGGCGGCAACGCGTGCGTGTTGCACTATCGCGAAAATTCCGCTCGGTTGAAAAAGGGCGATTTGATGTTGATCGATGCCGGCTGTGAATTGGAAAGTTATGCAGCCGACATTACTCGCACTTTTCCCGTCGCCGGAAAATTTAGCGGCCCACAACGCGATGTTTACGAGTTGGTTCTGGAATCGCAATTGGCCTGCATCAAGGCCGTGAAACCGGGTGCTGCATTCGGCCATTATCACGAGGTCGCGAACAAAGTGCTTGCGCAAGGGCTGATCGATTTGAAACTTTGCAAAGGTTCGCTCGCCAGCGTGCTGGAGAAAGAAACCTACAAGCAGTTTTACATGCACCGCGCCGGCCATTGGCTGGGGCTCGATGTGCATGACGCGGGCGAATACCGGCGCGACGGCAAGTGGGTTGCGTTGCAGCCGGGCATGGTGGTCACCGTGGAGCCGGGTCTATACATCCGCCCGGCGGATAATGTGCCGAAGCATTTTTGGGATATCGGCGTGCGGATCGAGGACGACATTCTGGTGACGGCAAAAGGCAACTTGAATCTGACGGCGAGTTGCCCGAAGTCCGTGAAGGATGTCGAGGCGTTGACTTGCGGGTAATGTGAGTGCGGCTGCCAATTTTCGTTTTCCCGGTGACGGCTGATTTCACGTGTCAATTCGCGATTCACTCGGGAGCGTTTACGTTACTCACTTCACAGTCAGCCTGGTGATCGCTGCGTGACGAGCGTAGCCATTGTTGGCGCGGGCCCGGTCGGTGCCACGTTTGCGTTACTCGCGTCGCGTCTCGGCGTTGACGTGACATTGCTCGAAGGGCGCGAAGGACCTTCGCGTGAAACCCGCTCGCTCGCACTTTCCCATGGCAGCAAAGAAATACTCGCGAGATGCGGAGTTTGGGGCGAAGAACTTGCCGCGACCGAAATATTGACCATTCACACCTCGCAGCGCGGCAGTTTCGGGCGCATGCGTTTGTCGCATTGTGACGCCAATGTGCCTGCGCTCGGCTACGTAGTGTCATATGCCGATTTGCAAACCGCGCTAGATCGCCAGCTTGAGACGCAGAAAGTTCCCGTGTTTCGCGGGGCCGTGGCACTTGCGTTCGAAGAAGTGCCGGACGGCGTTAGCGTACGATTCACACATCGCGCAATCGAGCGAACCATGAGCGTGGATGCGGTGATTCTGGCCGATGGTGGTGCCAATCTCGACAAGGTGCCATCCCTCCACGTTGACGAAAAAGACTATGGGCAACGCGCCTTGCTCGCGCATCTCAATACTGACCGCCCGCATCGCGGACGTGCCTTTGAACGCTTCACGCCAGAAGGCCCGGCCGCGTTGTTGCCGCACGTCGGCGATGGTGAGTATTCGATGGTGTGGGTTGCGCCAGCAGACCGAATCGAAGTATTGAAATTACTGGGCGATGATGCGTTCGTTGCCGCATTCCAGGCGCATTTCGGTTCGCGCGCCGGGAAGTTTCTGTCAATTTCGAATCGACGCGACTTTCCATTGAAATTGCGAACCGTATCAGCGCGCGTGACGGGGCGTGTGGCGGTGATCGGCAATGCCGCACAGGCATTGCATCCGGTGGCAGGGCAGGGCTTCAATTTGGGTCTGCGCGATGCAGAAGAGTTGTCGCAGCGGCTCGGCAAAACTTTGCCGTCCAGCGCGGTTGCCGAGTCGCTTCAGCAATACGGTCACTCGCGGGACACCGATGTCGATCGCAGCGTCGGTTTCACGGATTTTCTGGTGGGCGCATTTGGCAATGATCATCTGCTGTCGAGGTTGCCGCGCGGCATCGGTCTGGCCGCAATTGATATGCTGCCGTTTGCGCGGCGAGCAATTGCGAAACGCATGTTGTTCGGAGCGCGGCGCTAACGTGGGCGAGCGGATGAATGCGCGCCTGGTTATTGTCGGCGGTGGCCCGGTAGGCCTGACATTAGCGCTTGCCGCGTCAATGCTTGACGGCATCTCAATTGACGTCATTGAGCGAGGCACCGCTGCGCCGGTTAAATTTCCCGAACCCTTTGATCATCGCGTTTATGCCTTATCCCCGGCAACACTCGATTTCCTGGGCGCATTGGGTGTGGCATTGCCGTCCGCGCGAATCGCGACTGTGCGTGCAATGGAGGTGTATGGCGATTACGTCGACGACACAAGCCGCAGTCAGATCGATTTCAATACAGGCCAGGCATTGGCGACCATCGTCGAACATTCGGTACTCATGCACGCGCTGGAAGTACAGTTGGAGCAGGTCGGTCGTGTCAATATTCACCGCAGCGTATCGCCCACGAGCATGCAAATTTCTCGTGGCAATCGACGTGAAGTATTGCTTTCCGATGGCCGACGAATCGAATCCGATTTATTGGTGGCCGCCGACGGTGGTCATTCCCGGATCAGGGAGCTGGCCGGCCTCGATGTGGCAGTAACCGATTACGACAGCGACGGTATCGTCGCCAACTTTTCGACCGAGCATCACCACGGCGATATTGCGCGCCAATGGTTCACCGCCGCTGACGTGTTGGCGTACCTGCCGCTGCCTGGGAAGCACATTTCAATTGTTTGGTCTGTCGGCAAAGAATCCTCAAAGGCGCTGTCAAGCGAAGACGCGGATACATTTTGTCGGGCGGTGGAATTGGCCGGACATTCCACTCTAGGCACGCTCAGACTGGTTTCACCTGTCGCGCGTTTTCCGCTTGGCCGTACCGTGGTGCAGAATTGGGTCGCCCCCGGATTGGCGTTGATCGGCGATGCCGCTCATACCGTTCATCCGCTCGCCGGTCAGGGCGTCAATCTCGGCTTCGCCGATGTGCGTAGCATGGTTGAGGCATTGCGCGGGCGCTCGAAACTGTCTGCGATTGGCGATTTGGCGGTTCTGCGCAGATATGAGCGCGGCGCACGCGAATCGGCATGGGCGGTCGGCGAATTGACCGGTCGTCTGCGGGGCTTGCACATGAGCGAACGTGCCGCCGCGCGCTGGCTGCGCAACGATGGCATGACTTGGTTGAATCGTTTACCGGTAGCTAAGTCGCTGCTGATAGACTACGCGTCGCGCTGAATTGCCTTCCGTCGTCAGGTTCCGGAACCAAATCACCAAAATCGAATCACAATTTCATTGCATTCAAGGACATTTCGTGAAAACACTCAGATCCGCCACGTTGGCCGCGCTCACTTTGCTGGCGACGATGTCGTTTGCCGTATATGGCAATACCGATGACGTTAAGAAAGAGCTTGAGAAAAAATATCCCGACATTAAGGCCGACATTGTCACAAAGTCCGGTTATGGCGATTTATACGAGGTCTATTCCAGCGGCGAAATCATCTACACCGACATGAAAGTAAGTTTCCTGCTTTTGGGTTCGCTGATCGATACCACAACTCGGGCAAATATTTCCGAAGCCCGTTTGCAAAAATTGTCCGCGATTAACTTCAATGATTTGCCGCTTGCGCAGGCGATCAAACTGGTGCGCGGCAATGGCGCACGAAAAATGGCGATTTTTGAAGATCCCAATTGCGGTTACTGCAAGAAATTCGAGCAGGACATCAACGTGATGGAAAACATCACAGCGTATATTTTTCCCTACCCGATACTGTCGCAGGATTCGATCGAGAAATCGAAGGCGATCTGGTGTTCACCGGACAAGTTGAAGGCGTGGCAAGACACCATGCTCCGCGCAAAGCCGCCGACCACGAAGGGCACTTGCGAAAACCCGATAGAGAAATTCGTTGCGCTGGGCCAAAAGCTGAGGATGAACGGCACGCCGGTCACGATTTTTGAAGACGGCGAACGCATCACGGGGGCATTGCCGAAAGAAAAAATCGAGGCCAAGCTGGTCGCCGTGGCGAGTAGCGGAAACGCGAAAAAATAGTTTGCCGATTTAGTCAATAAAAAACGGTCACCGCGGTGACCGTTCTGCTTGGCAAACAAGGGCTCAGCCGGTTGCCCGTGCGGCGATCATAAATATCCAGATGTTCAATCCCAACCCGACAACCCAGACCAGGCTTCTCAGCGTCGCAAGATTCGCCAGATAGCAGGCCAGATAGGCCAGGCGCGCAATAACGAAGGCGATGGCGATGCTATCCAATGCCGCTTGCGGCACCTTGCAGAGGCTTGCGATGATAATTGCGGCGGCGAACAAGGGGAGCGCTTCAAAACTGTTGAGGTGTGCGGCATGCGCACGCGATTGCATGCCTTGCAGCTTTGCTTCCCATTCGCGTGGTGCGATATTGCCGCGCAAATAGGTCTTGTCCGATTTAGCGATCGTGATGGCGACGTAAGGCAGCAAACCGGCGACGAGCACGCACCAATAGGCAGTGGTCATGGCGACTCCTTTTTCGAGGTTGGCGATTGATTGAGAGTTGGCGTGGGATCATAACCAACGGGCAGCAGCACCCACATTTTGCCGCGTTGTTTCATGCGTCCGGCAATCGCGCCCGCTTCGTCGCCGAATCCCCAGAAAAAATCCGCCCGCACCGCGCCATTGATAGCACCACCGGTGTCTTGCGCAACCATCAGCCGGTTGAGATCTTGTTTCGTGCCGGGAAACGTAGTTGAGAGAAACACCGGCACACCCAACGGAATGACGCGTTGATCGACCGCGATCGAGCGTTCGGCCGTCAACGGCACGCCTAGCGTGCCGATCGGGCCGGACAAATCGCCCGGCAACTCGCGGAAAAAAACAAAACTCGGATTCGCATTGAGAAACTGACGAACCTTGCGCGGATTGCGCCGCGCCCACTCCTTGATGCCTTGCATCGACGCGTGCTCCGCCTTGATTTCGCCGCGCCGGATCAATTGGCCGGCGAGTGATCGAAACGGATGGCCATTCTGATCGGCGTAGCCGACGCGCAGCCGGCTGCCATCCGGCAACAGAATTTGCCCGGACCCCTGAATCTCGAGAAAAAACAATTCCACCACGTTATCGACAAACGCAATTTCAAGCCCCTTCAGGGGTGCCGCGTCGCCGCCGATTTCGCCGCGATCCAGGTACGGCACCAGTTTGTTGCCCACCAAACGCCCGCGCAGTCGGCGAAATTTGAGATCCGGGTATACGTCGCTCAAGTCGATGGTGATCAAGTCTTGCGGCGGGGCATAGACCGGATAGCGAAATTGCGCGGTCGGGACGCGCGAGCCGCGCAACAAGGGTTCGTAGTAGCCGGTAACGGTGCCGGTCTCTGATTCATCGTTGTTGACAACGCGGTAGGGCTCGAAATTGGCGCGAAAAAACGCAGTCACGACATCCGGCTTGGCATTGGCCGAAATGGCGATGGCAAGATTGCAAACGCTTTGCCACTCCGGCTTCGTGACGAGAACAGTGCAACTTTGTTTAAACGCGACCAACGCGCCGAGAGGGTTGTCGGCGTTGAAACCGGGCAACGCGTCCCACCGGCTCCTTTCGAGGCGGCCGCGTGCCGCATCCGGCGACGGCGAGGCATCGATGACGGGAATCTCATCCGGAATCTGCGCAGTGGCGGCGCAGACCGGACACGCAGTGCATACCGGCGCCGGTGCCGCGCACAAGGGCGGCGGCAATGACACGGGCGGTGCCGCGCAGCCGGCGATGCCCAACAGGACTGTGAGGAAAAGAAACCGGACTTGACGGGAATTCTGGACGGGCAGGAAGGTCAGTGGCATAGTGCTTGCAGTATATCAACGGCTTTCACAGGCCCCTCGGAGAACGCCAAATGGCATGGGTTTTTTTGCAAGTCTTGTTGGCGTTCGGCGTCGCGATTTTTATTGTGTGGTGGACGATTCCGAAGAGCCCGAAGAACGATAAAGATCCCGATAAGGATCCTGAACGGAAACTTGAAAAACCGCACGAGCCGCCCGACACTCCGCCGCGCTGAACGCGACGCCGGTTGGCGTTTCAGTGCAGCACGCGCGGCACGGACAGGGTGAATTCCGGAATTTGCGCGACAAATTTGGTGCCGTCTTCGGCCGCCATTTGATAGGTGCCGCGCATCGTGCCGACCATGGTCGACAGCGATGAACCGCTGGTGTACTCGAACGATGCGCCCGGCTTGATGGTGGGCTGTTCGCCGACCACGCCCATGCCGCGCACTTCCTGCACCTGACTGTCGGAATCGGTAATGATCCAATGGCGACTCACGACTTTGGCGGCGACATCGCCCACATTGGTGATGCGAATGGTATAGGCGAAAACGTACTGGTCGTTCTCTTCGTCCGATTGATCCGGCAGGTAAAACGCCTGCGCGGTCACATCGACGGCATACTTTTTTGCGGTTTTTTGTTCAATGCTCATGCGCGGAATCCTAACATGGTTCGCTGAACCGGCCTCGTCGGTTCGAGTCCTTGCGCGCGGCAGGAAAACACGGTTAATCGCGTAAAATTCGATCCATGAAACATCGCATCGCCCCCTCCATTCTCTCCGCTGATTTCGCCCGACTGGGCGAAGAAGTCCGTGCCGTCATCGCCGCCGGTGCGGACGTGATTCACTTCGACGTCATGGACAATCACTTCGTGCCGAACCTGACCATCGGCCCGGTGGTATGCGAAGCAGTTCGCCCGCACGCCGTGACCGCAGTCGGTGCGCCAGTGCCGATCGATGTGCATTTGATGGTCAAGCCGGTCGATCGCATCGTGCCGGATTTCGCCAAGGCAGGCGCATCGATCATCAGCTTTCATCCCGAGGGATCCGATCACATCGACCGCACCCTTGCGTTGATCCGCGATTGCGGCTGTAAGGCGGGATTGGTGTTCAATCCGGCGACGCCGCTTGCTTACCTTGACCATGTGATGGACAAGGTCGATCTCATTCTTATCATGTCGGTCAATCCCGGATTTGGCGGGCAGAAATTCATCCCTGCCGCGCTGGCGAAATTGCGCGACGCGAAGAAGCGAATTCTTGAATCCGGGCGCGACATCTGGCTCGAAGTCGATGGCGGCGTCAAGACCGACAACATCGCGGAAATTGCGACCGCAGGTGCGGACACATTCGTGGCGGGTTCCGCCATCTTTGGGCAAGGCGATTACGCGGCGACGATCGCTGCCATGCGCGCCGAACTGGCCAAGGCGGGCACATGACGGCCGAAATCGCGCAAGAGATTCCCCAAGGCGATGCCCTGAAACCTAGCGCTGGCGAGCCTCTCCGGACGGATGCCTTGGAGATCCCCGCCGATATTGGCGTTTCGGGTGACAGCCCGGTAGAAAATGCGACTCCCGTCAAGAAGACCCGCTTTCGCGCCAAGCCGAAATTCACCTTTCCACTGTCGCTCAAAGCGGTGGTAATCGATCTCGATGGCACGCTACTGGATACGGTCGGCGACATCTCCACGGCGGCGAACATGATGCGTGCGTCGTTGGGATTCGCACCTCTCGATCCCGCGTTGATCCGCACCTTCGTCGGCAAGGGCATCGCTAACCTGGTGGCGAAATCATTGAAGGATGCGGTAGGCGACGTCGGGCCGACGGCGCTGAAAGTGGCGGTCGCCAATTTCGAGCGACAGTACGAAAAGTGTTTTGGCGATACGTCCGCGCCCTATCCGGGGGTCGTTGACGGCCTGAATGCGTTGAAGGAAAAGGGCTTTCGGCTTGGATGCGTGACCAACAAGGTCGAAAAATTCACTTTGCCGTTGCTCGTAAAATCCGGGCTCGCCGACTATTTTGAAATCACGCTGTCGGGTGACTCGTTGGCGGAGAAAAAGCCGCATCCATTGCCGCTGAATCATGCGGCGGAATTTTTTGGCTGTGCCACCGCCGAAATGTTGTTGATCGGCGATTCATTGAACGACGCGGAGGCAGCGCGTGCGGCGGGTTCACCGGTATTCATCGTCCCCTATGGCTACAACGAAGGCCAGGAATTGCGCGGCCTCGATTGCGACGCATTCATCGACGACGTGCCGGCGGCGCTGAAATTTGTTAAGCTGGCGGCGTAGTTGAGCGCGGCATGCCGTTTCGCGGTACCGCCATATTCACTTTCCCATTCGACACGACTCAAATGACTTTCAGCACACAAGCATGGACCTGGCGATGGCATGACTGGCGCTAATTGCGGCCAATTGCCTTCCCGCATTTCCGTTCTTGTACGTTCATTGCATCACGGCTGAGAGATCATGACTGAATCCGAATTTGCCGCGCTCACGCAGCGTGGCTACAACCGAATCCCCGTCACGCTTGAGACCTTTGCGGATCTCGACACACCGCTGTCAATCTACCTCAAGCTCGCGAACAAACCCTTTTCTTATTTGCTTGAATCCGTGATCGGTGGCGAGCGCTTCGGTCGCTACTCGATCATCGGCCTGCCGGCGCGCGAGTGGTTGCGAGTACGCGGCAAGGAATGCGCGGTGGTGCGTGCCAAAGTGGGCGGCGATACCGAGACACTCGAACACGTGTTCGTCGACGATCCGCTGACGTTTGTGGAGAAATACCGCAAGCGTTTCAAGGCCGCACCCATTGAAGGTGCCTTGCGTTTCGCGGGCGGCCTCGCTGGCTATTTCAGCTACGACACCGTCCGCTATATCGAGAGAAAACTCGAACAGCAGGATCACGAGAAAAAATCCGATGTGCTCGGCGTGCCCGATATCGTGCTCATGCTTTCCGACGAGCTCGCGGTGGTGGACAATCTCTCTGGGAAGTTACATTTGATCGTCTACGTGGATGTCGCCGCACATGGCGGGCCGGCGAGTGCGCATGCGTACGCCCAACGGCGTTTGACTGAGTTGCGATTGGGTCTGAGGGCGCATGCACCATTGCCCGTATATGTGCCGGCCGGCCACGCACAATCGAGCGCCGCACCGGTATCCGAGATTGGCCGCGAGGCCTTTCTCAAGGCCGTCGCGAAATGCAAACGCTACATTGTCGACGGCGACATCATGCAGGTGCAGATTTCACAGCGGATTTCGCAGGCCTTCGATGCGCCACCGATCAATCTCTACCGCGCGCTGCGATCGATCAATCCATCTCCGTATATGTTCTTCTTCAACATGGGCGATTTTCAAATTGTCGGCGCGTCGCCGGAAATCCTCGTGCGTCAGGAAGGCAAGAAAATCACCGTGCGCCCGATCGCTGGAACGCGGCAACGCGGCGAAACGCCTGAGCGTGATCGCGAACTCGAGGAAGAGTTGCGCAACGATCCCAAGGAACTCGCCGAACATCTGATGTTGATCGATCTGGGGCGAAACGATCTCGGCCGCGTCGCCAAAACCGGTAGCGTGAAAGTGACCGAGCAATTTGTGGTCGAGCGCTATTCGCACGTGATGCATTTGGTGTCGAATGTCGATGCCGAGATCCGCGACGATGTCGGCCCGATCGACTTGTTGCGCGCGACATTCCCGGCGGGCACTGTCACCGGCACGCCGAAAGTGCGCGCGATGGAAATCATCGATGAACTGGAGCCGAGCAAACGCGGCGTCTACGCGGGCGCGGCCGGATATCTCGGCTTCAATGGCAATATGGATCTGGCGATTTCGATCCGCACGGGTGTGGTCAAAGACGGGACGCTGTATGTGCAGGCAGCCGCAGGCATCGTCGCGGATTCCGTGGCGGAACTCGAATGGCAGGAAACCGAAAATAAAGCGCGCGCCTTGCTGCGCGCGGCCGAGATGGTGTCTGCCGGTATCGACACCAATCCATCGTGAGGAGAAAAACATGCTGCTCATGATCGACAACTATGATTCCTTCACTTTCAACCTCGTGCAGTATTTCGGTGAGCTTGGCGAAGAGGTGTTGGTAAAACGAAACGACGAAATCACCCTCGCGGATATCGCCAAACTCGCGCCCGCGCGCATCGTCATTTCTCCCGGGCCTTGCGCGCCGTTGCAGGCGGGTATTTCGGTGCCGGTCGTCGAGAAATTCGCCGGCAAGATTCCGATTCTCGGCGTGTGCCTGGGACACCAATGCATTGGTCAGGCGTATGGCGGGCGAATCATTCATGCGCGGGCGCTGATGCACGGCAAGACGTCGTCGCTGACGCACTCCGGCAAAGGTGTTTTCGCCGGATTGCCTTCGCCTTATCGGATTACCCGCTATCACTCGCTGGCGATCGAGCGCGATAGTTTGCCGGATTGCCTTGAGATCACCGCGTGGACCGATGATGGCGAGATCATGGGCGTGCGCCACCAATCGTTGCCCGTCGAAGGCGTGCAGTTTCATCCCGAATCGATCATGACCGAACACGGTCATGCACTGTTGAAAAATTTTCTGAATGTGAAGGTGTGACGATGTTCAGCCCGCAAGAAGCCATCAATCGTTTGTCGGACAAGCGCGAAATCTTTTTCGATGAAATGGTCGATTTGTTTCGCCAAGTCATGGAAGGCAAAGTCTCGCCCGTGCAATTGTCAGCGATCCTTATGGGATTGCATGTCAAATCAGAATCCGTCTCGGAAATCGCAGCGGCCGCACAGGTGATGCGCGAATTCGCGACCAAGGTTGATGTGGGCGACATGCCTCATTTGGTGGATACGTGCGGCACCGGCGGCGACAAAGCGCATACCTTCAATATTTCGACCGCAGCGGCGTTCGTGACGGCGGCGGCGGGTGCAAGAGTTGCCAAGCACGGCGGTCGCTCGGTGTCCTCGCAATCCGGCAGTGCGGACGTGCTCGAAACGCTCGGCGTGAACGTGAATCTGTCGGCGGCGCAAGTCGCGGCAAGCATCAAGCAAGTCGGTCTCGGGTTTATGTTCGCGCCCAATCATCATCCTGCGATGAAGTACGCGGCACCGGTGAGGAAGGAGCTTGGCATGCGCACCATTCTGAATATTTTGGGGCCGCTCACCAATCCGGCCGGCGCACCCAATCAAGTGATGGGCGTGTTTCATGCCGATCTGGTCGGCATTCAGGCACGCGTGCTGAAAGAACTCGGGTCGACCCATGTGATGGTAGTGCATGGCGAGGATGGCCTCGATGAAATTACCTTGAGCGGCCCGACACTGGTCGCGGAATTGAAGCGCGGATTCATCACCGAATTCAAGATTGAACCGAAGCAGTTCGGCATGGATACGGCACCGATTGAGGCATTGACCGCCGCCGACAAAGTTGCTTCGGCGAAAATGGTGTGCGCGGCGCTCGACAATCAACCCGGCCCGGCGCGCGACATCGTGTTGCTGAATGCGGGCGCGGCGATTTATGTGTCCGGCGTTGCAAGCGATTTGTGGGGTGGCGTGGCCAAGGCGCGGGACGCGATTGAATCGGGCGGCGCGCGCAAAAAGCTCGATGAGTTGATCGCGTTTACATCGTCGACCACGGCGCAATGAGCGACATACTGCGAAAAATTCTCGCGACCAAACGCCGCGAAGTCGCTGACGCGCGCGCGGCCGTGTCGATTGAGTTGCTGCGTGAACGTGCCGCACTGGCACCGCCGACCCGCGATTTTATCGGCGCGATCCGTGCGCGGCATGCGAAGGGCGATGTGGCGGTCATCGCCGAGATCAAGCGCGCAAGCCCGAGCGCGGGCGAATTCCGCGTCAAACTCGGTGGCGGTTTTGACCCTGCGGCATTTGCGCAAAGCTACGAAAACCACGGTGCGGTGTGTCTGTCGGTATTGACGGATCGCGAATATTTTCAGGGTACTACCGAAGATTTGGTTTCTGCTCGCGCGGCGTGCAATTTGCCGGTATTGCGCAAGGATTTCATTATTGATCCGTACCAGATCGTCGAAGCGCGCGCGATGGGTGCGGATGCGGTGCTGTTCATCATGGGCGCGGTGGAAATCGAATTGTTCCGCGAATGGGAGGAACAGGCGGCGTCGCTCGGCCTGGCGGTACTCGCCGAATCGCACAACGAGCACGAACTTCGGCAAGCGCTGCAACTCAAGACCCCATTGATCGGGGTCAATAACCGCGATCTGACGAGTTTCAAGACCGATGTCGCCACGACGCTTCGATTGAAGGCGTTGATTCCCGCTGAGCGGCTCCTGGTCAGCGAGAGCGGTATTGATAGCGCCGCCATTGCCGAGCAGTGGATGGAACGCGGGGTAAACACCTTTTTGGTCGGCGGCGCGCTCATGGCATTGCCGGATCCGGGGTCAGGACTCATACAACTTTTCCCGAACCTGAAAAAATGTCCCTGACGTGACAAGTTTTGGATTTGTTGCAAAAACACAACATGAGGGTAGGTGACCCGTCAATTTGACCCTGAGCACTTGAGCTAACGGGCCAAGTTTGGCAATATGCGGCTAGCTTCTCAAAAAGATTGTGTGATTGCTTGTGCGTTTAGACGGGAAACGGTGCGCGGACAGTCAAG
>JANPBQ010000337.1:0-11770 GCA_031430555.1 Betaproteobacteria bacterium
TACCTCAAATCTCTGTCTCCCCGGCCCCCGATTAAAACATTCGAGGGCAGGCTGCGGTCGGGGCCCAATTTTGTCAATGTGTCAATGGCTTACGAAAATTGGGTACCGGCCTTCGCCGGTACGACAGGGTAAATAGAAGTATCCGGTAGTAAAACCCCAGCATTGGCGTGCCTTTTCGGCGTAAAGTGCTCCGAAAGCCGCGCCCGTGCTAGTGTTTACGGTTTGACGTTCAACGCCATTGTGTTCCCCACAATCCTTCACCCCCGCACCATGACCGATCATTCCAACATCCGCCGCCTCGAAGAACTTACGATCAATACGTCGCCCGCGATCTATCAATCGCATTACGACGGCTGGCTGCTGCGCGCGTCCGGTACCGATACCCGGCGCGCCAACAGCGTCACGGCGTTGCAGGACTCCCATTTGCCGGTCGAGGAAAAAATTGCTTATGCCGAATCGTGGTATCGCGCGCATCGGCAACCGGCGATGTTCAGGCTGAATGATGCCGTGTCGCCGACCGATCTGGATGCGCTGCTCTCGTTGCGCGGCTATGCGCGCGAAGTCGATACCATCGTCATGACACGCGATTTATCGATCGGCATTCCACCCGGCGATTACGCCGTGCCTGCCGGTGCCAAGCTGATCGAGCACGACGACGCCGACGGCCTCGACGATGTACATCGAATGAAAGCGATGACGCCGGAGATGCGCGCGCAGGACGTGAAACGTCAGGCGCTGTGGAAGGGGCCGCAGGCGTTTCTTTCGTTGAAAACCATCAACGGTGTCGCCTCGACCGGGATGGCGCGCCTCGACGCAGATCACGTCGGCATATTCAACATGCGCACCGCGACCAAAGCGCGCGGCAAAGGCTACGCAACGATTCTGGTCGCATACCTGCTCGCCTGGGGTCTCGAGCAGGGGGCGAAAGCGGCATTCCTGCAAGTCGATCAATCTAACGAGGCCGCGATCGCGGTATACAAGAAATTCGGTTTTTCGACCGCCTACCGGTATTGGCATCGGGTGCAGCCGGTCACCTCTGCGTGACGGCTTCACCTACATTCACCGCGCGCTTTGCGGATGCCATGGCGCGCTTGCAAAAGGGCGACTTGCGCGGCGCGGAAGTAACGTTGCGCGGGCTGCTCTCGCTTGACGGCGGCAATGCGCAGGCATGGATGGGGCTTGGAATCGTCGCCCACCAGACGGGGCGATTTGCCGACGCATTGGCCTGCTACGACCGCAGCATTTCCGCATTGCCGACGCTTGCGGCGGCACATGTCAATCGCGGCAATACGTTCTCCGCCATGCAGCGATTTGCGGAGGCGGTGACTTCGTTCGAGACAGCGCTTTCACTCTCGCCGGAATTACCCAGTGCACTCGTCAACATGGCGACGGCGTTGAACGCGTTGGGCCGGCTGGACGATGCGGTCGCCGCGCTGGAGCGCGCGGAGAGCCTGCAACCGGATTCTGTCGAGCCGCTGAACAATCTCGGCAATCTATTGAAAGATCAGGGCCGCCTACCCGAAGCGGTTGCGCGCTATCGCCGCGCGCTGGAATTGAATCCGATGACGCCGCAAGCGTTCAGCAATTGTCTCGCCGCGATGCGGCTGGATACATCGATGACGGCGACGCAGATTCTTGACAAACATCGCGAATGGTCGAATTGGTTCGAAGCGGTTTCCAACGAAGCGCCGCTCATCACAAACGCACCCGAACCCGCGCGGCGATTGCGCGTGGGATATGTCTCGCCCGATTGCCACACCGCGTTGCCGGCGTTTCTCGATGGCGTGATCGCCACACATGACCGCGAAAAATTCGAGGTGTTTTGTTATTTCAACAACCCGCAGGATGCGCGGCGACTTGTGTCGATGGGCATGGCCGACCGTCCGCAAAGCATTCGCATCATGCGCGGCTTGAGTGACGCGCAAGTTGCCGCAAAGGTGCATGAGGATGGCATTGATATCCTGATCGATATAGCCGGCCACACGGGTCACAACCGTCTGGGCGTGTTCGCGCGCAAACCCGCACCGCTGCAAATCACCTGGCTCGATTACCTCTGCACCACCGGGCTCGCTGCGATGGATTACCGCATCAGCGATGCCATCGCCGATGGGCCGGGCGACGAGGCGTTTCACAGCGAAAAATTGCTGCGCATGCCGCATACCCAGTGGTGCTGGTGTCCCGATGCGGACGCACCGCCGGTTGCGCCGGCGCCAATGTTGAAGAACGGCTGCGTCACATTCTGCTCGTTCAACAACGCGCAAAAACTCACCGACCAAACTTTGGCGCTTTGGAAGCGCGTGCTTGAAGCGGTACCCGATTCGCGATTGGTGATTGCCGGTATTCCTGATGGCTTCGCGCGTGCGCGCGTGCGAGGCGCACTCGCGTGCGTCGCGTCGCGGCTCACGTTCTTGCCGCGTGTCGGTGTCGCTGAATACCGCGCCGCATTCGCGAACGTCGATATCGCGCTTGACCCGCTGCCGTTTTCCGGCGCGACCACCACGCTCGATGCGTTGTGGCAGGGCGTGCCAGTGCTGACGTTGCCGGGCGAACGTGGCTGTTCGCGCTCGACCGCCAGCCTCTTGACGGCCTTGAACCTGCACCCATGGATTGCGACCGACGAAGCGGATTACATTGCGCGCGCGGCACGCTTCGCATCGGATTCGGCCGCATTGGCAACGCTTCGCAATGCAATGCGCGAAGGCATGCTCGCCAGTCCCATCCTCGATCAGACAACATTTACGCACGATCTGGAACATCTCTACCGTGAGGCGTGGCGGCAATGGTGCGAGAGCCGCTCACCCGGCGATTGCGACGCGATGTTGCCCTCCGCGCGCAGCGCATTGGATGCCGGGCAACTCGACCTCGGCCTGACGCAGTTGCAATCCATTTTGAAACGCCGCCCGCAATGGGATCTTGCGAAGCAGGAATTCGCGCGCGGCTGCATGGCGTGGTCGCGGGTGAATCCGCAGGCCGAGGCGGCGTGGCGCGCGCCGGTCGCCATGGTGCCAGTGCGACAAAAAATTTCCGCCATCATTTGCAGCAACCGCCCGCAATATTTCGCCGCGATCGAGCGTGCGCTCAAATCGCAATTTGCGCGCCATGATGTCGAATTGATCGGCGTTCATGATGCGACGTCGCTCTGCGAGGGTTACAACCGCGGTGCCGCGCGCGCGTTGGGTGACATACTGATTTTCTGCCACGACGATATCGAATTCGTCCATGACGATTTTGGCGAACGTGTGCTATCGCATCTGACGAATCACGATGTGATTGGCGTTGCCGGCGCGAGCAAAATGGTCGACGCCGATTGGGGCCATGCGGGCATGCGGCATGTGCATGGGCAGATCATCCACAAGCCACCGGGTCAGGCGGATTTCCTCTATTTCGCGGCGGGTCTGCAAGCGCCGATTGTCGAAAACATTCATGCGCTCGATGGCGTATTCATCGGCATGCAGCGGCGGGTGTGGGAGGCAATAAAATTCGACGACGCCACATTCAACGCGTTTCACGTCTACGATATTGATTTCACCTATCGCGCGCATCTCGCGGGCTTTCGCATCGCGGTGCCGATGGATCTGCTGCTGATTCATTTCTCGATCGGCGGGTATGATCTCAAATGGCAGCGCGAAAATTTGAAATTCCTGCGCAAGTTTCCGGCGCTAACCCATCTTCCCGCGATGCATCGACATTCCAATTTGCACGTGAAGTTGAAAACGCTGGAACAAATCGAGTGCTTGCATACCGGCTTGTTGCACCACCGTTTCGGCGCGTGACATTTACGTCTACTTAAACAGCGACACAATATGGACAATCAAGAAATCACCACACTTGCCACGCAATTGGGTGCGGCGCTGAAAGGTCGCGGATTGACGCTTGCGACGGCCGAGTCCTGCACCGGTGGCGGCATCGCAGAAGCCGTCACGCGTATTTCCGGCTCATCCGCGTGGTTCGATTGCGCCTTTGTGAGTTATAGCTACGAAGCCAAAACCGCGATGTTGGGTGTGCACCGCGACACCTTGCTCGATTGTGGCGCGGTGTCGGAAGAGACCGCGCGCGAAATGGCGGACGGCGCGATCGCCCGTTCGCGGGCGCAGGTCGCCGTCGCCGTCACGGGTATCGCCGGCCCATCCGGCGGGATGCCGGACAAGCCGGTCGGTACCGTCTGGTTTGCCTGGAAATTTCCCAAAAAGCCTGTGATTACAGAGGTTTGCCATTTCCAGGGGGATCGGGATGCCATCCGCAACCAGACCATTGTGCATGCGCTGAATAAGTTACTGCATAATCTCGCCTGACTTCCCGCGCGGCATTATTTTTGGCCCGCCCGCAACAAAACCCTTGCAATCGGTTTTATTTTTCGGTACTGTACGAACATACAGACTGTAATTAGTTACAGTTTAATGTATGCCTTCGACGCTGTGTCTCCACCGAAATCTAACCCTCCGGGAGCAACCCATGAACATGATGAAAGAATCCTTTATGGACGAAAACAAATCCAAGGCCCTGCAAGCCGCGCTTTCGCAAATCGAAAAGCAGTTCGGCAAGGGCTCAATCATGAAAATGGGCGATGGCAATGTCATCCCCGACATCATTCCCGTCTCCACCGGTTCGCTCGGCCTTGATATCGCGCTCGGTATCGGCGGCTTGCCGCGCGGCCGCGTGGTCGAAATCTATGGTCCGGAATCTTCCGGCAAAACCACGCTTACGCTGCAAGTCATCGCCGAAATGCAAAAAACCGGCGGCACGGCAGCGTTCATCGATGCCGAACACGCGCTCGATCCGCAATACGCCGGCAAGCTCGGCGTGAACATCAATGATCTGTTGATCTCACAGCCCGACAACGGCGAACAGGCGCTGGAAATCGCCGACATGCTGGTGCGCTCCGGCTCGGTCGATATCGTCGTCATCGATTCGGTCGCCGCGCTCACGCCGCGTGCCGAGATTGAAGGCGAAATGGGCGACCAGTTGCCCGGATTGCAGGCGCGTTTGATGTCGCAGGCGCTCCGCAAACTTACTGCGAACATTAAACGCTCCAACACGCTGGTGATTTTCATCAACCAGATCCGCATGAAAATCGGCGTCATGTTCGGCAGCCCTGAAACCACCACCGGCGGCAACGCGCTCAAGTTTTACGCCTCCGTGCGGATCGATATTCGCCGCATTGGTGCCATCAAGAATGGCGAAGAAGTGATCGGCTCCGAGACGCGCGTGAAAGTGGTCAAGAACAAAGTCGCGCCGCCGTTCCGCATCGCTGAATTCGATATTTTGTACGGCGAAGGCATTTCGCGCGAAGGCGAAATCATCGAGCTCGGCGTTGTCCACAAAATTGTCGACAAGTCTGGCGCGTGGTACGCCTACAAGGGCGAAAAAATCGGGCAGGGCAAGGACAACACCCGCAAATTCCTCAAGGAAAATCCCGCGATGGCCAAGGAAATCGAAGCGCGCATCCGCGCCGCAGTCGGTGTCAACGGCACGCCGGGTGGCGGCAGCGACGTGAGCGAGGAAGTCGAGGAGTAGTCTTCACGCGCGTTCGTAGCGGCGGCGTTTGCCGCCGCAATCAAATATGTAGTGAGTGTGAGTTCGATGGTTGGGCCGCTGCGAGCAAGGCAACTTGATTGACGCGGCCCCTTTTTATTCTGCAACGCGTTGACGCCGAACCGGCTGACCTTGTGACCCTTCAAGCAGCCAGGTCGGTGTTGGTGCGCAACGAAGCAACAAATGGAGACCTCCATGCAAATTGTTCATTCGCAATCTTCACGTTCGACGCGGCGTATTGCGCCATCGCGGTCTAATCCGCAGGATTTTCTGGCGCTGCGTCCCATGTTGCATTCGCAACGACAAATACCGGCGGCGGTCTGCACCCGTTGCGAGGCGATTTCATTCAAATTTCTCGCCGTCGATCAACCGTGTGAGCGCAACCACCACGGCGCGCCATGTCGCGGTGTAGTGACGGGCGTACCTGCCGGCATCGAGTGGCGCGCGTGCGCGGAGTGCGAGGGCACGGGCTGGTATTCCGGGATGGTGTGTATGCATTGCCAATCACTCGGATGGCGGCTTTTGCGCAAGCACTCGTGATTGAAGTCCAATCCCCCAAGCCCGAAAACAAGGAGTTGCTCGCCCGGGCGCTCGCACTGTTATCCCGCAGGGATGCATCGCGGGCGGAGTTCACCACCAAAATGCTGCGCGGGGGATTTGACAAAGCCGACGTCTCGGCGGCGGCGGATTGGTGCGTGGAAATGGGCTTTCTCAACGAAGCCCGCTACGTGGCCGGTGCCGCGCGCCGACTTTCCGCCAAATTTGGCGCGAGCCGGGTTGCGCATACGCTGCGTAGCAAAGGTGCCACCGAAGAATCGATCGCGGAAGTCACGCCCGAATTGAAGGAAAGCGAGCTTGAGCGCGCGCGCGCCGTCTGGGTTCGCAAGTTCCGCGAGCCGCCTGTGGATGCCGCCGCCAAGTCGAAGCAAATCCGCCACCTTCAGACGCGCGGCTTCAGTTTTGATGTCATCAAACTTGTGATTCGCGGCGGAGAAGCCTGACGGCGTGAACGCCGCGCAGATGCGACGACGCTTTCATGAAACGTCGAAAAACCTTCGTGCGCGCCACTACTAACCGCACATTCGCCTTGGATCTGCGCCGGCACCAGAATAGGCCAGCGGCACTGCGCAACGGGTTAGTGCGGCAACATCGAGTATTGCGGAGCTTTGCTTGTCATCCGCAACATCTTGTCGCCCGCATTCGGGTCGAGCCCAAACCAGAATAGCGGTGCCGCTGCCAGTACGAGAGCAATTCCAAAAACAATCATTCGACGCGTAGACATGCGGGTAATTTTACTCAAATGGCGCGCAGTCTGGAACAGGGCGAGAAACTTTTTTTCGTGTCATCGCATTTTCTTGCACAACCCATTCCGGGGTCGCGCAGCGACGTCTGGGCTGAAGTTTGCGGCGTATAATTTTCCCCATGCATACGCCGCTGTAGTGCGCGCCACAAAGCGCCCGCCGCGCAACCTTCCGCCGCAATCCTTCGCTCTCGCACCTTTCAACCCACTGTCGACGCCATGGCCAAAGTCACGCACCTGAAAATCTCCGGCACGCCGCATGCGAGCGACGACGCCGATCGCAATCCCGGCACCAAATTCGATCTCGGCCCGGTCAAGGACGTGCGCGTCAATCGCAGTGCCGTCGAGCGCCGTGCCAGTACCCTGTCTACACGCCGCACGGTGAAAAAAGAATGGCAGGCCGCGTGGCTGATCCATGCCGTCAAAACCATCGATCTCACCACCCTGAGCGGCGACGACACGCCCGGCACCGTCGAGCGCCTCTGTGCGAAGGCGCGCCAGCCGATCCGCGCTGAATTGCTCAATGACATCGGCATGGGCAGTAGTACGAGCGGACCACTCCGTACCGGTGCCGTTTGCGTCTACCACCACTTCGTCAAAACTGCCGTCGAGGCACTGCAAGGCACCGGCATTCCCGTCGCCGCGGTCTCCACGGGATTCCCCGCCGGCTTAAATCCCTTCCCGCAAAAAATAGAAGAAATAAAAGCCAGCGTGAAAGACGGTGCCGCTGAAATTGATATCGTGATCTCGCGCGAACATGTTCTAAACGGCAATTGGCGGGCACTCTACGACGAAGTCAAAGCCTTCCGCGAAGCCTGCGGCGACGCGCACATGAAATCCATCATCGCCACCGGCGAGCTCGGCACGCTGAAAAACATCATGCGCGCCTCCATCATCTGCATGCAGGCCGGATCGGATTTCATCAAAACCTCCACCGGCAAAGAACCCACCAACGCCACCATCGCCGGTTCACTTGTCATGGTGCGCGCGATTCGTCAATATCACGAGCAGACCGGCGTAAAAGTGGGCTTCAAACCCGCCGGCGGCATCCGCAGCGCGAAGCAGGCGCTGGATTGGTTGATATTGATGAAGGAAGAGTTGGGCGACGAATGGATGCAACCCAATTTGTTCCGCCTCGGCGCGTCTGCGCTGATCAACGATATCGAGCGGCAGCTGGAGCATTTTGCGTATGGACGGTATGCGTCGATGCAGTATCAGCCGCTGGGATAAAAACACGCAGTCGTGATTTTGTCACCCCGGACTTGTTCCGGGGGTGAGGAAGGGGTTTCGCGAAGCATGCTTCGCGCCTTCCGAACGCCAAAACGATGCAGCGGTTTGGCCTAATTTTAAGGCGTAGAAATTGGGCCCCGGAACAAGTCCGGGGTGACAGATTTGACGATGTGCGTGAAGCGGCAATTGAGTTTACCGGTGTGAATTTACGCCCCGGAACAAGTCCGGGGCGACAGATTTGGAAATGGTGCAAAAAGGCGGCAATTGAGTTTACCGGTGTGAAATTAGGCCCCGGAACAAGTCCGGGGTGACAGTTTTGAACGTGGCGCAATAAGGCGGCAATTGAACCAGATGGGTAAGCAATATTACGTTTACATCATCACCAACAAACGGTACGGAACGCTATATACCGGCGTGACAAGTAACTTGGTTCAACGGATTCACCAGCATCGCGAAGGGATGGCGCCTGGTTTCTCCAAAGAACATGGCCTCAATCGTCTGGTTTGGTACCAAATGCATCAGGATGTAAACGAGGCCATTGCGAGTGAAAAGAAAATCAAGAAGTGGCGGCGTGATTGGAAAGTGAACGTCATTCAGGAAATGAATCCCGACTGGAAAGACTTGTACCCGTCGATAATTTGAACATTAAGCCGCGAAAATAATAAAGGCTGTCACCCCGGACTTGTTCCGGGGCCCAATTTCATACTGTCAAATTAGGCCCCGGAACAAGTCCGGGGCGACAATTGAAATAGCGTTGCAAATCCAAGAGACGACCCATGAGCTCCCAAACCACCGACCTTACCCAAACCCTCACCTACGGCCCCGCCCCCGAAGCTGCGAAACCTGCGCTCGACTGGATCACGGAGCACAACGGAAAATTCCAGCTCTTCATCAACAACGAGTGGAAAAACCCCTCCGGCAAAGAATGGTTCGATTCGACCAATCCGGCCACGATGAAAAAGCTCGCATCCATCGCGCAGGCAAGCAGCGCCGATGTGAACAGCGCCGTCAAAGCTGCGCGCAAAGCGTTTCCATCGTGGAGCAAAACGCCCGGCCATATCCGCGCACGCTACCTCTACGCCATCGCCCGCCAGATCCAAAAACACTCGCGCCTCTTCGCCGTGCTGGAAACCATGGACAACGGCAAGCCGATCCGCGAGACGCGCGACATCGATATTCCGCTGGTCGCGCGGCATTTTTACTATCACGCCGGCTGGGCGCAATTGATGGACAAGGAATTGCCCGATCACCAATCGCTGGGCGTGATCGGCCAAATCATTCCCTGGAATTTTCCGCTGCTGATGCTCTCGTGGAAAATCGCGCCGGCGATTGCGATGGGCAACACGGTGGTTTTGAAGCCCGCCGAATTCACCTCGCTCACCGCACTCCTGTTCGCCGAAATCTGTGCGTCCGTCGGCCTGCCGCCGGGAGTAGTTAACATCATCACCGGCGATGGCCGCACCGGTGCGGCGCTGGTCGAGCACCCGGACGTGGACAAGATCGCCTTCACCGGTTCGACCGATGTCGGGCGCATCATTCGCCGTGCCACCGCCGGCACGCACAAGAAACTTTCGCTGGAACTCGGCGGCAAGTCGCCGTTCATCGTGTTCGACGATGCCGATCTTGATAGCGCGGTTGAAGGTGTGGTCGATGCGATCTGGTTCAACCAGGGGCAGGTGTGTTGCGCGGGTTCGCGTTTGCTGGTGCAGGAAGGCGTCGCGGAAAAAATGTTCCGGAAGCTGCGCGCGCGAATGGAAAAAATGCGCGTCGGCGATCCGCTCGATAAAGGCATCGATATCGGTGCCATCGTCGATCCCACGCAACTCAAACAGATTCAGGACAAAGTCGCGCGCGGCGTGGCCGAAGGCGCCACGCTGATGCAACCGATGTGGAGCGTTCCCACCACCGGCTGTTTTTATCCGCCCACGGTACTCACTAATGTCAGCCCCGCATCATCGGTTGCGCAGGAAGAAATTTTCGGGCCAGTGCTGGCCGCGATGACCTTCCGCACGCCAGAAGAAGCCGTCAAGCTCGCCAACAACACGCGCTACGGCCTCGCCGCCACCATCTGGTCGGAAGACATCAACCTCGCGCTCGATCTCGCCACGCAAATCAAAGCTGGCACGGTGTGGATCAATTCCACCAACCTGCTCGATGCCTCGGCGGGATTCGGCGGCTATCGCGAATCCGGCTTCGGTCGCGAAGGCGGCAAAGAAGGATTGTTTGAATACGTGAAGCGCAAGCCCGCAGGCGATAGCAACACTCAAGCACCCGCGCGCCTCTCCAGCCAAAATGCCGCCAAACACCGCGCCAGTACTAGACTTTCATCATCACGCACCACCTCAAAACCTGTCTCCCCGGCGAAGGCCGGGGGAGAGGCGGGGAATTCGGCGGGCACGCCCGGCGCCCGGCGAGCGCCAATTCAATGCAATGAATTGGCCCAATTTGGTTTGAATGCTCCCCCCATCGACCGCACCGCCAAAATGTTCATCGCCGGCAAACAAGCCCGCCCCGACGGCGGTCTCTCCATCAACATTTACTCGCCGTACAAAACCAAAATTGGCGAAGTCGGTGCCGGCAACCGCAAAGACATCCGCAACGCCGTCGAAGCCGCACGCGCTGCCGCCAACGGCTGGGCCAAAGCCACCGCCCACAATCGCGCACAAGTCCTATACTTCCTCGCCGAAAATCTCGCCGCCCGCGAAGTTGAATTCGCGCGACGCATCACGCAGCAAACCGGTGCAACCTCGGCCGCCGCAGAAGCTGAAGTCAATGCGGCAATCGAGCAACTTTTCACCGCCGCCGCCTGGGCCGATAAGTACGATGGCGCCATTCACGGCACGCCGCATCGCAATGTAACGCTCGCCATCAACGAGCCGATGGGCGTGGTCGCCATGCTGATGCCCGACGACAAACCGTTGCTGGCGCTGGTTGCGCTCGCAGCACCCGCACTCGCAATGGGCAACGCGCTGGTGATTGTTCCCTCGCCGAATCATCCGCTCTCCGCAACCGATCTTTACCAGGTGCTCGAAACCTCCGACGTGCCGCATGGCACCGTCAATATCGTCACCGGCAGTCGCGATGAACTGGCGAAGACCTTGAGCGAGCATGACGACGTCGATGCCATCTGGTATGCGGGCTCAACCGAAGGCCAAGCTGCCGTACAAAAAGCCAGCGCCGCCAACATGAAACGCACGTGGGTGATGGAGGCGGGTGGGGCGCTGCCCTGCGTCGATGACGTGTTGCGCGAGGCAACGCAGGTGAAGAATATTTGGGTGCCGTATGGGGCATGACCAAGCATTTGCTACCTTGAAAAGCAATCCATGACTCGTTTCGGCCATTTGAAAGCGTTCGCCGGTTTGTTCGCAAAGATAATCGTTGTGCTGTGGTTCTTTTCATTTCAGGCCATTTCGCAAACGATAACGAACCTCGCAATCATTGGTCCTGATACGCTCAACGCGAGCGCCTACGTTAACAGAGGGTATGGTGTGCTCGCGACCTACAGCGATGGCACTTCCGGATTTGTCGCAGCGAGCCTGACGTCCAATACCAGCGCCGTACAATGGACCGGCAATGGCGTCATGACTGTCGGCGGGCTTGGCCCGGCAACAATTACTGCAACGATTTTTCCTTCGTCAGGAATTTCATCGGTGAGCAAGGGAATATTGGTGGTGGATGGGCCAGATCCCAATCTCCCTGTGCCAATTG
>JANPBQ010000338.1:0-3748 GCA_031430555.1 Betaproteobacteria bacterium
GAATTCATTTTCACGATATTGACCGCAGCCGCCGAAGGGCCGATGAAACCGTACATGCAACGAAACGTTGCCGCCTTTGCGGGTAAACGCGCGCTCATCGTCGACCGCGACGCGAGTCGGTGTGCGATCCAATTGTCGCGCAATGCGGGATGGGGGCTCGAATCGGTCGCGGTCGCGCCGGCGGACGCGGCGACCGCATTTCGGCGCGGACCAAGGTACGATATCCTGCTCACCGACATGGTCTTGCCGAGTCCCGAGGCGCTTGCACTTCACGCGGCACTTCAGGAAGACGACGCCGCGCGAAATGCGCAGGGCTCGCCGCCGGTGGTGTCGGTATTGCGCTCCACGGTGTCTCGCGCAGAATTGGCCGCGAGGAACGTGCGCCCACCGCTCCGGCACGATTTTTTCATCATGCATCCCGCCGGTCGTGCGCGGGTGTTCGAAATCCTGATGCGTGCCGCGCGCCACGAAGCCAACCAGGACGTCGCCACGCGGCCATACATTGCGGAGCGGGACTACAAGCGGGCCGCCGCACATGCATCAGCGCCGCCCGCCTGGAAAGCAAGTGCGCCGGGCGTGGCGCAAGGCAGGTCGCTCAGCGTGCTCGTCGCCGAAGACAATGAAATCAACCAGCGCGTGATCCACGGCAATCTCCACAAACTCGGCCATCAGACAACCATCGTCGGTGATGGCCGGCAAGCGGTTGAAGCGGCGTTGAAGGAAAAATTCGACGTGGTATTGATGGATATTCACATGCCCGAGCTGGATGGACTCGCGGCGATGCACGAAATTCGCGCCCAATTGAAAGGCGATGCCTGTCCGCCGATTATCGCCATCACCGCGCACGCCTTGTCCGGCGACCGCGAACATTATCTTGAAGCCGGCATGGACGACTATCTCTCGAAACCGATTCGCACGGCCGAACTGATTAGAGTTCTCGAGCGCATCCAGCGCCGCGCAGCGGGCACGCCACTCGCCGCAATGGATTCAGATAGCGAACTTGCGGTTGCGCAGCCTCTCACCGTGAATGCGCTTCCGCCGGACGCACGCCTGACTGACACGCAAATTCTCGATCTGGAACAACTTGAAGACTTGCGATATCTGACGCCGCCACCGGATGCATCCAATCCGGCCACGGACAATGCGGACGACCCGGTAGGCGGACTGATTCGCTTGTTTCAACGCAAGGCACTCGAACGCATGACGTTGATGGACGCCATGCTCGCACGCAACGAATGGGGCCCGCTCGCAGAAACCTCGCACAGCCTGCGTGGTGCCTCGGCAAGCATGGGATTTCCGCGCGTCGCCATTCTCTGCAAGGATTTGGAACTCGCTGCGCGTGCCATCGAGAACACCTCAAGTGTCGCGCTTGCAAACAACGCCAAACCTGCGCCCACGGCGAGCGACATGACGCACCTCCTCGAACAAATACGTATCCATTACGCCGAAGCGGAGCACGCAATGGAAGGTTGGCTGGCGTCGAACACGAATCGCGCGAATGCGGACGCGGCAGATGCCAAAGGGTGAGTTACCCGAAACCCGATTCAAAAAAAACCAACGATTTATCCGCTCATCGAGCACGGTTATTCAGTAGCCGAAAAAAATGCCCGATCCCTGATGAGGGGGATCGGGCAAACCGCTCTCGGAGGAGAAATGCGATGGAGTGAACCAACGCATTTACCTATGAGCATTTGTCATGCCAATCTCATGCGCGGCAATTTATCCTTTTAGTTCAAGACCTCCAGCATATTTGATGCATGGCGACATGCACCAGACTGGGATGGCAACGCGCGCCATTGCGCCGAAATGGCGCATCGCAACAAAATAAGGCTACGCCACCGCCGACTGCCAAGCCTTGCGATATTTGCCCGGGATCGGCCGATAGTAGTCGAGGATCTTTTTCATGTCGGCATCGACATCGTCGCTCGGAAAAAACAGTGGCCCGAAGCCGATCACCTTGCGCGTGAAATCAAAATACGCGAGTTGCACCGGCACCTTCGCTTCGCGTGCGATGCGAAGAAATCCTGTCTTGAAACCTTTGTCGAGTTGGCGTGTGCCTTCGGGAGCGATCGCCAGCACCATTTTCTCGCAGACCGCAAACGCCTCGACCGATTCGCCGACGACACCGCGCGCCTGAGATCGATCAACGGGAATGCCACCGATGGATCGCATCCAGCGGCCAAACCAGCCGCGAAACAAGGTGTGCTTGCCGAGGAACGAAAGCTTTAAATCGAGCGCCCACAGCGCCGCGACACCGACGACGAAATCCCAATTACTGGTGTGGGGTGCCACCGCGACGACCAGCTTCGGCACGTCGGCAAGCGACCCCTCGAATCGCCAGCCGGAAAGCCGCATCAATAGCCGGCCCACCGCCTTCGCGACCACCGCGTTGCGGCGCACATAGCCGGCGGGAACCATATCGACCATCGCCGCCAATGCAGTTAGTTTCTCTTCACCGCCAACAACGCTTCGCGCAGGGAATCCTCCGACAGCGCGTTCACACTGCTCGCCACCGCTTCGGCAAACGGCACCGCCGACACCGGCAGGCGCGCGATATTCACTTTTTCGACAAACTTGGCCGCAGCGCCGGCCACGCGCAGCAGTTTTTCGCGATCCGCCATCAGCATTTCGATCTCGCTGCGCAGCATTTCAACTTCAGGCATATCGTTGGTTTTCTTCATGGAGTCAACTTCCTTTCAACAATGATTTTATCGCTTATCCACCACGCATTCCCTCAGGACGCCGTCACGAACGGCAAATTGATCAGCAGATTCTGCGGCTTCAATTTGAGCTGATTGTCAGCTGTCATGGCGAGTCCGAGGTACACCGGTTTGCCGGCGACATCCGCACGCATGTCGGCGGGATCGGAGAATGTCAAATTGAACAGCGACATCATGCGCGCCTCGCGGGCGGCATCGACCTCGCGGTACTCATACAGGTCGTTCAAGATGCGGGTCGACTCGATGTCCAGGCCAACGTGCCAACGCCAATTTACATCCTGCACCGCCTGCATCGGCAGAATTACCACCTCGGCACCGGTGAAATGCAAGACCCACTTCGCAAGCAAGCGCGCAAGCGTATCCAGCCCGCCGCGACCGTGCGTGAGATCAAGCAAGTAGTTGTGTTGGCTCTCGCGAAGAAAATAAAGTTGCGCGTTTTCGTGCGACATCACGTCCATCTTCATTTCGCGCAGCGGCGTTCCTTGATTCGCGAGCATGCGTCCGATGCCGCCAAAGCCACCGGTTTCAGCAAACATCTGAATCGTCCCGGCATCGGCAGCGAGCACTTGCCCGGCCTCGGTCGATATGCGTTGCCGCCGATAAATCATTTCGCCCGCGCGCAATTCATACGGGTCTTCGCAACCCTCCAACAGACCGCGGACAATCGCGTGCGCGAGCAAATCGACAAACAGCGGTGGAATATCGACCGCACCTTTCTTGAACAGTTGCAGGTAATAGCGCTCTAGTGTTACCGCGTCGAGCAGACCTTTGCGGAACTTCAAAAAGTGCGCGTAATTTTCGCGGGTATCGGCGTCTTCGATCTGCGCAATCTCATGCTCGGTGACACCGCGCTGCGGATCCTGCCGCAGTGCGTCATGCAACGCGCGCTCACGCGGGCCGGATTCGTCGATGGGCGCCAATTCAGGCCGCGACAGAATCAGACGCAAATACTCCGGAGTCGCGCGCAACCAACCGTGGTCGTTTCGCTGCAATGTTTGATAGCCACTGGATTGCCAGAAATCCTGCAT
>JANPBQ010000339.1:0-1783 GCA_031430555.1 Betaproteobacteria bacterium
ATACGCCTTGTAAACCCGATCCTGCGTCTCGACGTAGGTACCGTAGAACTGCATTTGCAGCGCGTCTTGCCGTTTCGCGACATCCTCGAACATCAATTGCAGGGCGCGTTTTTCGGCTGCTTGCCACTTTTCGCCGCGCGGCGTCGCGTAAAACTTGAGCATGGATTCGATCTCGGCGGGATGGCTTGACGCGCGCAGGTGCCGCGCGAAACTCTCGCGCCGGAGCGGCGGCTCGCTGATGCGATTGCACATTTCTTCTGCGTAGCGATCCCACGCGACGGTGAGTTGCGGCCACGCGGCGTGGGCGGGTGTGAGCCCGCCGAAGGTGTCGGCATTGCGCGCGATCATCGCGTCCGGCCCGGTGCCTTTGGTCGAGGCCAGGCACGCGGCGCGTTCGACCTCGAAGAAATTTTGGTCGTACACCAATGCGGCGTAGCGCGCGGCCGCGTCGGAAATGGGTGCCGCCCGCGGCGCGGATGCGGCGCTCGATGCCGCACCGGTCAATTGCGCCTGCAATGCGGCCAGTTTTATTTTGATGCCCGCGCCTTCCGCAATGCGCGGATCGGACGGCGTGTAATCGTCCTTTTTCTCGCGCGCTTCGATCACCGGTTTGGCCAACGCAAAGGCTTCGGTGAATGAAGTGGTCTTGCGTAGCGCCTCATCGAAGTAGGCTTTGCCGAAGTAGGTCCAATCGTTTTCATTGCTGCAGCCGAATGAATTGCGATCCGGCGCGGCGGCGGTGATGACGAGCGTGTTGTCGTCTTTCAGGGCATCAATAAAGCCGCCCGAATAGCAGGCCGAGATCACCACCACGCGGTGCTTGATGCCAGCGTCGTCGAGCGACTTTCGTAACGCAGCCGGATCGAGTTCCTTGAACTGCATCGGGTAGAGATCGAGTGAAAATCGGTGCGCCTCCGAGCCGTGCGAAGTCAGGAACAACACCAGAATATCCTCCTCGACATCCATCACCGCCGCCGTTCGTTTCAGCGATGCGTTGAGGCTGGTCACGCTGGCAATCGGCGTAGTGGCGACCGTCTGCCGATTGTTGATGAGACGAATGGTGTGGCCCTTGGCATCGAATCGTTCGCGCATCAATTCGGTGACGGCATCGACTTCTTTCTTGAACACATCCTGATAACCATGCCCGGCCATGCCGATGAAAAATACCTCCGTCACACCGGGGCGCTGCGGCTCAAGTGCGGCCAATTCGCGCGCGAGCAACTCCGGCTGGCGGTAGAAAATATCTTCCTGCGTGAGGTTGTTGCGCAGATACGATTCGGCTTCGGCTTTGCGGTCGTCGTAGGATTCGCTCCACATCGCACGATCCCGGTAAATGGCGGCGAGCGGCAAGGCGATGAGCGATGCGGTGATCAGGATTGGCAGCATTCGCGTGCGCGGCGGAATCGCCAGCAGGCGGGCCATGGCGACCACGCTGGCAAGTGCTAACCAAAGAGCGGGCAGCACGAGAGACCACTGCGGTGCCACGCGGGCAATGACGCGAGCGAGCGGCCGACCGGCAATGCCGCCAAGTTGCAATTGCGCGAACGCCAGACACAGAACATCGACCGCGACCGCGATCATCAGCAGCATCTGCACCACCGCCAGCGATTTTTCCGGCAAGCGCGCTGCATACGCGACCGCAATCCCCGCGCAGACCAACAGCGGCACATGAAACAACATACCCTGCAACGCATGCTTCTGGAACACGCCGTCAAGACCGGTTTCCAGCAGCGACCCCAAAAGCGGCACCGCCGCACCCAGCAACGTGAACGCCACCACCTGC
>JANPBQ010000340.1:0-1931 GCA_031430555.1 Betaproteobacteria bacterium
TGACCTTTGAGCCGGCCATCGGAGAAGGTCAATTGCGGATCGCGCTTCAAACAATCCGCGACCGCATGCGCGTATTGCCGCGCCTGCTCCAGCGGATTCGCCACATGTTTCAAACCGGTGTCGAGATGAAGCTGAAAACTATTTCTGTCGGCACCGGCAATGGTGTCCATCTTCCAATCCTTGACCTCCAGAATCAGAATGCCGCGCCTCGGATGCAGCACCACGAAATCGGGATGTACGTTGGCCGGCCCGACCGGCACGTCGTACCAAAGCAGATAATCGTCCTCAAGTTTTTCCTGCAAGCGCTCCGCGCAACGGCGTTCGCCGGAGGTGGCGAATTTGCAGGTGCTGTGGGCGGGGATCAGGACGGCCATGGGCTAACGCAGCGAATTTGCCGATGGACCGTGAGGTTTCAGAGCCATGCGAGCGCCATAGGCGTTGGGTGATTGGCCTGCAATCATGGCACCTTTGCCACCTACGCGTGGCACATTAAAAAAGTAACGTCCCGTTTGGCCGTATGCAACAGCGAGCGCGGGAACACGAGTGCTTACCGTTCCATTTGTTTCGATCAACAACGCGAAGGCCATCAGGATCGCCGTCGACAACAAAGATACACAAGGTGAAAGCCTTCATTGCGCTCATTGCTGTGTTCCTTCCTCAATTACTTCAGCCCCCAAATCCCCCGCAATCAATCGAAACTGCTCCAGCGCTGCCTCCAAACCTTCAACAATTTCCTGGGCAATTACATCCGGCGGCGGCAAATTATCGGAATCAGCAAGGCTATCGTCTTTCAGCCAGAAAATATCGAGACTGGCTTTGTCTCGCGCAAAGAGTTCGGCGTACTCGTACGCGCGCCAACGGCCTTCAGGATTCTCCGCGCTCCATGTCGCCTTGCGAACATGCCGATTTGCCGGGTTGTAAAGCGTGACGAATTCATCCAGGTCTTCGCGCTTCATCGGTGCGGTCTTGAGTGTGAAGTGTTTGTTGGTGCGCAGGTCGTAAATCCACACCTTCTTGGTCCACGGTGTTTCGGAGGCGGGCTTGCGATCAAAGAAGATCACGTTCGCCTTCACGCCCTGCGCGTAGAACAATCCGGTCGGCAAACGCAGCAGCGTGTGCACATCGCATTCGTGCAGCAGCTTCTTTCGGATCGTTTCGCCCGCGCCGCCTTCGAATAGCACGTTATCCGGCAGCACCACGGCCGCACGTCCGTTCTGCTTCAATAGCGTCTTTATGTGCTGCACAAAGTTGAGTTGCTTGTTCGAGGTGGTGGCCCAGAAGTCATCGCGTTCGATCACGTCTTTCTCGGTGGAACGCTTACCGTCAGCGCCCTCGATTTGCGTACTGCTCTTCTTGCCGAACGGCGGATTTGCCAGCACGATGTCGAAGCGATCGCCCGGGTCCGCCGCCAACGCATCGGCCACCACAATCGGCACACTCGCCTCGGAGCCGATCCCATGCAGCATCATGTTCATCGCCGCCAGCCGCGCCGTGCTTTGCACCAGTTCCCAGCCGCGCATCGACGTATCCTTCAGATGCTTCTTTTCGACTTTGGTGAGGTTGGGATTGTGCTTCACCAGGTAGTCGTGCGCCGCGAGCAGGAAGCCCGCTGTGCCGCAGGCTGGGTCGCAAATGGTCTCGCCCGGCCTCGGGGAAATGGCATCGACCATCGCCTTGATGAGCGAGCGCGGCGTGAAGTATTGGCCAGCGCCCGATTTCGTATCCTGCGCGTTCTTTTCCAGCAGGCCTTCGTAGGCGTCGCCCTTCACATCCGCGCCCATTGCGGACCAGTTCTCCGCGTCGATCAGATCCACCACCAGCCGCCTCAACTTGGCCGGGTCCTGAAACTTGTTCTGCGCTTTATTGAAAATGAGGCCGAGCATGCCTTTTTCTTTGCCCAGCTCTTCCAGCGTGTGGCGGTAGTGGTCGAA
>JANPBQ010000341.1:0-5170 GCA_031430555.1 Betaproteobacteria bacterium
ACCGCGTTCCGCTTCCGTCTCGACACTCGAAAATTCCACGTTCAAGGTGCTGTCGCATACCGCCTTCGAAACCGCCGTCGAAAAGGCTCCGCGCATTGCAACGCTCGTGATGCAGGCGCTCGCAAAGCGCTTGCGCGATGCTGACCGGAAAATTTCCACCTTGGCGCTGATGGATGTGTATGGCCGGGTCGCGAATACGTTGCTGGAATTGGCGATCACGACCAACGGCAAATTGGTGGTCGGCGAAAAGCTCTCGCAGCAGGATATCGCCAATATGGTCGGTGCCTCGCGCGAAATGGTGAACCGCATCCTGAAAGATCTTTCCGATCGCGGATATATCTCGGTCGAGGCCAAAACGATTACGATTCACGACGAAAGATTGCCGCCGTCGTTTTAAACACGGCGTCGGAAAGACTGCTGCATCAATGCATACGTAGGTCGGGTTGCAGAAGGCTACCCGACATTTCAGTTGCCAAAGTGTTGTCAGGTAGCCTTTGGCAACCTGACCTAGCGTTTGCGCGCAACAAACGATGCCACTCCTTAGTTGGCTGTCGCAAGAATCAAACGGCAAAGTCCTGCCGTTATAATGGCGCTCAAATATGAGTGCCCGCAAAGACAACGACATTTTCGATCCTACCGCGCCGCCACGTCCCGTGGCCACGCCGCAATCCACCCGACTTTCGCGCCTCATGCGCGAGGCCGGCTGGATCGTTTTTCTGGCGCTCGCGATTTACCTCGCGCTGATTTTTGCGACTTACCAGCAATCCGATCCCGGTTATTTTTTCACCGTGAAGGATGGCCCGATCTTGAACAAAGGCGGGTGGGCCGGCGCACAAATTTCGCATGTGGCATTCGGCATCAATGGCGTTTCCGCCTGGTGGTGGGTGGCGTTGGCAATCTATGTGGTGATGCGTTTGTTTCACCGCGTGGAAGTGTGGAGCATGTTCGATCATCGCAATCTCGCTATCGCGTTGGCGGGCTTTGCGTTGCTGCTGCTCGCATCGAGCACACTCGAAGCACTTCGCCTGCATTCGATGACGATTCCGTTGCCGAATGGCCCGGGCGGCGTGATTGGCGGCTTGCTTGCGGATGGTATTCAGACCGCGCTGGGATTTACCGGCGGTACGTTGTTGTTGCTCGCGGTGTGCGCCGGCGCTTTGTCGGTATTCAGCGGGCTCTCGTGGATTCGCCTTGCCGAGAAAGTTGGCACTGGCATTGAATGGCTCTGGTTCGCGACGAAAGGAAAACTCGAGGCGCGGCGCGATCGCAGCGTCGGTGAGCAAGCGGTCGAAGCACGAGAGGAAAAAGTCGAGGAGATGAAGCGGATCATTGAAGATCATCCGCCGATCCGCATCGAGCCCACCGTGACCGACATTCCGCAATCGGACCGCGTGCGCAAGGAGAAACAGGTTCAGCTCTTCTCGGATTTGCCCGATTCACCTTTGCCGCCGATCGCCTTACTCGATCCCGCCGATGCGTCGATCGAACGGCCGAGCAACGAAACGTTGGAATTCACCTCGCGTCTGATCGAGCGAAAGTTGCTGGATTTCAATGTTCAGGCAAAAGTCGTCGCCGCACATCCGGGGCCGGTGATTACGCGCTATGAAATCGAGCCGGCAGTCGGGGTGAAAGGCGCGCAGATCGTTAATCTTTCGCGCGATCTGGCGCGCGCGTTGTCGGTGACATCGATCCGCGTGGTTGAGACGATTCCCGGCACGTCGCACATGGGCCTGGAGATACCGAACCCGAAGCGCGAAATTGTGCGCCTCTCGGAAATTTTGGGCTCGGAAGTCTATAGCGCGACGCATTCCAAGCTCGCCATCGCAATGGGCAAGGATATCGCCGGCCGCGCTGTCGTCGCCGATCTCGCCAGGATGCCGCATGTGCTGGTGGCCGGCACGACGGGCTCGGGAAAGTCGGTCGCGATCAACGCGATGATTTTGTCGCTGGTTTATAAAGCGACGGCCAATGAAGTCAGGCTAATTTTGATCGATCCAAAAATGCTGGAGCTCTCCGTCTACGAGGGTATTCCGCATTTGCTGTCGCCCGTCGTCACCGATATGCAACTGGCAGGCCACGCGTTGAATTGGTGTGTGGCGGAAATGGATCGACGATACAAGTTGATGAGTGCGGTTGGTGTGCGCAATCTTGCCGGCTACAACACAAAGGTTCGCGAAGCGAAAGAAAAGGGCAAGCCATTGCCGCACCCGTTTTCGTTGACGCCTGATACGCCGGAGCCATTGGAGCCGTTGCCGCTCATTGTGGTGGTGATCGACGAATTGGCCGACATGATGATGGTCGTCGGCAAAAAAGTCGAAGAGTTGATCGCGCGCCTCGCGCAAAAAGCCCGCGCCTCGGGCATTCACTTGGTACTCGCCACCCAGCGCCCGAGCGTAGATGTGATCACCGGCTTGATCAAAGCCAACGTGCCGACGCGCGTTGCGTTCCAGGTCTCATCAAAAATCGATTCGCGCACGATCCTCGATCAGCAGGGTGCTGAAGCCTTGCTGGGGCAGGGCGACATGCTGTATCTGCCGCCCGGCAGCGGCATGCCGCAACGCGTGCACGGCGCGTTCGTCGGCGATGCGGAAGTGCATCGAGTGGTCGAGCATTTGAAGCGCCAGGGCGAGCCGCAATACATCGAAGGCATCCTCGATTCGCCGGATGCATCGATGGAAATGCCATTGGAAGGTGGCGGCACGGCCGAGTCCGACCCGCTCTATGACCAAGCGGTGCAGATTGTTTTGCAAAACAAGCGTGCCTCGATTTCATTGGTGCAACGTCATCTGCGCATCGGTTATAACCGCGCCGCGCGTTTGCTGGAAGATATGGAAAAAGCCGGCTTGGTGTCGTCGATGCAATCGAATGGCAATCGGGAAATATTGGCGCCGAATCGGGCTGAATCATGATCAGAATTGCTGCAATGCTCAGCGTGTTGCTGTGTTCGACGTTACTACACGCCAACGCAATTTCCGATTTTCAGTCATTCATCTCCACCGTCCAATCCGGCCGCGCAAAATTTGATCAGGCCGTTTTCGATGCCCAAGGCAAACAAACGCAAAAAACGTCGGGTACGCTTACCTTCACTCGCCCCGGAAAATTCCGTTGGACCTATGAAAAGCCGGCGCAGCTCATCGTCGGCGACGGGAGCAAGGTATCTTTCTTTGATCCGGACTTGAATCAAGTCTCGGTAAAAAAATTGGGGCAAGCATTTTCCAGCACGCCCGCCGCGCTACTCTCAGGAAAAAACGACATCGACAAAGCGTTTACGCTACTCGCTTCCGGGTACGCCGATGGCATCGATTGGCTGGACGCGTTGCCGCGCCAAAAGGATGAAGGCATCGAAAAGTTTCGCGTTGGTTTTCGCAAGGGACAATTGGCCGCGATGGAATTGAACGACGCGTTCGGCAATCGCACGCGCATCACTTTCAGCCAGTTCGAACGCAATCCGAAAATTGACGCGAAAGAGTTTGTGTTTGTGCCGCCGAAGGGGGCGGACGTTGTCGGCGAGTAACGTGTTCGGCGAGAATGGACGCGTTCAATGATTGACCACCGCAGATTCCTCCCTACCTCCCTTTAAAAAGGGAGGAGTGCAGCGAGCAGGCAAATGCCAAATTTCAATGGTTCACTCGTTCAAGCCCAGCAAAGTGCTCATTTTTTGGGCATGCTCTCCACATCAAGACTCCCCCCTTTCTAAAAGGAGGCCGGGAGGGATTTGCGGTGGTGAAAGATAACGCCGAACCTCGTACGAATACTACTCAATCGAAAAAGAAGGATCGCAAATGAAAACCAAAGCCGCCATCGCTTGGAAAGCCGGATCCCCGCTCACAATAGAAGAAGTCGATTTGCAAGGCCCCCAAGCTGGCGAAGTGCTGGTCGAAATCAAGGCCACCGGCATATGCCACACCGATTACTACACGCTCTCGGGCGCTGATCCGGAAGGCCTCTTTCCGGCGATTCTCGGGCACGAAGGGGCGGGCATCGTGGTCGATGTGGGTGCCAACGTGAAGACCCTGAAAAAAGGCGACCACGTCATTCCGCTCTACACGCCCGAGTGCCGCCAATGCAAATTCTGCCTCTCGCGCAAAACCAATCTGTGCCAATCAATCCGCGCCACACAAGGCAAAGGCCTGATGCCCGATGCGACCAGCCGCTTTTCAATCGGTGGAAAACCGGTGCTGCACTACATGGGTACTTCCACCTTTTCAAACTTCACGGTGGTGCCGGAAATCGCGCTAGCCAAAATCCGTGAAGACGCGCCATTCGATAAGGTCTGCTACATCGGCTGCGGAGTGACCACTGGTATCGGCGCGGTGATTTTCACGGCCAAGGTGGAAGCAGGCGCAAATGTTGTTGTGTTCGGCTTGGGCGGCATCGGATTAAATGTAATTCAGGGTGCCAAAATGGTTGGCGCTGACAAGATCATCGGCGTCGATTTAAACCCGGCTCGCGAAGCGCTTGCACGGAAATTCGGTATGACGCATTTCATCAATCCGAAAAATACCGACAACGTGGTCGATGCGATCGTGCAACTCACTGATGGCGGCGCCGACTACAGCTTCGAATGCATCGGCAACACCAAAACCATGCGTCAGGCGCTGGAATGCTGCCACAAAGGCTGGGGCCGCTCGATCATCATCGGCGTCGCGGAGGCGGGCGCTGAAATCAGCACGCGGCCATTTAATTGGTCACCGGCCGCAAATGGGAAGGTTCCGCCTTCGGCGGCGCGCGCGGCCGAACGGACGTGCCGAAAATCGTCGATTGGTACATGGAAGGCAAAATCAACATCGATGATCTCATCACCCACACGCTGCCGTTGGAGCGGATCAACGAGGGGTTTGATCTGATGAAAAGCGGGGAATCGATTCGGTCGGTGGTGCTTTATTAGCCTGCGTCGTCCCCGCGCAGGCGGGGATCCAGTGGCTTTGGACGTACGCCGCTAGGACCCCGCCGGCGCGGGGACGACGGTATACACCAATTAGTCCCTATCCACCCGCTCAAAATGCTCCACCACCGGAAACGGATCATAAAAATGATGCAGCAGCGCCTTCCAGCGCTGATATTCCACCGACCCGCGAAACCCCACTGTGTGATCCTCCAGCGTGCGCCAGTTCACCAGCAGCACATAACGATTGCGTTTCTCAACGCATCTTTGCAATTCATGCGAGAC
>JANPBQ010000342.1:0-7001 GCA_031430555.1 Betaproteobacteria bacterium
TGCGCGACGCCATTGGTCACACCGAGAAAACTTTGGCGGACACTTTGTGCAACTGTGCGCTTGCTGTTTTCCAAATCCTGCGCGGCGCGCTCCTTGGCGGACAAGGATTGGCGAATCCGCGATTGCGTGCCACCACCTTGATAAATCGGTACGGTCAAGGTGAAGCCGATTTGGCCGGACTTGGTGTCGATCATGGATGCGAACGCGCCGCTCGATGTCGTCGCCGGACTATTGCCGTTCGAATAGCCCGCCGTCAAATCCACGGTCGGCAGGTGGCCCGACTTTGCGCGATCAATTTCTTTGACAGCGATTTCGTAATTGAGACGCAATTGAGCAATTACCGGGCTCGCCTCTTCGGCGGCGGCAACCCATTGCTCCATGTCGCCCGGTTGCGGCAAACTCAGTTTCGGGTTGTCGCGCAGAGGTGCCAAGCTCGCAGGCATTTTTCCGATCAACTGCTGCAGCGCGCGTTGCTTGATGTCGAGATCATTCAAATCCGAAATTTCTTTCGCGATCGCGAGATCGTACTTGGCCTGCGCCTCGTAGGTGTCGGTGATGGTCGCGGTGCCGACTTCAAAATTGCGTTTGGCCTGCGCCAATTGTTCGCTAATGGCTTTTTTCTGCGCGCCGGACAGCGAGACGTTGTCCTGCGCAAGCAGCACATCGAAATAGGCCTGCGCGGTGCGCACGATCAAGGTCTGGCTCGCGTCGGCGAGCACGGCTTCGGCTTGCTTCACTTGCAGTCCGGCTTGGTCGACGACGATCCAGTTCGCCATGCGAAATAGCGGTTGCGAGAGCGTCACGCCGTAACTGTGCGCGTTGTAATCGAGTGTCGGCAGGCCTTCGGTGTCGCGGTGATTGCGGTTGCCGCCTAGGGAGAATGAGATAGATGGCAATATGCCCGCACGCGCCTGAGGGGTCGCTTCTTTGCCGACTTCATACGCGTATCGTGCAGAGGCGTAGACGGGATCCTGCGACAGCGCCTCGCGGTACACATCCAGCAAATCGGCGGCGAGAATTGGCGAGCTGGCGAGAATCCCCAGAATGGCGAGAGTGGCGGCTTTCAGTTTCATATATTGTTTTTTCCTGAAGTGTTCGGCGTTTTGTGATGTCGGTGTTTCAAGATTGTCGCCAGTCCATCAATGTGTGGATTGGCGTTAAGACGCAGCGGGTGGTTCGGCCGGATGTCAATAAACAGGCACCGCTGGATCGACTTGTTTCGACCAGGCGTCAATACCACCCTGCAAATTATGCATGTTGGCGAATCCCATCCGCGTCAGGAATGCGACGACTTGCAGACTTCGCACCCCGTGATGACAAATAACGACCGTGGGATGCGTTCGATCCAGTTCTTCGGCGATCGCTGGAATCCGCTGCATCGGGATATTCTCGCTGCCATCGATCTTGGCGATTTGCAATTCCCAGGGTTCGCGCACGTCGAGCAGACGGGGACGCGCTTCCACGGGTTCCGCCAGCGCGGACTTGAGTTGCTGGACGGTTAATTCGCGCAATTCAGGCATCCTAGAATGCGAATCGCGAAGGATGGGCCGCGTGAATCAGCGGCGGAACGACTGTTTCAAACAGTTCGACCGAAGCGAATTGCGCGTCGCCGGTTTTGGTGAATAGCGTCGCCTTCATCACCGGCGCATCACCGAGGATCGCGAACAGGCGGCCGTGCGCGGCGAGCGTATCCAGAAAGGCGGGCGGCAAAATCGGCGTGGATCCCGTCAGGACAATGACGTCGAACAAATCGCCGCCGGCGATGAACGGCAACGGCGACTCGGCGGCATCACCGACGCGAAATTTCGCGTTGTGAATGCCGGCGCGCGCGAGTTTTTCAGCGGCATCGTCGGAGAAATTCTGAAAGTATTCAATGCTGGTCACGTGAGCGGACGATTTGGCGAGCAGTGCGGTCAGGTAGCCGCTGCCGGTGCCGATTTCCAGCACACGGTCCGTCGGTTTCACTCCCACTTCCTGCAAGATGCGCGCCTCGAGTTTTGGCGACATCATTGATTGATCGTGACCGAGCGGAATTTCCATATCGGTGAACGCGATCGCGCGATGTGCAGCCGGTACAAAATCTTCGCGCTTCAGCTTGATCAGCAAATCGAGCACGGCCGGATCCAGCACCTCCCACGGGCGGATCTGCTGTTCGACCATATTGAAACGGGCTTGTTCGAAATCCATAAAGGTGGCCTTCGGCAAAGAATGCGATTTTAGCAAACGTGCGAGCTACTTTTTCGGGCTTTCGCGAACGTTCAGGCCGTTGAGCAACATGTCGGTGATGGTGGCTATGTACTTTTCGGGATCGACTTGATGATCGACGCAGGGCGCGAAGGAGTGCTTCCAGAGCATCATCATCACCATCGGCGCGCAGGAAATTCGCCCTGAATATTCATGGCCGACATCGCGGAATTCGCCGCGCGCGATGCCGCGCTTTATCGCATGATCGAGCAGTGCATGGCTGCGCTGGATAACTTCATCGTGATAAAAGCGCGCCAGTTCGGGAAAATTGCCGGCTTCGGCGATGATGAGTTTGGTCATGCCGGCCTGATCGGTGGCACCGACCTGCACCCACCAGCGGCGGAATATTTCGCAGATCAAGTCTGATGAACTGCCTTCGAAGGTCGCAAGAAATTGTTCGGCCTCGGCCAACGGCGCCACATAACCTTCACGGATTACCGCTTTGAACAGGTCTTCCTTGCTGTCGAAATAGAGATAAAGCGTACCCTTTGATACACCGGCGCGTTTGGCGACATCATCCAAGCGCGTCGCGGCAAAACCGCGTTCGATGAACAACTCCAGCGCCGCCGCCGCGAGTTCGCCCGGTCGCGCGTCTTTGCGGCGCTCCCAACGGGGTTCGATGATTTTGGCGGGTGAGGACATTGGTGAAATAATCCAATAAATGACTGGTCGGTCATTAAGATACTCGGTGTGAACTTCAGCGTCAAGTGCCTACCGTCTGAAAACTTGCGATACATCAATCAAGCGTCTGGCGATAACGCCGCAACGCAATCGCTCCTGCGACGAGCATGAATAATCCAATCGGCCACATTTCCGGCGCGATCTCGTTCCAGCCACTGCCTTTCAGCAGTACCCCGCGGACCACGCGTAAAAAGTGAGTGAGTGGTAACACTTCGCCAATTGCCTGCGCCCAAGCGGGCATTCCGCGAAACGGAAACATGAAACCGGAAAGCAGCATCGACGGCAGGAAAAAGAAAAATGTCATTTGCATCGCCTGCAACTGGTTCTTGGCAATGGTCGAAAAGGTGAATCCGACAGCCAAATTGGCGGCGATGAAAACCACCAGTGCCACCGACAGCAACGCGAGGCTACCAACGATCGGCACACCAAAAAGTAGCTTCGCCGCCACCAGAATCAGACTCACTTGAATATAGCCGACGATAATGAACGGCGCGATTTTGCCAGCCATGACTTCAATCGGCCTGACCGGCGTGGCGAGCAGATTTTCCATCGTGCCGCGTTCACGTTCGCGAGTCATCGCGAGTGCCGTCATCATGATCATGGTCATCGTGAGGATTACACCCATCAGACCAGGAACGATGTTGTAGCGGGTGACGCCTTCGGGGTTGTAGCGGCGTTGGACGCGCAAATCGATCGGTAAGTCTTCGGCGCGCAACACCTGCAATGGCCCGGTGAGATCGCGTTGCAACGATTGCCGCACTATCTGGGTGAATGCGGCCAGGGCATTGCCAGTGGCGGCGGGGTCGGAGGCATCGGCCGCGAGTAACAATTGCGGGCGCTCACCGCGTTGCAATTTGCGCGAAAAGTCGGCGGGGATCACCAGCGCAAATTGCACGTCGCCGCGCTTAAGCAATAATTCGGCGTCGGCTTCGCTCGCGACGCGGCGGGTGAATTTGAAATACTGTGAATTCTCAAGCGCTCGCACAAGAGAACGTGAAAATACGCTTTCATCAGCCGACACCAAAGCCGCCGGCAAGCCTTTCGGATCGGTGTTGATCGCGAAACCGAAGAGGATCAATTGCAGAATCGGGATGCCGACAATCATGCCGAAGGTAAGACGATCGCGCTTCATTTGCACGAATTCCTTCAGCAGCACTGCGATGAATCGCGACCATGAGAACACCGCGTTCACTGGTAATTATCCTTCGCGCGATCCATGAGGCCGATGAACACATCCTCCAGCCCCGGCTCAATGGGTATCCAGTGCAGATCAACGCGGGCGCGGAATGCGGCGAGGGAATTTTCGAGCGCCCCCGCGTCCGTGCCGCTTACATGCAAGGTCGTACCAAACGGTACCACCATTGATACGCCCGGTAGCGGTCGCAGTTGTCGCGCGAGATCGTGCAGTTTCTCCCCCGTCACAGACCACGTCGACAATCCCGATTGCGCAACCACTTCTGCCGCCGTACCCTTCGCCAGCAGTCGACCATAGGCGATGTAGGCAAGCTCGTGACAGCGCTCAGCTTCATCCATGTAATGCGTGGAAACCAGCACCGTCAAGCCTCCGGCGGCGAGCTCATGAATCTGATCCCAGAATTCGCGCCGCGCTTTGGGGTCAACCCCGGCGGTGGGTTCGTCGAGCAACAACAACGCGGGTTCATGCAGCAGACACGCCGCCAGCGCCAAGCGCTGCTTCCATCCGCCCGACAACGCGCCCGCCAATTGGCCACGGCGCGCGGTGAGGCCGAGACGCTCCAGCGTCTTGTTCACGGCATCCTGTCGATTTTTGACGCCATAAACGCGCGCGACGAAATCGAGGTTTTCCGCAATCGATAAATCTTCATAGAGCGAAAACTTTTGCGTCATGTAACCGACATTGCGCTTGATGGATTGCGCTTCGCGGCGAATATCAAACCCCAGACACTGACCCTCGCCGGCATCCGGCGTGAGCAGGCCGCAGATCATGCGAATCGTCGTGGTCTTGCCACTTCCATTGGGACCAAGGAAGCCGTAAATCTGCCCGCGCTCGACTCGGATCGCGAAATCGTCCACCACCGCACGACCGGCGTAGCGTTTGGTGAGGCCCTTTACGTCGATGACTGCATCAACAACCGGTATGACGGTGTTCACAACTTGATTTCCACCGGTTGGCCGGGGTGCAAATTCATTGCATCGACCGGCGTTGGCAAAGCCTCGATCAGAAACACCAGTGTCGAGCGATTTTCCTTACTGTAGATCAGCGGCGCGGTGTATTCGGCTTGGCTGGCAATGAAACTGATTTTCGCGGCAATCGGTTTGCAGCCGTCACAGGCGACCTGAACGTCCTGTCCCAATTTCAACGCGCCCAACAACTTTTCCGGGATGAAAAATTTGAGCTTGATATTTTCAGGCGGCAGCAGGGAGACCACCGGCATCCCGGCCTGCACCCACTCACCGGGCGTGTACATCGTGTCCGCAACACGTGCGGCCCGCGGAGCGCGTTGCGATTTCTGATTGAGCCGCCATTCGGCTTGTGCGAGCTGCTCTTTGGCTGCCCGCACTTCAGATGCCAGCGCATCGATTTCAGTCGGTCGACCGGCGAGGTTTGCAACCGTCAACTGCGCTTTCAATTCGGCGACATGCGCACGATCCCGCTCCTGCGCAGCGCGCGCTTCATCAAGTTTTGCCGGCGAGAGAAATTTGGATGCGACCAGGTTTTCAGTGCGCTTCATTTCGGCATTGGATAGCTTCAACAGGGCATCCGCCTGAGCAAGTTGCGCATGCACTGCGGCAACTTCCTCGGGGCGTTTGCCGGTGCGAATGTTTTGCAGATTCGCTTCGGCGCGTTTCATGCGTGCGATCGCTTCTTCGCGCGCGGCGCGTTCATTTTCCTGCTCCAGCGCAAACAGCGGCGCATTCGCGGCGACCAAGTCGCCACGCTTTACAGCAAGCGTACTAAGACTGCCGCCATAGGGTGACGCGATGCGGACATATTCGCCTTCGGCGTAGCCAGGAAATACGCTAGCGCTCTTATCCGCACCACTCTCACAACCAAGTAACGCCAATACCCCGGCACACGCCGCCAGCAACCGATATTGTCCAGACCATTTCATTTTCTTGCTCCTGATTTCTGTGCGGCCAATCCCGCCAGCGCCATATCAATGCGCTCGCCAATCGCGGCGTCCGAAAAAACCGTATCCTCCAGCCCGCGCGCCTGCGGCGTTGGCATAAAGCCGCTGTTGACGAGCGCCGCACCGAGCAAAATCGGTGCGCCGACACCGCCCATCAAAAACGCGATCGCCTGTGGAGTTGGCATTTTTCGGAATCGCCCGAGTTTCTGCCCCTGCGCAATAAGCCCTGCGATGACGGCCAGGTGGCGAGGCAAATTGGCGCGAAGAAATTCCACTGCGACCGCTTCACCGGCGAGTGCATCGCCCGCCAGCCGAACCAGCAACAAGCGGTTGTCGCGACCGAAATGGGCCAACACGGACACAGCCGCGCGCAAATTCTCCACCACCGATGTTGAACGGTGCGTGGCGATTTCGAGCGAGTCAAACATCTCGTTGTACCGCGACTCAAGCAACGCGCGCACAAACACGTCCTTGGTCTTGAAATGATAGTGAAACATGCCGAGATTGACACCAGCGCGCTCGGTGACCTGACGAATCGACAACGCACGCACGCCCGTCGCGGGCAACAGCTCGTGTCCGGCTTTCAACAGCAGTTGATCGACATTGCGGGAAGGGCGAGGCATCAGATAACTATACAATCGTATAATTACACAGTCAAGTAGTTTCAAATTGACCGGCTTGGTTTGCCTCAACACCGGCGATGCAGTAAGGTGTGTTCATCGCTAGGGGTTCCCAGCCACCTTTTCCGGCAACGCGTTTTTGCGTTGCGATTCCTCACCTTCTCCCTAGGGAGAAGGCCGGGATGAGGGGAAGTGGCGTTGGGATGAGAAATACCCTCGAACCTGAACCGGCTGATACCGGCGTAGGAAAGCGAAGCAGATAGCCAAGCACTATCCCTTCGCGCTTCCGTTACTTCCATTGGAGCGCAACATGAACGCAGTAGTAAAACCCACAAAATTCCTCGAA
>JANPBQ010000343.1:0-2237 GCA_031430555.1 Betaproteobacteria bacterium
AACACTTCAACGCCGACCCGGACAGGCCGGTGCGCTTGATCTCCGCGATCAACCGCATCTACAACAAGTTCGGGCTGAACGATCTAGAGCAACTCGAGAACGCGCCGGAGTATCAGCCGGGTGTGGTGCTGACGATGGAAATGATCGAGCAGTTTTTGAACACAACGACACCGGTTGCCGCGTAGTTTTTCACCCAAACAACAATTAAAGCAGGAGCAGCAAGATGGCCAAAGATGCAATCGTTTCAGCCGAACTGGCGAGTAAATTCGCCACCGAAAAGGAAACACCGTATACGCGTTGGGTGAAGAATGAGGGGCTCGACATCATCAGTTCGTTCTATGTACCGAGCTTGCATACTGTCGATTTGAAGCCCTGGGCTCGTCGCGGCGGCAGCGGCATCTACCTCAATCATGATGCATCGCGTACCTCAAACGACTGCTACGTGTGTGAAATCCCGCCCGGCAAGCAGTTGGCACCACAGCGTCAACTTTTCGAAGAAATGATTTACGTATTGAAGGGCGGCGGCTCGACGACCGTCTGGAATGACGCCGGCCAGCGCATCACCTTTGAATGGAAAGCAGGTGCCCTGTTCGCGATTCCGTTGAATGCCTGGCATCAGCACTTCAACGGTTCGGGCAAAGAGGCCGCACGTTTTGTTGCGGTCACCAATGCGCCACCGGTGGTGAATCTCTATGAAGATGTCGAGTTTGTGTTCAACACGAAATACGATTTCAAGAATCGTTTTTCAGGTGAGCCAGATTACTTCAGCGGAAAGGGCGAGCAAAAAGGCTTGCTGCTCGATACCAATTTCGTCGCCGACGCGGTCAATCTGCCGTTGATCAGCGCCAAGGAGCGCGGCGCAGGCGGCGGACATATCCGCTTCAATTTGGCCAAGGGTTCGATGAATTGCCACATTTCGCAATTCCCGATCTGCACCTACAAGAAGGGTCATTGCCATGGCCCGGGTGCCCACGTCATCATTCTTTCCGGCGAGGGCTACAGCCTGATGTGGCCAGAGGGCGGCGAGCCGCAACGCTTTGAATGGCAGTTGGGGTCGATGATCGTGCCGCCCAATATGTGGTTCCATCAGCATTTCAATACGGGCACCACGCCGGCGCGATATCTCGCGTTCAAACACGAGGTGGTGTCGATCCGCAATGAACAAGGCGTGCCGAAGGCGTGGATCAGCAAGCGCATCGGCGGCGACCAGATCGATTATGCCGATGAAATGCCGGTGGTCAGGCAGCTCTTTGCCGACGCATTGTCGCGGCATAACATGGCACCCAAAATGGCGGAGGCCTATCAGTCCGAACTTGCCGATTTGCCGCCAAAAGCGGCCTGAGTTCGCATGGCGGAACATGTCTTGACAGGTCAGGAAGTGCCTGTTACGTTTCCGCCGGAGAGTTCGACAGATGGATCGACGTTCCATAGGGCGGCACAGTGTTGCGGAAATGGTAAAACCTGTCGGCGCGCAATGAAATTGGTCGCAGAAAAGCTATGATTTGTCCGACACAGACGTTATAAGAAATTACCCACCGAGGAGAAAAACCGTGAATTCCAAAAAACTTATTGCTGTACTGGTTGCCGGCGCATGTGGCGCACCACTGTTTGCAAGTGCGCAGGATGCATCGCCTATTACCGTCTATGGCCGCCTCTATCCGCAGTTCACGGTTGTCTCGACCAGTGGTTCGACGGGTACGACTGGCCCGCGCAGCACTTTAAGTGGCGCACCAGCAGGCGTTGAGATTGTTTCTCACAATGAAGTTCAGGCATCAAATTCACGTCTGGGTTTTCGTGGCAAGGAAAAGCTCGGCGGCGGACTGGAGGCGTTTTTCCAGCTTGAGTCGACCATTCCGGTTGACGCTGGTGGCGGTACGTTTGGGACGCGCGACTCTTTCGTGGGACTGAGTGGCGGCTTTGGCAGCATCAAGCTCGGCAATATGGATACTGTGTACAAAAACTATGGCGATACCCTAAGCTTTCTCGGTGTGTCGAGCGGAAACTTTGTATCGAACAGCAACATTATTTCGAAGCTGGGATTTGGCACGAGTTCGACAGGCAGTTTCCACCTGCGCCGCGCCAACAGCATTGTTTATGATTCACCGGAACTGAGTGGATTTGAATTCTCGGCGGGATATTCACCGGATGAGTTGAGAACAAGCACCCGAAATGCAAATGTTATTTCGGTGGGTGGACGTTTCGGCGGCAAGAAATCGCCTTATTTTGTGGCGATCGCA
>JANPBQ010000344.1:0-8271 GCA_031430555.1 Betaproteobacteria bacterium
AACACTTCAACGCCGACCCGGACAGGCCGGTGCGCTTGATCTCCGCGATCAACCGCATCTACAACAAGTTCGGGCTGAACGATCTAGAGCAACTCGAGAACGCGCCGGAGTATCAGCCGGGTGTGGTGCTGACGATGGAAAAGATCGAGCAGTATTTGAACGCCAAGGCCTTGGCGACCGCCTGATTTCAATTCGCGGAAGTTGCGCCGTCGAGAGTGTTGCAAGAAGTGCGGTTTTGTAGGATGGGTGGAGCGCAGTGATATTCATCACGGCTTGCGAATGAAACGATGGGTATCGCTGCGCTCCTCCCCGCCGGCGGTAGCGTCTGGCAAAAAAATGAAATGGCGAGGCGGCAATGAGACGTGAGTCACACCACTTCAGTACCAATGACGGCACCTTTCCGCGCGGAATTGCGGGCCCGCACAAATTGCAAGATGAGGGGCAGCGTATGCGGTCGCAGCGCCAATACACATCGACCCGCTCACGCTTTCGATCAACAAGCAAGCCGATATTCATGTTCATGAATATGCGTTTTCAAAAGCGCGTGATCTCGAAACCAAAGGAACCCGCGCCGGATGCCGAGGGCTCTCCGCCGCGCCAGCCCGAAAACGATTTCAACCATGCTGCTGATCAATAACGATCAGGTCAAGCAGCTGCTCACGCCACGCATGACGATCGATGCGTTGCGCGCCGCATACGTTGATCTCGCCAACGGCGACGCGGTATGCCGGCCGCGCATCGATATCCGCATTCCCGCCGCCGCACCGGAGCATGTATACCAGTGGGGCAGCATGGAGGGCGGATCGGTGCGTGGCTATTTTGCGGTGCGCATGAAATCCGATGTGCTGATCGAAATGGAATACAACGGCGTCCGCACCCAGGAAAAATTCGCGCAGAAACCCGGGCTGTATTGCGGCTTGATTTTTCTCACTTCAATTGAGACCGCCGAACCGCTGGCGATCATCAATGACGGCCATTTGCAGCACATGCGCGTCGCGGCCGATGGTGCGCTCGGCACCGATATCATGGCGCGAAAAAATTGCACGACGCTCGGCATGCTGGGCTCAGGAGAAATGGCGCGCGCGCATGTCGAATCGCTGCTACAGGTGCGTGATATCCGCCGCATGAAAGTCTTCAGTCCGACGCCCGCCAACCGCGAGAGATTCGCCGCCGAAATGCGCGAGAAATTTTCCATCGACGTTGAAGTTTGTGCCGATGCGCGGGACGTGTATGTGGGTGCCGATCTGCTCGCCGCCTGTACCGATTCGGTGGTGCCGGTGATCCGCGGCGAGTGGCTTGAGCCCGGCATGCATGTGATTTCCATCGGTGGTCGCCCCGATGCCGCCGCTGACGCGCGCTTCGATGTGGTACTGCGGTTGGGTGTATCGCCCGCACCGCTGGGCCGCCCGGATTTGGGTACGGCGGATGAATTTCTGGGTTACGTCGCTCAGCCCGATCACCCGATTTGGCGCAAAGTGAAAGGCGGCAAACCCGCGCGCGGGCCGGCCTCGCGTGGCAGCAACGTGATGTACGCGGACGTGCTCGCGGGTCGCGCGAAGGCGCGCGTGAGCGACTCACAAATCACTTATTCCGAACGTGGCAACATTCAAGGCGCGCAGTTCTATGCTGTTGCCGGTGCGGTGTATGAGGCTGCCGTGCGCGCGAGAATCGGACGCGAGATTCCGACAGATTGGTTTTTGCAGGATATTCGGGATTGACGTCATTGTTTACAGGTCAATGGAGGCAAGATCGCCAAATGAAGCCTAATTTTTCTGGTTCTCTCTCGAAAGTTCTGTACGGATCTTTCGACATGCTCGTCGCCTGTCCCTTCCTTAATGCGCGGACGAACGTTTACATGTCCATTCCGTTCGTGGTGAGCCTGTCGAACCACATTCAATCCAAGCGCAATTTGCGATTCCCGGCGTTTACCTTCGCCTTGATCGCCGTTGTATTCGCGATGCTTAACACTCTGCACGCGAATGCCGCTCCCGATACAACCCTCCTGAACTACGACGGCGCGGATCGTCAACAACGACTCGTAGCCGCCGCGAAGGCCGAAGGCGCGCTGACGCTCTACACGACCATTGCCGAAAAAGATCTGGCGGTGTTGATCGGCCCGTTTGAAAAGAAGTACGACATCAAGGTAAAAGTGTGGCGCGCAGGTACCGACAAAGTATTTCAGCGCACCTTGACCGAAGCGCAGGCAAAACGCTATGAAGTCGATGCCGTGCATTTTGGCGCGCCGGAAATGGATATTCTGCGGCGCGAAAAATTATTGCGGCCCGTCTCGTCGCCGCACTTCAAGCAATTGATCGCCTCCGCCGTTCCCGCGCATCGGGAATGGGCGGCAACGCTGCTCTCCGTCTGGGTACAGGCCTACAACACCAACGCGATCAAGAAAGCCGAATTGCCGAAAACCTATTTCGATTTTCTCGATCCGAAATGGAAAGGAAAACTTGGCATTGAAGTGAAAAACGAAGACTGGTTTTCGTCGGTGGCCACCGAGCTTGGCGGTGAAAAAGGCATCGCGTTTTTTCGCGAGCTGGTCGCGAAGAACGGCATTTCGACGCGGCAAGGCCACACACTGTTGAACAATATGGTCGTTTCCGGCGAAGTGCCGCTCGCCTTGACGGTGTACAACTACATGCCCGAAGCCGCGAAGAAAAAAGGTGCGCCGATCGACTGGTTTGTGATCGAGCCCGCGATCGCGCGTGCCAACGCAATCGGCATCGCCAGAAACGCCCCGCATCCGAATGCGGCGATGCTGTTTTTCGATCACATGTTGAGCGAAGCGCAAACCTTGATGCAATCGATCGACTATGTTCCCACCAGCGCGGGCGTCGATCATCCGTTCAGCAAGATGCGCATCGTGACGGTCGATCCTGCGCTGCCAAGTGAACAAGTTGAAAAATGGGCGAAGTTGTTTCAGGAAATTGTCGTCAAACGAGCGGGGACGCAATGAGCCAATCCACAAGTCCCGCCCCGATACCGTTAATTTGTTCCCCGTTCGCCCTGAGCATGTCGAAGGGCTGGGTGCCCGAAGCCCTTCGAAATGCTCAGGGCGAACGGGTGGTTTGAGACAACCCGAATGATGTCCCGCCTTGTCGCAGAGACGCCAATATTTGTATCGAGTTCAATCATGGAACGCACAAAATGACCGCCGCCACATTGCCCGTAGACTCCGCGCCGAAGAAATCCTTCCGCGATGTCTGGATCATTACGGCCGCGCACGCGCTCACGCATTGGTACCCGGCGACGTTTTATTTGCTGCTGCCATTGATCGGCAAGGAGCTCGGTCTCACCTACGGCCAGATTGGTCTCGTGATGACTTGCCAATACGCGGCGGGCGCCATCGCCAATGTACCCGGCGGCATGGTGGTGGATACGGTCGGGCGCAAGGGATTCCTGATGGCGCTCTCGTTATTCTGGGTCGGCTTTCCGTATTTGCTGATCGGCTTCACGCACAGCTACGCGATGTTGCTGCTGTGTATGTCGCTGGTGGGCATCGGCAACAATCTGTGGCATCCGACCGCGATCCCGACGCTTGCGAATCGATACCCCGAAAACAAGGGCTTGGTGTTGTCCATCCACGGCATGGGCGGCAATGTCGGCGATGCGCTGGCACCGCTGGTGATCGGCGCGTTGCTCACGATCCTGCCGTGGCGCGATATCGTCGTCGTGAATGTCATTCCGGGCTTACTGATGTCGGCATTGCTGTTGCTATTCCTTGGGTCGTTCACCTTGGGCCGAAAAAAACCAAAAATTGCTCCTGCCGATGCCGCGTCGGGCCAAAGCGCCACGCAGTATTTCGCGGGTCTCAAAGAGTTGGTCAAGAATCGCAATCTCATTTATCTCTCGATGAGTTCTGCGTTCCGTGCGATGACGCAAAACGCGCTGCTGACCTTTCTACCCGTGTACCTCGCCTATGAAATGGGCTACAACCCGTTATGGGTGGGTGTATGTATGTTCGCGATGCAGGCAGCCGGATTCGCGGCCTCGCCGATTTCCGGCCATCTTTCGGACAAGTTGGGCCGCCGGCAAATCATCATGGCCAGCATGGGCATGACCGCCGTCGTATTGCTGTCGATGACGTTCGCGGGCAAGAGTATCGCATTCGTATTTCTGATCGCGGTGCTGGGATTTTTTCTCTACGCCATCCGCCCGGTATTGCAGGCCTGGCTGCTCGAATCGACGCCGAAGAACATGGGCGGCACCAGCATCGGCATCTTGTTCGCGGTGCAAGCGGCTGGCTCGGCGATCTCGCCGCTCATCGGCGGCTATTTGGCGGATCAGTACGGGCTGATGGCGACGTTCTATTTCCTCGCCGGCACCATCGTTGTCGCCAATATGTTTGTGTTTTTGTTGCCCGACGTGGGCAAGTCAGCACCTGGCGTAAAGCTGTCCAAACACGATCTTTGACTGAAGCGCAAACCCCGCAACCCATTTTAGGCAAAACAACGATGCTGCAAACCGATGCAATGGACGTGACCCAACGAGAACCGATCGATCCTCCCTATCGTTTCGACGCGTATGGCAGCACCCGATTGCGCGTACCGCGCGAGCCGCTGTTGCCGATGCCCGGCGCGGTCCGTTCGCTGCGCGGGCCGGTTTATGGTGTTGGCAAAGTCGCGCCACACGATGCCGATCTGACAAGGCAGCACGCCGGAGGGCCACAGGGCGAGCGCATCATCGTGGCCGGGCGCTTGCTGGACGAGGACGGTCGCGCGATTCCCAATGCCTTGATCGAAATCTGGCAGGCCAACGCGGCCGGGCGCTACACGCACAAGGGCGATCAGCACAATGCACCGCTCGATCCCAACTTCAGCGGCAACGGCCGCGTGCTGACCGATGCCGAGGGCAACTATCGTTTCGTCTCGATCAAGCCGGGCGCATATCCGTGGCGCAATCATGCGAACGCGTGGCGGCCCGCGCATATTCATTTCTCGCTGTTCGGCTTCGGCTACCTTTCGCGCCTGATCACGCAAATGTATTTTCCGGGCGATCCGTTGCTGCCGCACGATCCGATTTTCAATTCGGTTCCGACCGACAAAGGCCGCGCGGCATTGGTCTCTCGATTCGATCTCGCATTGACCGAACCCGAACACGCGCTCGGCTATCGATTCGATATTGTCTTGCGCGGTGCGGGTGCCACGCCAATGGAGAAATAGCCATGCAGCGAACACCGTCGCAAACGGTCGGACCCTTCTTCCTCGATGCGCTGATTCACGCCGGCGACGAGTCGGCCGCGCAACCGGCCAGCGCAATGGCGACCGAAATCATCGTCCTCGAAGGCGTCGTCGCCGATGGCGAAGGCAACCCGGTCGGCGACGCATTTCTGGAAATCTTCGATCCATTCGCACCGAATTCCGGAACGCATCCCAATGCGGATCACCACATTGAATCCGCCGGATTTGCCCGCGCCGCGACCCATGCGAACGGCGAATTCCGCTTCATCACACACTATCCTGGTGCTGCCACGGATCGCCAAGCGCCTGTTGCGCCGCACCTGGAGATAATGATTTTTGCGCGCGGCCTGTTGAAGCCGCTCGTCACGTGCGTTTACTTTGACGGCGACGCCCACAATGAACAAGACTCGGTATTGAACGCCGTGCCTGCCTCGCGGCGCGCGACGCTTATGGCTAGGAGAAGCCCGGGCGCGAATCCATCGCACTGGAAATTCGACATCCGTTTGCAAGGCGCCAACGAAACGGTATTCTTTGATTTCTGACGCATACGGCGTGCGTTGCCGCTTCCACGCAATCGCATTTTTACAGCAACTTCATAGCAACTGAACCGCGTCGAATAATATTGGAGCCACAATGGACGACAAGAAACGCCACGACCAAGGCATGGGCGTGCGCCGCGCGGTGCTCGGCGACGAATGGGTCGACCGCGCCAACGCCAAACGCAATGACTTCACGGCGGACTTCCAGGATTTCATCACCCGCTACGCGTGGGGCGAAGTCTGGTCGCGCCCTGGTCTGGATCGCCGCAGCCGTTCAATGATGACCCTTGCGATGATGATAACGCTGGGCCGCTGGGAAGAATTTCGGTTGCACATCCGCGCGGCGCTGAACAATGGGGTCAGTGTCGATGAGATCAAGGAAGTGATTCTGCATTCGGCGATCTACGCCGGATTGCCTGCGGCGAATAGCGCGTTTGCGGAGGCGGTGGAGGTGTTGAAGGAGTGTGGGGTTGAGTTGGGGGGCGGAATGGAGGCTTGATGCTCGGACAAACTTTCGCGAGTCCGGTGCGGCGATCGTGCGAGATATCCAAGAACCACAAGCACTGGCGCGGCGTGCGAGGCGTTTTTGCCTGGAAAGGCTCACCAATGCTTGACTTTGCAATGCTGCGCATTACTGATTTCCTCAGACTTTCGTTATTCCAAAACGTGGTCGTGCGGGTGGGCCTGAAAGGTTTTTTGATCGGGTTATCCATCAAGGGAGACTTTCATGGCAATAATCCGCGAAGGTAACAAATCAGTCTTATTGATCGTCGACGTGCAGGTCGGCGTGATGCGCGAATCCTGGGATGCTGACCGTATTGTCAAAAACATCTCCCGCGCCGTCGAGCGCGCCCGCGCGGCCAGAGTGCCCGTGATATGGGTGCAGCATTCGAGCAAGGAATTGGTTGAGGACAGCCTTGCGTGGCAATGGGTGCCGGAACTGACGCCTGCGACCGACGAGGCGCGGGTCCACAAGAATTTCGAGTCTTCATTCGAGCAAACCGCGCTTGAGTCGGCGCTCGCCACACACTGCGCGACGCACATCGTCCTTGCGGGTGCGCAAACCAGTTGGTGCATCCGCGCGACCGCTTACGGCGCGCTGGAACGCGGCTACGATCTGACGCTGATCAAAGACGCACACACCACCGGCAACATTGATCTCGGCAATGGCGCGTCGATCGAGGCCGAGAACATCATTCGTGAGTTCAATATTGCGATGACCTGGGTGAGCTATCCCGGTCGTATGAACGGTATCGCGAGCGCCAGCGAAGTTGATTTTGATATTCCCGGTCAGCATTTGCTCGCATGAGGCGCAATAGCGAGCGCAATGTCAAACATCCATACCGCCGCCTTGCCGAGAAAGCGCGCGACGATTTCAGTCGCCGCTTTTCAAAAGGCGCGATCACACCCTCCTGCAAACTCCCGTCCCAGGCAATGCCCGTGCGGACGTACTACTTGGTTCCCGGAAGCTTCGTAAACAATAGCCACGCAAAACAGGCCGCCGACACGGTGATCAGCACACTGCCGGCACCGAGAATCGGATCGGCCGAAGTATTGCCTTTGAGAAACATCGTAAGACCGATCATCGATACCGGCACCGACACGTTGTACAACCAAAAATACACCTTCGCCAACACACTTTGCTCGAGCTGCGGAAAGAGATGAAACAGGATTCCCGAAATAGCCAGCAGGGTCCAGCCGAGTAGGTTGATGTGGGCATGAACTGGTCGCAAGGTGAAGTCTTTCGACGCACCCATATACACGCCCAAAAGCATGCCGAGCAACAGATAGACGATGCCGATTTTGATCAGTTTGATTCCCATGGTGGCCTCCAGTGTGGTTGTGGGTGCATTTTATAGACAACTTTTTGAGGAAGTTCAATGCGCTAGTCGGGGGTGATTTGATATTGCGGCGGAAACATTGCGATTTTGCATGCGATGGTTCCTGCGCGTAGACTCACTGCTTCCCGTATCGAAATTCATTGATTTCCGCAATGTGTTGCGGGACAACTTAGAGTTCTCCCGAAAAGACCAAAAACCCATATGTTACGCATCTTCCCCAAGTGTCGCTACGCGCGAACACCGACCGATGCGGCACCGGATTGGCAATGCCCCGCTTGCCATGTCGCCTATGTAAAGGCGGCGGCAATGATGCGATCGGGATTGTCGCCGTCGGAGCAGCGAGAAACGGAATCCTATTCGTTCGACGCGGCAGCGGCCCCGGCCCCGGCAATTTCCTGGGGAAAGCTCGCCGCGTTTTTTCTGTTCGCCGGTTTCGTTTGGTTAGTGGTCGTCGCTGGGCGCGGCAGAACGGGGAACACGCCGAACACCGTGCAACAATCCTCCGCGCGCGCGTCTCGCTCATTGATGCAAGCTTTGGCGGAAACGGTTCGTCCCGGTGATGTGACGATGTATTCGACCACCGAGTGCGGCTATTGCACGCAGGCGAAAAGCTGGCTGAACCAATATGGTTTCGCGTTTACCGAATGCAACATGAGCAATGTTGAGCGCTGCGAAACGGAATTCAGAGAATTGGGCGGAACGGGT
>JANPBQ010000345.1:0-36809 GCA_031430555.1 Betaproteobacteria bacterium
CGGGCTGTAACGCGTGATCTCGTTGTATTCGCCGAACAGTTTCCAGTCGCCCTGCCGGTTGACGCCGCCACGCAGCTCGCGACTATTGAGACCCAGGTTGCGTCCCTCCAGCATGGTCCAGGTGCCGGTCGCATTGTCACGGGTCAAATAGTCGAGGTCGAGCAGCAGGTAGCCGCGCTCTTTGCGCATGCCGTTGAACATGCCGAACTGCGCGCGATCGTTGCTGTCGCCGGAAACGCTGGCCGCGCCGACCGCGACGGAACTGTCCGGTGTGGTGAGCTGGATGACTTCATCCGACTGTTGCGCCTGCGCCTGACCGATCGCACCGATCACTGCCAGAGCCAACAACTTCGGAACCCGGCTTTGTGCTTGACGATTCGCTTTCATGATGGCCCCCTGTTCTCAACGCAACATGAATTGCGGGGTTGGGTTCGTGGCGCTCGGATTATTGCTGCCGTGCACCTCCGTGTGGCAATTGAGACACGATCGCCCTTGCGTCACGTTGGTCGTGCCTTTACCGAGCCCGTTGGGTGTGGTCGGTGTGAGGCCCGGCACCTGAGCTCCGCGCAACTGCGGGATGAAGCCACCGTGAGGTGTATGGCACTGATGGCACAGGAACGGCGCTCGCACTTTCAGCATGCTTTCCGCCACGGTGCCGTGCGGGTTATGACAGTTGGAGCAATCTTCGCTGACCGGTTCATGGTTATGTACGAATGGGCCGCGCTTCTCGGCATGGCACTGATAGCAGGTATCGACCACGCTGTCGCGCTTCACCAGCTTCGGTCCCACGGAGCCATGCGCGTTGTGGCAATCCGAACACGCAACCTTGCCTTCCAGAACCGGGTGGTGAGACGGTCGACTGACCTGCGCGCGCTGCTCCTTGTGACAGGCGAAGCAGACTTCGAACTCGGTTGTCTTGCTAAGCACTTTGTCCTTGGCCACATGCAGCGTGTGGCAGCTGGTGCAACTTACGTCGCGTGTCTGGTGGGTGCTTCCTTCCCAGTGCGATCGCTTGCTGTCTTTCTTGTGGCAGGAGGTGCAGGACGCATTCTGCGATTCGGCGCCGGTACTGCCTTTCTTTGCAAATACCACGTCTGGTTTCGGGCGGACTTTGGCACCGGCTGCGCCGCCTTTCAAATGCGAGGCGCTGTCACCGTGACAACTGGTGCAGGTGGGCGTGCGGCCATCGGCGACCGTACCGTGTTTGGTCTTGCCGATGTGCAACACCTTGGGGCTATCGCCTTCGTCGTGGCACTCGGTGCATTTGGCGTCGCCTTTGAGTACAAGGTCAACCGCCGCCGGTTTCGGATCGGCCGCCAAGACGATCCCTGCGGGTAATGCCAGCGCGGCAAAAATCGCCAACGTCCTGAAGATTTTGTTCATGTTTTCATTCCTCAAGGGGTCGCATTACGAACTTCTGGATCGCATACAAAGAATCAGGCGGTGGCATGCACTTCTTTTCACCCAATCAGGCGCACCCGCCAATGCAAATTGTTCAGTTTGCTTGGTGTCAATTTAGCGTTCATGTCGAGGCGGTTCTTTGATAGGCATCAAACTGAATGCGCAAACTCGCCACAAAGACCAAACGCGCAACAGCGCGTCGGCAATTCTTTTGACGATGATCAAAAAGCCGCGAATTGCGGCACCGCAACATTGGACGATCAAATCCAACGAGCGGAAAACACCCACATGACACTCAGGCACCAGCAACTGATCGCCAGCCTCAAGCGTGCAACCACGTTTAGCCTGTTGTCCCTCGATTCGCTGGACCGCCTCGCCGGCGGGACAACTGAAATCGAGTTCCGGCGCGGCAATGTCGTGTTCAGCCGCGGCACGTCACCCACCGGAATTCACGTCGCCGCTTCGGGACAATTAAAACTCACGCTGGATACTCGCCACGGTGTCGAACATGTGGTGGAGCTCGTTCCGCAATGCGCGAGTTTCGGCGAGGCGGCGCTACTTTCAAATCGCCCTCATTTGGTAACCGCCATCGCCGTGACCGACTGCAAAGTTTTGCATATCGGCCGCCGTACGGTCATTGCGGAATTGGAACGCGACAAGGAATTTACCAGGCGCATGATTGGCGCACTGAGCGACAGGCTCTACCGGCAGACAAGTGAAATGGAAAACGTACTGTTCCTGAAAGCAACCGGCAGGGTTGCGCGGTTTATTCTTGATTGCCTGACCTCGATGGGGGCAGAAAACGGGCGGTGCGTGACATTGCCGGCAAAGAAAGGCCTGATCGCATCGCAATTGAACATGACACAAGAGCATTTTTCACGGACGTTGCGCGAGTTGACGACGTCCGGACTCATCAAGGTCAACGGTACTATTGTCGATGTAATCGAGTATGAAAAACTGCGCGATATGGCGGGCCTAATGGTAGCCCCGGGTAATGCCGAGGCATCAGCGCATATTTGACGCCCACACACAGATGCGCCAATTGCGCGTGCAGACAGGTCACTGGCGTCTTGATATTCTGAATTTCACTCTTATTGGGTACTTCCTTTTACCCTGTCGTACCGGCGAAGGCCGGTACCCAATTTTCGTAAGCCATTGACAAAATTGGGCCCCGGCCGCAGCCTGCCCTCGAATGTTTTAATCGGGGGCCGGGGAGACAGAGATTTGAGGTAAATAGAAGTACCCTATTGACAAACTCCAGCGTTGGCGGGCCTTTCCAGACACTTTCGCTTGGAACGCCTCGCCAATGCTGGACTTTATGCGCCCGCGCAACGGCATCATGCCGCCGGGCGCGTGTTCGCTGCGCCGACAATCTGCCGCCGCAACACCTCGTATTGTTGTGTCGCACGCGCGCCAAACAGAGGATCGGCTTTTGGTTTGACGGCGGCATCGATCAGCGCCCAATCGCTTGCAGTCAAGAGAGTGGCAACGAACGGAAACAAATCGGCTTCTTCGCGCGCCATGTGGTGCCTGAAATGTGCGATGTATTCGCGACCGGGTGTCTCGACGCTCTCGCGCGACAGGATCGCGCCATTCACCACGCTGTCCAGATCTTCGACGAGCCGCGCGCTGCTTTGCACGGCCACCACATGTTCGGCCATCAGTTCATCCACCCGCGCGCCGAGCGACGGTTTGCGTTGCTTGACGATCTCAAACGCGCGATCCTCGCGCGGATGGTGCAGCAGATCCGGATAGTGGGTCATATACGCCATGATATCCAGCATCAAGGCATAGTCGGGCGTCAAGCCGCGATGAAACAGGTTGAGCTGGCCTTCGAGCAGATCGAGGAGTTTGGAGAAATTGGCGTGCTCCTCATACCAAACCACAACCGGTTTTTCCATGTTTTCTCCCTCGGACATTTTCGTCAGTTGACCCGCCAATTTGCATTGTGTTGACCAATGCTTTGCGCCCGGTTGATTTGAATCAAAAGCGCCCCGTTTTTGCCCGTCAAAATTATGCACGGAATTCTCACGGCCCTGAGAACGCCAACCCGGCGCGCATCGATTCAACTTCAAGTTTTCGCGCGCATGTCGGCAGTCCTCAGCCTCACGTTGTCCCGCAAATGAAATTGGAGACCCACATGAAGATTTTTTCTGTGTTAGTGGCAGTAGGGTTCACGATCCTGTCTTCCACGGCGATTGCGCAGACGCCGATCGTCATCAAATTCAGCCACGTCGTCGCGGTCGATACGCCCAAGGGCAAGGCCGCCGAGTTCTTTGCCAAGCGAGCCGCCGAATTCACCAAAGGCAGGGTCAAGGTTGATGTCTATGCCAATAGCGCGCTTTATAAAGACAAGGAAGAAATGGAAGCGCTGCAGATCGGCGCCGTGCAAATGCTGGCACCTTCTCTCGCGAAATTCGGTCCGCTTGGGGTCAAGGAATTCGAAGCCTTTGATATGCCGTTCATCTTCGACGACACGGCGGACCTGCACAAAATCACCCAGGGCCCGGTGGGCGCGAGCCTCATGGCCAAGCTCGAGCCCCGAGGCATCAAAGGGCTCGCGTTTTGGGACAACGGCTTCAAATCCTTCTCGGCGAATACACCGATCAAGACTCCCGCCGACCTGAAAGGCAAGAAGATGCGCATCCAGTCGTCCAAGGTGTTGGAGGAACAGATTCGCGCGGTCGGCGGCATTCCGCAGGTGATGGCTTTCTCGGAGGTCTATCAAGCACTGCAGACCGGCGTCGTGGATGGCACCGAAAATCCGATCTCCAATTTCTACACGCAAAAGATGCACGAAGTGCAGAAGCACCTTTCACTCACCAATCACGGCTATCTCGGCTACGCCGTGATCGTCAACAAGAAATTCTGGGATGGCTTGCCGGCGGATGTGCGCGGCCAATTGGAGCAGGCGATAAAAGAATCGACGACCTATGCCAATAAGATCGCCCAGGAAGAAAATGATCAGGCACTGACCGGCGTAAGAAAAAGCGGCAAGACGACCGTCTATGAGCCGACCAAAGAAGAGCGCCTGGCCATGAAAAAGGCAATGGCATCGGTGCATATCAAGATGGCGGATCGTGTCGGCAAAGAAACGTTGCAGAGCATCTACAAAGAAACCGGTTTCGATCCCGGCAAGCTATAGGCCACGTGCGTACCAAAGGATAGCGTCGACGATTCATTGTGCGTCGGCGGAAAGGGGAGCCATGAAGTTTCTCGATCATCTTGAAGAATGGCTGGTCACATTCCTCATGGGGGCGGCAACGCTGATCATTTTTGTCGCGGTGGTGCATCGCTATGCGGCAGGCTTGGCGATACCGGTGGTGCAGGATTGGCTCCTGTCGCTCAGCATGAGTTGGGCGCAGGAACTGACCATCATCATGTTTGTCTGGATGGCGAAATTCGGCGCGGCATATGGTGTGCGCACCGGCATCCACGTCGGCGTCGATGTGCTTATCAACCGTCTCGACACCAAGATGCGCGGCAGGTTCATCGTCTTCGGCTTGTGCGCGGGTGCCTTGTTCACCGGGGTGGTCGCCACGCTTGGTGCCGGGTTCGTCTGGGAGAATGGCGCGCATCATGCGGCGATCAAGCTTCTCGGCATGCCGCTCGAGGGTATTCCGGAAGGCCCTACCACGCCCGATCTGGAATGGCCGACATGGATGGTGTACAGCGCGATTCCGCTCGGCACCAGCCTGATGTGTTTTCGCTTCCTGCAAGTACTGCGCGGATTCTTGCGCACCGGTGAGCTGCCGCATCACGATCAAAGCCATGTCGATGGTCTGGACGAGGTCGAGAAGTTGCCGGTCGAAACCAATTCATATGCCATGGACGACAATCTGCACGCGGCGCGGCAGGACCGACCTGGGGATTCCAAATGAACGCCGCCTTTATTTTCTTGCTGTTGTTGGCGCTCATGCTCACGGGCATGCCGATCTCGATTTCTCTCGGCCTCACGGTGTTGACGTTTTTGTTCGGGTTTACTCAGGTGCCGCTCGAATCGGTCGCCCTCAAGCTCTTCACCGGGATCGAAAAGTTTGAAATCATGGCGATCCCGTTCTTCATCCTGGCCGGCAATTTTTTGACCCATGGCGGCGTGGCCAAGCGCATGATCCTGTTCGCCACCAGCATGGTCGGACACTGGCATGGCGGCTTGGGTCTGGCGGGCGTGTTGGCGTGCGCGTTGTTCGCGGCGGTGTCGGGATCGTCGCCCGCCACGGTGGTGGCGATCGGCTCGATTCTGTTACCCGCCATGGTGCGGGCCGGGTTTCCGAAGAATTTTGGCGCCGGTGTCATCACCACCTCGGGCGCGCTTGGCATTCTCATTCCGCCATCCATCGTGATGGTCATGTATTCGGTGGCGACCAACACCTCCGTCGGCGCGCTGTTCATGGCAGGCGTGGTGCCCGGTATCGCGCTGGCGCTGGTGTTGGGAAGTGTGGCCTGGTATCGGGCGCGCAAATTCAACTACCCGCGATTGCCACGCGCCAGTTGGGCCGAGCGTCTGAAGGCTTTTCGCGCATCGGCATGGGGATTGCTGCTGATCGTCATTGTAATGGGCGGCATCTACACTGGCTTGTTTACGCCGACCGAGGCGGCGGCCATGAGTGCGGTCTATGCGTTCATCGTCGCCGTATTTGTCTACAAGGACATGGGCTTGAAAGACGTGCCGCGGGTGTTGCTCAATTCGGCGAACATGTCGGCGATGCTGCTCTACATCATCACCAACGCCGTGCTGTTTTCGTTCATCATGACCAACGAAAACATCCCGCAGGCGCTGGCGGATTGGATGCTCGGGCACGGTCTTGGCGTGATCGCATTCCTGCTGGCGGTAAACGTGATCCTGCTGCTGGCGGGCAACTTCATGGAGCCCTCGAGCATCGTGCTGATCTTCGCGCCGATCCTGTTCCCGGTGGCGATGAAATTGGGCATCGATCCGGTGCACTTCGGCATCATCATGGTCGTCAATATGGAAGTCGGCATGTGCCACCCGCCGGTCGGGCTGAATCTCTATGTCGCCTCTGGCATCACCAAGATGGGCATCACCGAACTGACCGTGGCGGTATGGCCGTGGCTGCTGGCCATGCTCGGCTTTTTGATGGTGGTCACCTATTGGCCGGGACTGTCGATCTGGTTCCCGCGCTTGCTGGGGATGATGTAGCAAACGCATCGCAGGCGCCGTGCATCTTGCGAGTGCGATGCGTCGCGCGTTATGCGTAGCTAGGGTAATGCGGGTCGTACATTTGTTTCCGCACGTGTTCGAGAAGATTGTCGGGCCGCGGATTGGCGGCGAGTCCGCGCCGATAGGCAACCTCCGCAACCGCCGCGCCAATATGCGCGGATACGTCGCGGATATTCGCGAGCGGCGGATAAAGACTGCCCTGATCAAGATCTGCCGGAGTGACCTGCGCCGCCAGCGTGTTGGCCGCCGCGAGAAACATTTCGTCGACGATGCGCGTCGCGCCGCAGACAATCGCACCTAAGCCCACGCCGGGGAAGATGTAGGAGTTATTGCCCTGGCGCGGCACGAGGGTCTTGGTGCCGACCGGCACCGGTGCAAACGGACTGCCGCAGGCAAACAGCGCGCGACCGTCGGTGCCGGTATAGGCCTGCTCGGCGGTGCATTCCGCCTTGGAGTGAGGATTTGACAAGGCAAACACAATGGGGCGGGTGTTGCAATCGGTCATCGCGCGCAGCACCTCCGGCGTGAACGTATCGCCGACGGCGGCGACACCGATGATGCCGGTCGGCCGCAGCGCTTTCACGGCCGACAGAAAATCGCTGATCGGCGCGTGGTCATGCGCATACGGCAATTTTTGCGCAGGAAGTCCTTCGCGCGATTTCACCACCAATCCCTTTGAATCCACCAGCCAGCAACGTGTGCGCGCATCTGCAGCACTCATACCATTGGCGACGAGTGAGGCAACGATCAGGTCGGCGATGCCGGTGGCGGCTTCGCCGGCGCCGAGGAACAAGAGCTTTTCGTCCGCGAGTTTCGTGCCCTTGATGCGCAACGCCGACAACACGCCCGCGACGGCCACGGCGGCGGTGCCCTGAATGTCGTCATTGAAGGTACAAATTCGATCGCGATATTTCTCCAATAGTCGGAAGGCATTGTGATTCGCGAAGTCTTCAAACTGGATGATCACATTCGGGAACACCTCGTGTGCGGCGGTGATGAATTCTTCGATCAACTCGTCGTAGGCGGCCCCGGTCACTCGATGGCGGCGTAGCCCGACATAGAAGGGATCGTTCAGCAGGGTTTCATTGTTGGTACCCATATCGAGCGTGACCGGCAGGCAAATGGCCGGGTCAACGCCCGCGCAGGCGGTATAGAGGCTCAACTTGCCCACCGGAATGCCCATGCCGTTGGCGCCCTGATCGCCCAGGCCCAGGATTCGTTCGCCGTCAGTGACGACGATGATGCCGGCGTTGAGCGGCCAATTGCGCAGCACCTCGGCAACGCGGCCGCGGTCATTGATGCTGATGAACATGCCGCGCGGACGCTGAAAAATGTGGCCGAAGCGCTGGCAGGCGAGGCCGACAGTGGGTGTATAGATGAGCGGCTGGATTTCATCGACGTTGTCGCAAATCACACGGAAAAACAGTGCTTCATTGCGATCATGCAGGGCGTTGAGCGCGATGAATTTTTCGAGCGGATCCGAGAGATTGCGCAGATGCTGCAAGACACGCGTGGCCTGCTCGTCCTGGCTGTGTACGTGCGGCGGCAACAGGCCGCGCAGACCCAATGCATCGCGTTCGGCCTCCGTAAAAGCGCTACCTTTGTTGCGCAGGGGATCATGAAGCAAGCGAACGCCGCGCGGCATTGTGCTGACAGTGTCATTCATTCTGGCGACTCCTTTATGCGAGAGTGGATTTGTTGAAAACCGGCTCGGCTTGCGCGCGATGCGGGCGGCGTGATCGGCCGCGCAACCCTGCGGCTCAAATTTTTTCGGCGACCATGGTGATCGCGCCGCAAGGACACTCCGCCTCGCACATGCCGCAACCTTTGCAGTAGTCGTAGTTGAAATCGAAGCGTTTGCCGGGGCCGAGCTTGATCACCGCATTGTCGGGACATACGCCATAGCAGTTGTCGCATTCGAAGCAGTTGCCGCACGACAGGCAGCGCCGCGCCTCGAACAGCGCCGTCGAGGCGTCGAGCCCGCCGACCACTTCGTCGAAGGTCGCCTGGCGGCGTGCGATATCGAGCATCGGCTGCACGGATTGCGGTGCATCCGCGTAATACCAGGTATTCAGGTGTTCGAATGCGGCGATTTCGTGCTTGGGCACGGCAACCACTGCTTCGCTGCGCAGCCACGCATCGATGTTGCGCGCCGCTTTCTTGCCATGGCCGATCGCGACCGTAACGGTGCGCTCGGAAGGCACCATGTCGCCGCCGGCAAAAATGCCGGGGTAGCCCGTCATCATGTTGGCATCGACTTTCACTACACCCTTGTCGAACGCGAGCCCCGGCACTTTATCCAGCAGCGACAGATCCACATCCTGACCCAACGCGAGGATCAGCGTGTCGGCTTCGATGGTCTCGAATTCGCCAGTAGGCTGCGGATAGCCCGTGTCGTCGAGCGCCATTTTCTCAACGGTAAAGGTGGTGTCGTCGATACCCTTGATGGTGTTGAGCCACTTCACCATGATGCCTTCCTCGAGTGCCTCCTGCAGTTCGAAATCGTGCGCGGGCATTTGCTCGCGGGTGCGCCGATAAACGATCAGTGCTTCGCTGGCGCCGAGCCGTTTGGCGGTGCGCGCGACATCCAGCGCGGTATTTCCACCACCATAAATGATGACGCGGCGTCCGAGCTTTGGCGCGTCGCCGGTTTCCATGCCGCGCAAGACGCTCACCGCATCGAGGATACGGTTGGCATCCCGCGCGGGAATATCGGTGCGCTTGGCGACGTGGGCACCGACGGCCAGGAACGCGGCGTCGAATTTGCCGTCTTGCATCGCCGCCCGAATATCGTCGACGCGGGTATTCAATTTGAGCTCAATGCCCATGTCGAGGATGCGCTGGACTTCGGCGTCCAGCACATCGCGCGGCAGGTGATATTTGGGGATGCCGAAACGCATCATGCCGCCCGTGAGCGGGCCGGCTTCATGAATGGCGACGTGATGACCAAGGCGCGCGAGCTGGTATGCCGCCGATAGCCCCGACGGCCCGGCACCCACCACCAGCACGCGACGCCCGGTTGGAGCGGCGGTCGCGAATTTTCAGCCCTGCCGGCGGGCTTCGTCGCCCAGAAATCGCTCGACGGCATGAATACTGACGGCCTCATCAAGCTGCGCACGATTGCACGATGTTTCACAGGGGTGATAACAAACGCGGCCCATCAGCGCGGGCATCGGATTATTGCGGGTCAGTTCCTGCCACGCGCGATGATAGTCGCCACTTTCGGCATGGAACAACCAGCCCTGAATATCCTCGCCCGCCGGGCAGGCACGGTTGCACGGCGGCAAACGATCGACGTAGACCGGCCGGCTGGTGCGCCACGCGCCGGTATGGTTGGCAAGACTTGAACCGCGGTCAAGCGTGATAGCGAATGGTTTCTTCATGCCGGAACCGCCTTCGCGCCGGCATCGAGCCCGAATACTCGGATGTTCTTATCCGCCGTGGCCTGAATCATGGCGATGGTTTCAAGATCGGGTTGCGCGCCGAACAGATGCGCGAAGCGGCGCTGCAACTTCAGGTAATCCTCGACCGGAACACGCCGGCGCAAGGTGTAGCGACTAGTGACCTCGCCGTGTTCGGCCTCGAACAATGGAAACAATCCGGATTCGACCGCCATGCGCGCGACCTTGATCGTATCCGCCGGGGCCGAGCCCCAGCCAAGCGGACACGGCACATGGATGTGAATGTAGCGCGCACCGCTGATGCCGATCGCGCGCGTCACCTTGGCTTCCAGGTCGCGCAGGTTCGCCACCGACGCGGTCGCCACATAGGGAATATTGTGCGCCATCGCGATCAGCGGCAGGTTCTTGCCGGTGCCGAACACATTGCCGGGGTGCGGGCCGACAGCCATGGTGGTGGCGGTGCGCGCGGCCGGGGGCGTCGCACTTGAACGTTGCACGCCGGTATTCATGTAGGCCTCGTTGTCGTAGCAAATGTAGAGCACGTCGTCATTGCGTTCAAACATGCCCGAAAGGCAGCCGAAGCCGATGTCGGTGGTGCCACCATCGCCGCCTTGCGCAATCACTCTCACGTCCCAGCGCCCCTTTCTGCGCAGACCGGCGGCGACGCCCGATGCCACGGCCGCGGCATTGCCGAACAGTGAATGGATCCACGGGATCTGCCAGGACGTTTCCGGGTATGGCGTCGAAAATACTTCAAGGCAGCCGGTTGCGTTCACGGCCATGACTTTATTGCCGGTGGCCTGCATCGCGGCATCGATTGCATAGCGCGCGCCCAATGCTTCGCCGCAACCCTGACAGGCGCGATGACCGGAGTTGAGCGAGTTAGTGCGGCGCATGTTGGCCTGCACCGAACGGGTTTCCTCGCCGAGCAGACGATTGCCAACGGTAAATGTGCCGGTTTGATAAAACTTGACGGGTTGCAATGCCATGCCAGTGGTCTCCGTTGGGTATCGGTGAGTTGCAGCCTAGGCAACGCGTGCGGCGGTTGTGCCCAGCTCGCGCAATATATTTTCGGCGGTCGGTCCGGCGCGGCGCTGTTGCTGGCCGCGTTCGATCTCGCGATTCACCACGTCCCAGTTGAGGTCGAGAAAACTCAGCGCCTCGAGTTCATCGCGCCCGGCTTTTTCAAACAGCCGGATCAACGAGGCGGTGTCGATCGGTCTGCCGCCGAGGCCGGCGATCACCGTGTAGCCTTTGAGAAGAATGCCGGAAAGCGCCTTGCGCACGCCGTCCGAGACGATGCCGCCAATCCCGACCGCCATGCATTTTTCGAGCACCACGATACGCGTGGCGCGACCCAACGCCGCGCGGATTTCGACGAGTGGAAATGGCCGAAACGAGCAGATCGACACGACGCCAATGCGAACGCCGCCGCCGCGCATTTGATCGACCGTGTCCTTGATCGTGCCGACCACCGAGCCGAGTGCGACAACAATGGTTTCGGCGTCTTCGCATCGATAGCAGCGAATCAATCCACCCGACTCGCGACCGAACTGCTGTTTGAATTCCGCCGCGAGCTGCGGAATGAGTTCCAGCGCGCGCAATTGTTTGTGGTGTTGCAGGTAGCGCACTTCGAAGAATGCTTCCGGCCCGACCATTGCTCCGATCGACACCGGTTCGTCAACGTCCAGCATCTGCACCGGCTCAAACGGCGGCAGGTAGGCATCGACCTGCGCCTGAGTCGGAATATCGACACGATCGTAGGCGTGGGTGAGGATGAAGCCATCGACACACACCATGACGGGGCAAGAGAGTTCCTCGGCTAATCTGAACGCTTGTATGTGCAGATCCGCCGCCTCCTGATTGGTTTCGGCGAAGAGCTGAATCCATCCCGCATCGCGCAACGCCATGCTGTCGGAATGATCGTTCCAGATGTTGATCGGCGCGCCGATTGCGCGGTTGCCGATGGTCATGACGATCGGCAATCCCAATCCGGACGCGTTATAGACCGCCTCGGCCATGAAAAGAATGCCCTGACTCGCCGTCGCCGTATAGGCGCGCGCCCCCGCCGCCGATGCGCCAATGGCGACGGAGAGTGCCGCAAATTCAGACTCAACATTAATGAACTCGCATTGCGTGAGATCGCCGGCCTTGACCATTTCGCCCAGCCCTTCGACGATGTGCGTTTGCGGCGTGATCGGGTAGGCGCAAATGACTTCCGGTCGGCACAGCGCCACCGCCTGGGCGACGGCGGCCGATCCTTCAATTTGCTTAAGCATGAGTGGCCTCCGCGTGGTGCGCTATTGCCGCACTCACCAACTCGTAGGCGGCACGCGCCGCCAGCACGTTTGAGTCGCCGACCTTGCCGGGAAATTTTTCGCGGATCGCCTTAGCCACAGCCTCGAAACTGATCTGTCCGCTGATGGCGGCAAAGCCGCCGAGCAGTGCGGCATTTGGCATTGGACGGCCGGCGTGCTTCATCGCGAGTTCACTGGCGGGCACGGTGCAAAAGTGATCTGCCGGAAATTTCCGAACAAGATCACCGATACCCAACTCATCGAATGTACGGGTCGAATTGATGAGGATGTAACCCGATTCGGACAGGCCGTTGAACAAATCGACCTGATGCAATAACGTGGGATCCTGAATGATCAGCGCATCGGGGCGGGTCACCGGCTCACGGAGGCGAATTTCGCGGTCGTCAATTCGGCAGAACGCCATGACCGGCGCGCCCATGCGCTCCGAGCCAAAGCTTGGAAATGCCTGCGCATGGCGGCCTTCATCGAAAGCTGCGACCGAGAGCATTTCCGCCGCGGAAACCACGCCCTGGCCGCCGCGTCCGTGAATTCGCACCTGAAACATGTTTTCGCCCTTGCCTGCGGAATGATTGCCGTTCTGGCGCGAACTACCGTGATGTGCACCAGACAAAATTGATTCTGTCTTGATGCTAATGGCGCCGGCATGGCCGGCTTTTGACAGGGATCAAACGGACACCTGATCAGATTGCGGCGAGTCGATGTGCGTTGAAATGGTTTGGCAACCTGTTGAACGCCGCAATGACGACAATAGTGAAGTCAGCGCCTACTTAAGACTCAGCCGACTCCATCATTGCGCCGACAGAGACGCGGTCAAATGGCGCTTGCAGGAATTCGCACAACAGCCGGTGAAAGTGATGCGTACCCTGCTCCCGCGTCGGCGAATAACGCCCCTGCCCGTAATGGCGCGAGGCAGTTCCGCGTTGCACCGCTTGCACGATCGCTTCATCTTCCATTTCGGTTTGATGCAGCGCGGCGGCGGCGTGGGCATCGAGAGTTGCTGCACCCCAAACGTAAGTGCGAAACGCGACGCGCGTGCGATGGATCGCCTCCGGCTGCACCAGATTCAACGACAGCCCCCACGGATAGAAATTGAGCATCAGGTTTGGAAATATCCACCAGTAATACGCGGCGACGCGCTTGCCCGAAGGCTGGGCAAATGCGGGCGTGCCATCGTTTGCATAGGCGAGTTGCAGGCTCGAGTAGCGATGCAATTCTGTCGCATAGCTGCCGTAGTCGATTGCCTCATTCAGCCCCGTATGCACATGCGGAATGTGAAATCCTTCGAGGTAATTCTCAACGTACAAGGCCCAGTTCACGTCGATCACATAGTCGCGGCTATGCGCTGAATCAAACGAAAATTTGTCGATCGCCAGCCAATGCATGCGCGCCTTCACTTCGCCGAGAAATTCTTCCAGCGGTGCAATCGGATTCAACGCGGCAAAACCATGACCACTCCATTCGCCAAACGGAATGTTCGGCAGATGATCGGCGACAGTCGGAAAATTTTTCGCTTCCTTGAACTCCGGCATGAATGTCATGTGGCCCGCCAGATCGAATCGCCGCGAGTGGTACCCACAACGAATCCGCGCGGCGCGGCAAGCTTCTTTCACCAGAATATTTCCGCGGTGCGTGCAGACATTGGACAAACAGCGCAAGGTGTTTTCGCCATCGCGTGCGAGTAGCAGCGGCTCATTCAACAAGCCGGGCAGCAACAGACGCGGCGATAGCGAGCCCGCCTCCGACACATCAGCAAGATCGCCGATCCATTGCCAGGTGCGCGCGAATACGCGTTCGCGCAGCGCTTCGTAGACGATTGTGTCGTGATAGAACGCGCCGGGTAGTGTTTGGGCAACGGTAATATCGGCGTTCACTCGATAGATTTGATTCACGTGTTGGGTCTTTCTCGTAACCGGCGGTATGCTCATTGATCAGCAAGATGATTTCCATTGCCGCATAATTCATCCATGAGTTCGGCTCATTCAATCCGTTCCGTCATCGTAGCACCGCCCATCGCGATTGTTTGTGCGCTACTCGCGTTGCAATTCGCGGGAAGCTTTGCGGGGCTTTTGGAGATTGTCCCAAACGGCGCGTCGTCAAGCGCATCCGCAACAAGTTCAACGAACATGCTGCGCAAAATTCCAGTGCCGGTGAACCTGGGCCGCAGCAGCAATGCGCGCCCACCGTCAACAATCGTGCGCACGGCGGAAGAACGCCTAGCCAACAGCGCCGACCTGCTCACTTTCGTCGAAAGTATCCGCCGTCATCCGGTACACGGCGGCCACTACCTTGCGCTGAAAGCCTATGATTTTTGCACCCGCGAAGCGCGGCAAACACTCGACGCATTGATGGATAGCGACGCCAATGAGACGGCATTCGCCGCCGTCGCTGCCGCGCAACTTAACGCACAAGCCAATCTCGCGCGACTCTGCGGCACATTCCGCCATCGCAATCTCGCCGAATTCGACTATTACCTGCTGGCGGAGGAAGGTCTGCAAATGCAGGATGAACGATTGATCACGGCGCGCCGAATTGATCGTCTCGGTGCGCAGTGGGACACCGCGAGCCGCGAGGAGGTGCCCGCGCGGCAAACATTGATCGCCGAAATTCTCAGCGGTGGTGATGGCTGGTTGATCCGCGATCTCGCCGATGAGTTCGAAGTGATCCTGCATACCGGCCAATTGATCATCGGCGGCGTAACCGTCGCGCCCGCCGACACGGCCGATGCGATCGCCGCGCTACGAATGATCGCCTGCGAACGAGGAGCCGCCTGCACGCGCGATAGCGAGTGGCGGCGACTGCTGGCATGCGCGAGCGCGGGGGAATGCAACACATCGACCGAATTTGTGAGTCTCAATGCGCTGCGTTGGCGCAATGACATCCGAGTCGCACTGCTCAGGGGATCCGACGTCATTGATGTGGTTCCGCTGATGGAACGAAGGTATTAGCTCGACCAAACGCGATCATCAAACTCAAGCACTGGCGCGGCTTTCCGGACTAAAAGTACTGGGAACCCTCGCCAGTCATGGACTTTGCTTTTTTACTTAGTGATCCCGCAGGATCTCTCGCGCCGCATTGTGACCCGGAATTCCCGTCACGCCGCCCCCTGGATGCGTACCCGCGCCGCACTGGTAAAGGCCCTTGATCGGCGTGCGGTAATTGCCGTAACCCAACACCGGACGCGCGCTGAAAAGTTGATCGAGAGACAATGCGCCGTGGAAAATGTCGCCACCGATCAAACCGAATTTTCGTTCAAGATCGAGCGGCGAATGAATCTGCCGGGCAATCACGGTGGATTTGAAATTCGGCGCAAATCGCGTCACGGTATCGATCATGAGATCGGCCACCTCTTCGCGATGATCGTCCCAATGTCTGCCACCCGATAACGTCGGCGAAACGTGTTGGCAAAACAGGCTCGCGACATGTTTGCCGGGCGGTGCCAGAGTGTCATCGACGATGCTCGGGAGAAGAATTTCGACGATCGGATTCTTCGACCAGCCGTGCGTCTTTGCATCGAAAAACGCCTGCTCCATGTAGTCGAGCGTCGGTGCCATGATGATGCCCGACGAGAGATGCGGCCCGGCACCCGGCAAACAGGTGAAACTGGGCAATTCCGATAACGCGACATTCATGCGAAACGTGCCCGACCCCGATTTGTAGGCGGCAATGCGACGACCGAATTCCCCGGCAACATCGCTTGATTTCAAGAGCGACTCGAATAGAAGTTTGGGATGCAAATTCGATACGATCCGTTTTGCCGCGATGCGCGTGCCGTCGGCAAGTCGAACGCCCTGCGCAATGCCGTCCACCACCTCCACCTGCGCCACCGCCGCATCAAGCGAAATCTCCACACCACGTGCGCGCGCTTCCGACGCCATCGCCTGCGTGATGGCCCCCATGCCGCCGATGGCGTGCCCCCAAACGCCGGGCTTGCCATTCACTTCGCCGAACACATGATGCAGCAGCACATACGCCGAGCCGGGCGTATAGGGCGATGCAAAATTTCCAACGACACTGTCGAAACCAAAGCACGCCTTGATCGGCGCCGACTCGAAATACTGATCGAGCACATCACCCGCACTTTTCGTAAATAGGTCGAGCACATCGCGGCGCGCGGACATGGCGAGCGCTTTGAAGCGCCGCCCGGCTTTCCACGCTTGCAATAAGTCCGCGATGCCGCCGCCCACATTTGGCGGTGTTTCCAGCAACAAATCTTTCAATACTGCGGCGACCTGATCCAGCATCGCGTAATAGCGCGGCAAATTGTCGGCGTCGCGCTGGGAGAACCGTGCGACCTCCGCGCGCGTGGCATCGATGCCACCGCCCACCTTCAAGTATTCGTGATCATTCAGGGGCAGGAAATTCGCGAACGGTCGCTCGACAATTCTCAATCCATGCGCGGCAAGATTCAGCTCGCGGATGATTTTCGGATTCAGCAAACTCACCGTGTAGCTTGCCGATGAATTGCGAAATCCGGGATGAAACTCTTCCGTCACAGCGGCACCACCGACCACCGCACGGCGCTCCAGTACGCGCACCTTCAGGCCGTTCGCCGCGAGGTAACAGGCGCACACCAGCCCGTTGTGGCCGCCGCCGATGATGAGCGCGTCGTATTGGTTGGGTGGTTGGGTCATGGTAAATTCTGGCGATGAAAAATTTGTCCGCCACTATGCGTTCATTTTCGGCCACGCGCAAGCTGGGCGCGGCGCTGATTGCCGCGTTGCTGGCCGGGTGCGCCGGTGGTATTGCCGAATACAACGGCCCCAACGCGCCGAAATTCGAAGCCTATGGCGGCACCGAACGCGCGCGCGTGGCACTGGTGCTGGGCGGCGGTGGGCCGCGCGGCTTCGCGCACATCGGCGTTCTCAAGGTGCTGGAGGCGAACGGGATCGAAGCGGACTTGGTGGTCGGCACCAGCGTGGGTGCCATGATCGGCGCGCTGTACGCCAATCAGGTCTCGGCGGCGGAAATTGAAAAAATCGCGCTTGATCTCGATCCGATGCGCTTCATCGGCATCTCAGCATCCGGTCTTGCGGGCGACGGCAGTGCAATTGAGAAATTCATCAATGACCGCACCGGCGGCAAGCCCCTCGATGGATTCAAACGAAAACTGGCTGTCACAGCGGCCTTGCGCCGCGACAATTCCGTCGTCGTATTCAATCGCGGCGACACCGCTGCCGCCATCCGCGCATCGAGCGCCATACCGGGACGGTTTGCGCACGTCAGCATTCGCGGTGTTGAGTATCACGACGGCGATGAAGCCGAACCGGTGCCAGTGAAGGTCGCGCGCGATCTGGGTGCAACCGTGGTGATTGCAGTGGATGTCTCGGCGTATGTACATGCGATTCCACCCGAAGCACCCGCCGGCTGGGCCGTCCGCGACCGCGCGCGCGCCGCCAAGGTCGCGAAGCAGGCACCGTACGCAGATGCCATGATCCATCCCGACCTCGGCTACTTCGCGAGCATCACCGAGACGTATCGGCGCATGTGCATTCAGCGCGGTGAAGCCGCCGCGCGCGAGGCGCTGCCAAGAATCCGTGAAGCACTGACGAAGCAGACTTTGATCGCAGCACAGTGACCGCGTGACGCATCACGGTTTGGGCGCAATCAGCGCGGTCTTTTCCTTCACCCGCAAATCGAATTTCGCGACATTCACCACCACCCGCTCGTGCGTTCCCTCGCCGATGAGATCGCGTTCGTCGCGGGCTTCGAGGCGGAATTTAATATTGCGACCTTCCGCCGACGTGACTTCGGCAATCGCCGTCACGCGCATGCCCACTGGGGTTGCGGCGATGTGCGTGACATCGAGGTGCGTGCCGAGACTTTGATGTCCGGGCGGCAATAAATGTTCACAAGCCGCCAGCGCGGCCGCCTCAAACAAGTTGATCATGACGGGGGTGGCCAGCACGTGAATTTGTCCGGATCCAACGCGCGGCGCGGTGTGTTTGTCGCCGACCGTCATCGTCACTTTTCCGACTGAACCGACGCCCACGTTCGCGAGCAAGGTCATGGAAAAGTGTTCTCGCCGTTGCCGCCAACGCGCGGGGGGATCAAGATATCGATCAACCGCCGGGGAAAGTCGTCACGCCGTCGATCACTTCAGCGTTGCGCTTGTTGCCGTCCTTTTGAATCATGACACCCACGGCGCGCTTCCAGCCGTTCTCAAACACACCTTCGAAAATCGAGCCATTGTTGTAGAAAAATTTGCCTGGCCCGTTGAGCACTCCATTGACATAGGTGCCTTCCGAGGATTGACCATCGGAGTGCGAATATTTGCCCTTGCCCGTGAGTGCACCGTTCTTGATCTCACCGACATAACGATCGCCGTTGGAAAATTCGTAGGTGCCCTGTCCGTTTGCAACCCCGTCGACGAACGGGGCCATGAACTTGTCGCCGGATTTGGAGATATATACGCCCTTCCCCGACATTTTGCCGGCGACCATTCCCCCTTCGTAGCGGTCACCATTGGCGAACGCGTACATGCCCTGACCGTGTGGCTTGCCGTCCGAAAACAATCCATCGTATTTGTCGCCGTTCTTGGCGACCAGAATTCCTTTGCCGACCATCACGGCATTCAAGACGTCGCCAACATATACATCGCCGCTAGAAAATTCCCAGCGGCCTTTTCCCGAGACTTGGTCGTTGGCAAATTCACCGTCGAATTTTGCACCGTCCGCCCAGATGTATACGCCTTTGCCCTGCTTCTTGCCATCGCGAAATTCGCCGTTGTAGCGGAACGTGGGTGAGATGTATTCGCCCTTGCCGTGCAATACCTGATTCTTATCCTTGTCTTCTTTGTAGTCACCGACGTAACGCGCGCCGCCCGAGAATTCAAGTGTGCCGGTTAGCATCTTGGGAAATACCGGTGGCAACGGGAGGGACGATTTCTGATCGGGCGACAAGACGGCAACTTGATTCGCGGGTGGTGCCGCTGTCGCCGCTGGAATTGTCGAGGCCAGGGAAGACGCGGCTGGCGATGCCGGGGTCGGTGCGGGCAACGGCGCGGGCGTGGCGGGCGGGCTGAATTTTTGTTCGAGTCCGCGCACTTCGCTCGTCGGCACGGAAGCGGGTGCGGCGGCAACGCGGATCGGTGCTTCGGTCGGCGTTGTCTTTGCCGCGATGGCGATCGGTGGAGAGGCCGTTGGTTTGGCCGCAGGCTCCGGCGTTTTCTCGGCAACCAGAACCGGTGCTACCGTACCGCCGGCGTTTGACAGCGGCACCACGGCCACCTGCTGCTGGGATTGCTCGGCACGCAAGTCGTCGATGCGGCTGCGCGCGCGGTCGGCGAAAATGCCGCTGGGAAACTGCTTCAGGTAGCCCTGAAAATCCGCGAGCTTTTTGCTGGCTTTAATATCGGTCCAATACTCGCGGTCAACCTGCGCGGCGGTTTCACTGGTGACGCCGCCTCCGGTGACGGAAGAATTGGCGACAAGCGCACCGCGTTCGGCGAAGAAAAATGCGCCGCGCGGCGAAGCCGTTGATTGCGTCTCGGGATTTTGCCGTCCCATGCTCTCGTTTGAAACGGCGGATCCGACCTTTTCGAACACGCCACTCCCGGGAACGCCGGGACTGCGAATTTCATTCACCAGGTGTTTGGTGAACAAGCCATTTTCGCCTTCGCCGTCGAGCGCCACCGCGCCTGCACCGGCTGCGTAGGAAATGGTGGTGCCAGCCGGTACGCGTGTACTTTTGGCGAGTCCGTTGGATAAATTCAGATTTCTGAACGGATTGTTGCGGCAGGCGTCGAGGATGATGAACTTGTGACGGACTTTCGCATCCTCCATGCTCGTGAGAATCTGATCGACATCGATGGTGAAATAAGCGATCTCCTGTTCGGCGGTCAACTTGGCGTCGACCGGCACCAGAAAATTCCGATTGCTGTGTTGGATGCCATGCCCGGCGTAGTAGAACACCGCCGCCGAGGCGCCATCCATTTGCTTTGCGAATTGAACCGCCGCAGCCCGCATGGTTTGAATATCCGCGTTCTGCTTGAAAACCACCTTGAAGCCGAGTTCCTGCAACGCCTGCTGCATGGCACGAGCGTCATTCACGCCATTTTTTAGCGGCTCCGTCGGGTAATTGTCGTTGCCAATCACCAGCGCGACACGGTCATCGAATGCCAGCGACGACGTCGACACGACCACACATGCCGCAGACAGCACGACGCCCGCGAAAAGCCGCCAGAGAGTTGAAATGGTGTTTGAAACCGATGCGCGCATAACGACGTTGATTGCCTGTGTGATTTTCCTCAATTATTGCCCAATTCCGGGCCGCAATGCATTGAGATGCTCAAACAGACGCTTTTGCAAGCAAAAAGACGGCGCACCGAGCGGGTCGGAACGCCGACCTTCGAGCGCTGCGCACGGGCCTATTTGGTCAGGGCGGTCAGTTCCGGCAGGTCCGGTCGGTCTTTTGCAAGTTTCGTCCATACTTCGACGGCATCCTGATCGGCACCGACCTCTTTCAATGTCAATGCATACAACAACCAATCGGAAAATCCCGCTTTGTCGTCGGGTTTGCGCTGCTGCGTGATATCGATGGCGTGCATCGGCAGCGTCTTGAAGCTGGTCATGCCGACATCGTTCACGCCGGATTTGACGGCCCAACTGTATTCGACATCCGGCGAGAGCTTGACATTGCCGGGCAGATTCAACGTCATTGATGTCGCCTTCGATTTGTACACCGGTTTTGCGCTGCCGCTCGCCTTGAGTTCAAATTCAAACGGCCCTTTGGCGTTGGCGGAGGCCCAGCGGAATGCCGGTTGCAGCGTCGCCACCTTGGTATCGCGCGGATAAAGCAAACGCTCGGCAGGTGGCGTTGCTGCGGCACTTTCCACCTTGGATCCACCCAGGCTGCGCATGCGGATCGAGGCGCTGGACGTCTGTGACGCCGCCTGTGCGACGACTTGCGAAGACACCTTCCATTTGGTTTCACGCAGCGTCGGCGGCGGGCCGATTTTTGCCGTCACTTCGGCATCGCCGACGACGAAATCACCCGGCCCCTTAATGACATACTCCTTGCCCGACAGCAAGTACATGACCCCCACCGCACATTCGCGCGCGCAATTGATGCGGGCACCCTTCTTGATTTCCGCCATCAGCGCCACTTTTCCGGCGTCGAGCGCGGCATCGCCCTTCACGTCGGTAATGAAGGCAATACCGGTCTGCGCCTGCGCGGACATCGCGAACATCGCTGCCGAAGCAAGCGTGATCGCGGCAAGTTGTTGTTTTGTTTTCATGGTCATCTCCCAAAAAATTCACTGCTGAAACAATTAATGCAATGTCGCCGACGGTGCCGGCAATTGTGAAACACCCACCGACTTTCCGCCAGCGACACCCCACAAGTGCATGTCGCTGTGTCCGCGGATCGCCTGTTCGCCAAAATCGACGAACGCAAACGTATCGCCCAACTGCGCCTTCAGTGAATCCGTCAACACAATCGGCGCGCCCAGCCGCTTGGTCAAGCCCTCCACCCGAGAGGCCACATTGACGGCGTCACCGATGGCGGAGTAATTGTTGCGTTCCGTCGAGCCGATGATGCCGACCACCGCTTTTCCATAGTTTATGCCTATTCCGATTTCCAGGTGCGGCAAGCCTTCGGCCACGAATTCTTCATTCAACTGCTTCAATGCGGTCACCATGTCGAGCGCGCACTTCACGGCGTTGACCGAAGGGTTCCCCACACTGCGCGGCGCACCGAACAGCACCATCATGCCGTCTCCCATGAACTTGTCCATGGTGCCGTCATAGCGGTGAACGCAGGCAACCATACGGTCGAAATAGCGCGTCAGTAAATTGGTGACCTTTTCCGGCGAAAGTGTCTCCGACATGCCGGTGAAACCTCGAATATCGCTGAAGAGTACGCATATTTCCGCCGTTTTCGCCGATTTTCCCGCCGACAAATTGCCGGCCAGCATTTCCTGAAGCACGGCCGGGGATACGCTGCCGGAGAAGGATTGTTTGAAGCGGTTTTTTTCGAGCAACGTTTTGACTCCCTCGGCCGTCGCGCCGACCGCGACCGCGATCCACAGCATTGCAAGTAACGATACTGCGGGAATGAGTATTTTGGCTGTGATCAAGATCACTGAAATCGAAATAATCACGACAGGTGCGACAAAAAAGGCAAACCAGTATGTGTACCGGTTGGATGGCACGAAGACGAACCCAAGCAGCAGCGCAAATATCAGCCAGGTCAGGGTGTCAGATATTGGCGTGATGAGTCCGTCCCCCAACAGGCTGCGTAGGGTTTGGAAATGGACAATGACACCGGGCTGGTTCAATGTCATTTCGCCCTTTTGATTTCGTTCCCATTCAGAAAGTGCGACCGGGAGTTGCCATCGGTCTTGCGCCCCCACGACGGAACCAATCAATACGACTTTTCCCCCAAACTGTCGCTTGAGTTCGTCAACGTTGCCCGCGGCCTTCCATGCAATGACTTTTTGCATTGGCACATAATTGAGCACGCCGCCGATGCTGAAGTCGATGAAACCGGACTCCGCCTTTCTGCCGAGTAGCCGGGCGATGTGGCCCGAAAATGCCGGTAATGAGCCTGTGCCAACCGTTTCAAACTCATTGAAGCGGCGGGCAACCCGGTCTTTGTCCTCCAGCACCTTGTCAATGGCAAACGATTCGTCCGTCAATACTTTCAGGAACGTCGGATGAATTGGAAACAGCCTTCCGGTTCGATCGAACGTATGCACCACGACGAATGGCGCGGTGCGCTTGATTTTGGCAAGGCTGCGCAAGAAAGCGATATCCAGCCCCGGGAGAATATGATCGAACGACTTAGACGGCAGAACGACATCCATGCCGATCAACGAAGGCTCTGAAACCGCAAGCGCATCAAGCAACTCTGCAAAATGCTTGTGCCACATCGCGATTGGCTCGTCGAAAGCGTCTTCTGCCGATTCATCGATGCCGATCAATACGGGCTCGACCGACGCTGGCCGCGGATGGTATGCGCGCAAGAATTTCATCTGCAAGTCGAAGGACATGCGTTCCAGGACACCCAAAACCGCCTGATCCGCTGCCGGCACACGTGACAATACGAGAAAAATCAACGCGGCGATCGCAAGCAATATCGCGCCTTGCGAAACCTTGTGATTCCACCACTTACTCAATGTGCCAGCTATGTCCAACGCTCTCTCCTGCGCCGCGAATGCGTATGAAGCATCTTGATTTTATGATCCGTTCGCGCTTGTGGCACTATTCTAACGGCACCCCTCGCCAACCCACCAGAGAATCATGGCCCACTCCGCGACATCATTCGGGGTTTTCGATTACGTCATTGTCGGCGCCGGCACTGCGGGTTGCGTGCTCGCGAATCGGCTCTCCGCCGACCCCGATGTCAAGGTATTGCTGCTGGAGGCCGGCGGAAAGGACGACTGGATCTGGATCCACATTCCGGTGGGCTATCTTTTTTGCATCGGCAACCCGCGCACCGATTGGTGCTATCGGACTGAACCCTGCGAGGGATTGAACGGTCGCTCGATTCTGTACGCGCGCGGCAAAGTGCTGGGCGGATGTTCGTCGATCAATGCCATGGTATACATGCGCGGACAATCCAGAGACTATGATGGCTGGGCCGCACAAGGAAATCCCGGCTGGTCGTGGAACGACGTGTTTCCGATTTTCAAACAATCCGAAGACCATTATGGCGGGGGCTGCGACATCCACGGCGCGGGCGGCGAATGGCGGGTGGAAGAGCAGCGGCTTGAATGGAAGATCCTCAACGCGTGGCGCGATGCGGCGCTGCAATGCGGTATTCCGAAAGTCGCCGATTTCAATGGCGGCGACAATTTTGGTTCGGCGCGCTTTCAAGTCAACCAGCGCAATGGCGTGCGCTGGAATGCATCGAAGGCGTTTCTGCGGCCCGTGATGCAACGGCCGAATCTCACCGTTCTCACCAACGTGCTCGCGAAAAAAATCATTCTCAATACACGTGACGGGGTGCGGCGCGCGCACGGCGTCGAATTTGTCCAGGGCAATGAAACCTTTGTCGCGGATGCGCAATGCGAAACTATCCTCGCCTCCGGCGCAATCAATTCGCCGCAATTGTTGCAGCTGTCGGGAATCGGGCCCACAAAATTACTGGACAAGCACGGCATCGATGTCCGGCGTGCGCTGCCGGGCGTCGGTGAAAACTTGCAGGATCATCTGCAGTTGCGGATGGCGTTCAAGGTGCGCGGCGTGCCGACGTTGAATGAGCAGGCGAATAGCTGGCTCGGCAAAGCGCGCATGGGCCTGCAATACGCATTGTTTCGCACCGGGCCACTGACGATGGCGCCCTCGCAGTTGGGCGCTTTCGCAAAATCGAGTGCGGATGTCGCAAGTGCCGATCTCGAATTTCATGTGCAGCCGGTATCACTGGATAAGTTCGGCGATCCGCCGCACCCGTTCCCCGCGTTCACCGCAAGCGTCTGCAATCTGCGCCCGGAAAGCCGCGGCTTCGTACGCATTCAAAGCGCGAACGCACTGCAACATCCACTGATTCAACCCAACTATTTGTCGACGGAGCAAGACCGACACGTTGCTGTCGAATCATTGAAGCTCGCCCGGCGTATTTCCGCCGCTGACGCATTGGCAAAATATCATCCGCAAGAATTCATGCCCGGGCCATCATTTGAAAGTGACGACGCGCTGATTCACGCCGCCGGCAACGTCGGCACGACTATTTTTCATCCGGTGGGGACGTGCAAAATGGGCCCCTCAAGCGACCCAAATGCAGTGGTGGATGCCCGATTGCGAGTACACGGGATTGCGCAACTACGCGTGGTCGACGCATCAATAATGCCAACCATCACATCGGGAAACACCAATTCGCCGACAGTGATGATCGCCGAGCGGGGCAGCGAAATGATTCGTGAAGATCGCCGGTCGCGAGTTTCCACGATGCCGAAAAACTGAAGTGACGCTTTTGAGAATGTGCTTCCGGGCGTTCCTCTTATGCGCCGGGTATCGAATCGAAATGATGCACATATCGCGGCGCGGAAACTCATGCCGAATACTCACCGACTAAAACGCCTAGCAGCCTGCCGGACTTAAGGAATCGAAGCGAAAACGAAGTTTCAGAGAAGGCTAACCTTTAGGTTATGCCGTAACTAAAAATGAGCTGGGCGAGGGCAGATTTTGACGATTTTCAAGCCAATGGTTGTTCCATTGGCGTGGATAAGCGGCGAAATATGCACCGGCCAAGTCATTTTGCAGCCGATTTCCCTTAAGTCCGACAGGCTGCTAGCGGTTCTTGTGGAACATCCGGCTCGTCATTCGATTGCATATTCGGACTTTTTCCCCGTCAATGGCATAATTTGAAATTGCCTCGCCATAAACGGCGACCATCTTCAATCCACGCCGGTATACCAACATGCCCTCGATACTATTGACGCAAGGCTTGCGAAAACTTCCCAAAGTCATAGGCGTTGTCGCCTTTGCAGCGCTTTCCTGCCATTTGTCAGGTGGGTACGCGCAAACCTCGCCGGGTTCCAAGGCCGATGAAGTCAAAGAAACCATCCGCCCGGCTATTGCGAAACCCATGGTCGCCGCCGAAAAAGCGCTTCAGGAAAAGAAATACGCGGAGGCGCTTCAACAGATTGTCGAGGCCGAAAAAGTCGATGGCAAGACGCCATACGAGAATTATTTGCTTGATCGGATGCGCGCCTCTGCCGCAATCGGTTCCGGCAATGATGCGCTCGCGGTCAAGTCACTCGAGTCCGCGATCGCTTCGGGCCGAATACCCGCGACAGACAGACTGAATATTCTCGATGGAATCACACGCATTCACTATCGATTGAAGGATTACAAGGCGGCGGCCGAATGGGCGACACGCGCGCTTAAAGAACCTGGTGCGCGCAACGAAACGCGCCTGATGTTGGCGCATGCTGCGTATATCAACAGCGACTTCGCGTCAGCCAAGTCCGCGATGACCACCTACATTGCTACCAACGAGCAGGCTGGGACGCTGCCCACCGAGGATCAGTTGCGCCTGCTCGCTAGTTCATCGCTCAAAACAAATGACACGGCGGGATATGCCGCGACGTTGGAAAAAATCGTGGTGCGTTTTCCCACCAAGGAATACTGGGCCGATCTCATTTACCGCATCGAATCCAAGCCCGGGTTTTCCGAGCGTCTGGTACTCGATGTTTATCGTCTGAAATTGATAACCGGCACCATGACGGAAAAGAGCGATTTCATGGAAATGGCGTCGCTCACTCTGCAAAGCGGGTTTCCCGCCGAAGCAAGCAAGGCGATTGAAGCAGGCATCGCCGCCGGAGCATTGATGCGCGACACCAACGTCGACACCGAGAGAAAGCTGCGTGCATCGATCGCCAAAGAGCTCGCCGAAGAAAATGCTCGCGCCGCCAAGCCTGGGCAAGCGCCGCCGAAAACGGCGATTGCGTTGATGAATCACGGTTATGACGCTGTACTCAAAGGCGACGCGAAGAAAGGCCTCGAGTTGATGGAGGCAGGAATGAAGGCAGCCGATCAAAAGCGTCCCGAAGAAGCAAAACTGCGTTACGGGATTGCGTTGGTGCTGGCGGGTCAAAAACCGAAGGCGGGAGAAGTATTCAAGACCGTGTTGGGGTCGGATGGATTGACGGATTTGGCGCGGGTTTGGGAAGTGTATTCGCGGCAGGTGGAGGTTAAGGGTTGAGGGTTGGTGTTCGCGAAAAATCCACTTTCCGCTATTTCGGCGATTCGACAATCCAATTTGGTGAACGTGGGCGGGATTGTGTCGGTCTCGGCTAGAGCCGATCCCGACATCTCTTCGCGACCGCGCGGAGGTGCCCGCGCGTCCATGAACATGCCACTGGATGCGGCAGGCTGCGAAGTGGAAGTTCTTAGTCGAACCCGAAGCAGGGTCTGTTTACCCGCCCTCTCCGCCAAAAATGAAAAAGCCCCTCGCGGGGCTTTTCATTTGTGGCGGAGAAGGAGGGATTGTGTCGGTCTCGGCTCGAGCCGATCCCGACATCGCTTCGCGACCGCGCGGAAGTGCCCGCGCGTCCAAGAACATGCCCCCGGCATGTTCTTAGTCGAACCCGAGGCGGGGTCTGTTTACTCGCCCTCTCCGCCAGACAAAAAAATGCCCCTGACGGGGCGTTTTTTTGTCTGGCGGAGAGGGCGGGATTCGAACCCGCGGTAGGCTATTAACCTACGCACGCTTTCCAGGCGTGTGACTTAAACCGCTCATCCACCTCTCCGTATACTTCATTTTCCGACGAATGCAGGCGTTGGATTGCCCGACTGTCGAAGGGCGCGATCATAGCCGAGTACCGTGGATTAGGCAAATTTTCACGCTCGACGTAATGATTCATCGACGCGCAAAAATGATCCAGCGGAATGAAAACAGCTGGCGTGAAAACAGGATTGCGAGAGTTGCGATCATCACGAGATGCACGGGCCACAAGCCCAGCCAGGGTGAGATTCTTCCCAACGCGGTCAATCCCTGAAACGTGTTCAAGAGGCTGTAGTAAAGGTTGAAAATCAACACCGCCAGGAACAAATTCCACGAAGCCCCTGATCGCGGGTTGACGAAAGCAAGTGGAATCGCGAGTAGTGCAAGCAACATTGCCGCAATCGGCAACGCGACGCGCCAATGCAACTCAGCGAGATGTTCTGGATTGGGCGAACCGATCAGCGACCACGTTGATATCGCCTTCGATGCAGGTTGATCGGCTTTCGCTTCCTTTGCCACAATCAACCGCTTCTGCCGCTCGAAATCAATGATCCGGAAATCCAATGCGCCGGGTGTGCCTTCGTACTGCCGTCCATTTTCGAGGACCAGGAACTTGTCGCCGTTGGCGTCAATCTGCTGAAAGCCCCGCGCCGCGACGACGACGCCGGAGCGCGTGCCCTGGTTGTATTGCACGAACACATTCCGGACGACATCATCGGTATTCGAGGATTTGTCGACAAAGAAAACACTGTTCGAGCCGCGCGACTCAATGAAGCTGCCGGGTGACAGGCGCGCGACATCATCCTTGCTGCGCAGAATCCGCTGGTACTCGACACTTTCGGTCAATGCCCAAGGTGTGAGAAAAATGCTGAGTAGTGCGATGAGAAACACGATCGGCAGACCGAACGAAATCACCGGTCGGATCCACGCGGCGATCGATAATCCGGAAGAAAACCACACCGGCATTTCACTGTCGCGATAGCTGCGCGAAAGCGTCAATAAAACCGCAATGAACAGCGCCAACGCAAGCAGCACCGGAAAATAGCCTAACAATGAAAAACCCAGCAACGCAATGACCGCTTCGGGTTCCACGCCACCGCTCGCCGCACGCCGCAGGTACACAATCAGTTGTTGCACCAGCATGATCGCCACCAGAATGCCGACGACGGCACCGCCGATGGCGGAAAATTCGCGGGTCAGGCTTCGATTGAAAATACTCAAAATGGGGGTCTCATCGATACGTTGTGGAGTGAATTGACGGCGAATTCTGCGGCTTTGATGATTCAAGTCGCGGAAAAGTGACGACTTCTTTGACGTACCGTAGCCAAAAAGCGATAATTTCTCTTTTCTCAGCCGCCCCGGCGACCGTTGGGCTCACCAGCGGAATATCGCCCCATCGCGATGGCTGATTTGGAAAACCACTCAAGGAGAAGGCTCTTGGAATTTAGCATAAAAGGCGGTGACCTCTCGAAACTCAAGACCGACTGCGTCATCGTCGGGGTTTTCGCCAATGCAGGTTCTGGCGATTCCAAGAAACTTTCCAAAGCGGCGCATTCGCTGGATAAAGCGTCAAAGGGCGCGATCTCGGCCGCGATTGCCAACGGCGATATTTCCGGCAAAGTGGGTAGCACGCTGTTGCTGCAATCGCTCTCAGGACTCGCCGCGCAACGCGTGCTGCTGGTCGGCTGTGGCTTGGAAAAAGACTATGCGGATAAAGTTTTCGCCAACGCCGCAACGGCCGCATTCAAGGCACTGAAAACCACCGCCGCAACAGATGTGGTCATCTCTCTGGACGCGACTCTGAAGGGTTCGAATTTGCTGTGGAAGGCCGAACAGGCCGCCATCCACGCCATTGCCGGCGCGTATCGATTCAATCAATTGAAGAGCAAAGTCGACGACAAAAACGTCGGCAAGCAATTGACCATTCATGTCGAAGGCAATGTCAGTGAAAAGGCGCTGAAAGCGGCATTGAAGCGCGGCGAGGCGATCGGTGAAGGCATGAACCTTACCAAGGATCTCGGCAATCTGCCGCCGAACATCGCCACGCCGACCTATCTCGCGACGACCGCGAAAGCACTTGCCAAGGCCTACAAATTCAAATGCACCATCCTCGAGAAAAAGGACATGCAGAAGCTCGGCATGAACACGCTGCTCGCGGTATCCAAGGCATCGTACGAGCCGCCGAAATTCATCGTCCTGGAACACCAGGGCGGCAAGAAGGGTGCGGCCCCTGTGGTGTTGGTCGGTAAAGGCATCACGTTTGACACCGGCGGCATTTCCATCAAGCCTTCCGCCGAGATGGACGAGATGAAGTACGACATGCAGGGGGCGAGCTCGATGCTTGGCGTGATGAAAACGGTCGGCATGATGAAGCTGCCTCTCAACGTGGTGATGCTGGTGCCAACCTGCGAAAACATGCCAGGCGGCAATGCGACGCGCCCCGGCGATATCGTCAAATCGATGGCCGGCCACACGGTGGAAATTCTCAACACCGATGCCGAAGGCCGCTTAATTCTGTGCGACGCCCTCACCTACGCGGAGCGTTTCAAACCCGCAGCCGTCGTCGATGCCGCGACCTTGACCGGTGCAATGGTGATTGCGCTTGGCCACGTCACGACCGGTATTTTCGCTAACGACGACAAGCTCGCGCATGAATTGGTCGGTGCAGGCGTTGCGGCCAATGATGCCGCGTGGCATTTGCCGATGGGGCCGGAATACGACGAAGGCCTGAAGAGTAATTTTGCCGATATCCCGAACATCGGTGCGGGCCGCGCCGGCGGCAGCATTACGGCCGCATGTTTTCTCGGTCGATTCACCAAATCGTACAAGTGGGCGCACATGGATATCGCCGGCACGGCATGGAAATCGGGTGCCGAAAAAGGTGCCACGGGACGTCCAGTGCCATTGCTCGCGAATTTCCTGTTCAAGCGCGCCGGCATTTGAAAAACCAGCATCGCACGATCCGCGCCTGCGGCCCGGGGCGCGGCTTCACTTCCAGGACTCTCCGTGACAGAAATCAAATTCTTTTTCAACGTCGACAACAAAATACGCTACGCATGCCGACTCGCGAAAAAGGCCTTTGAAAGCGGTCGAAAGCTGGTGGTTTATGCGCCCACGCCGGCGATGGCAGATGAATTCGACCGTGCGCTCTGGACTTTTTCGCCGTATTCGTTTGTGCCACACGTCAAAGCCGGGCACGCGCTTGCGGCCCAAACGCCGATCGTGATCGCTCACGACGATGCCGACTTGTCGCACCATGAGGCGCTTTTAAATCTGGGCGATGAACCGCCCGCTTTTTTCAGCCGCTTTGCCGCATTGCGAGAAGTGGTTCTCGCCGACGACGAAGATCGGGTTCGCGCACGCGAGCGCGCGAAGTTTTACAAATCGCGTGGATTTGAAGTTACACACATCGACGCCGCAGTAAAAGGTTAAGCGCGATGGACAACGAACGCGAACTCGCCGGCAAAGTCGACGCCCTGGTGGCTAAGCACAGTACCATGCCGCGCCCTGCTGACGCGGTCGATGACCGCAACGTGCCGCTGTTGACGGAAGTGATGAATGCGCCGCCGTGGGAGCCCGAGCCCGTCGATACGTCGGCCGTGTTGAAGCAACTCTCGGAGTTGGAAGTCGATACACTTTCGCACGAAATTTTTACTCGCGTGTATGGCAAGCTTGATCGCGAATTGGCCGGCAAACTCGAAGATAGAATCGCCGCGCAATTGTCGACTCAAATCAATGCCGCGATCACGCACGTCATCAGCGACATGCGTCAGGAAATCGCCAACGAAATCGGCGACGCGGTCAACGCGGCGCTGGCCGACAAACTGCGCAAATAGATCTATTGCGGTGGCGCGCGAACTGCGCGCCATGCCTCGGTTTTTCCACTTCACTCAACACAAAGATACCGACGTTTCATGAATCATGCCCCAACGAATGCTACTTCCAATCCGCTCGACAACGCACTCGCAAAGTCGTTTGACCCGGCCGCCATCGAATCCCATTGGTATCCGAAATGGGAGGCGGCGGGCTATTTCAAACATGATCCAGATTCATCAAAGCCCGCTTATTGCATCCAGTTGCCGCCGCCCAATGTGACCGGCACATTGCACATGGGCCACGCGTTTCAGCAGACGCTGATGGATACATTGATCCGCTATCACCGGATGAAGGGACACAATACCAATTGGGTGGTCGGCACCGATCATGCCGGAATCGCCACGCAAATCGTGGTCGAGCGGCAATTGCAGGCGGAAGCTAAATCGCGCCACGATTTGGGGCGTGAAAAATTCATCGAGCGGGTGTGGGATTGGAAACGCGAATCCGGCGCCACGATCACGCGCCAAATGCGCCGCTTGGGGGATTCTGCCAATTGGGATTACGCCGATACCGAGGGCGACAAGGCCGGCTATTTCACGATGGACGACACCATGTCGCGCGCCGTCACGGAAGTCTTTGTGCGGCTGCATGAGCACGGCCTCATTTATCGCGGCAAACGATTGGTGAATTGGGATCCGGTGCTCGGCACGGCGGTATCGGATTTGGAAGTCGTTAGCGAAGAAGAAGATGGCAAGATTTGGGAAATTCGTTACCCGTTTGAAAACGGCGAGGGCGGATTGGTGGTTGCGACGACGCGGCCCGAAACAATGCTGGGCGACGTCGCGGTCGCGGTGCATCCGGACGATGAGCGCTACAGCGATTTCATTGGCAAACGCCTCCAGTTGCCGTTGACGGGTCGCGCCATTCCCATTATCGCCGATGCCTATGTTGACAAAGCATTCGGCACCGGCTGCGTAAAGATCACGCCGGCACATGACTTTAACGACTACGCCATTGGGCTACGCCATCATCTGCCGATGATCGGCATTCTTGCGCTGGACGCGAAGATCAACGATGCCGCACCGGAAGCGTACCGTGGCATGGATCGTTTCATCGCGCGCAAACAAGTGCTGAAAGATCTTGATGCACTGGGATTGCTGGTCTCGGAGAAAAAACACAAATTGAATGTGCCGCGCTCCGACCGCACGGGCGTGATTGTCGAGCCGATGCTGACCGATCAATGGTTCGTCAAAATGGACGGCCTCGCGGCGCGCGGACTCGATGCCGTTGAGACGGGCGCGGTGAAGTTTTTTCCAGAACACTGGTCGGCAACTTACAACCACTGGCTCAAGAACATTCAGGACTGGTGCATCTCACGTCAGCTTTGGTGGGGACATCAAATTCCGGCGTGGTATGACGCCGAAGGCAACATTTTCGTTGCGCGCAATGAAGCTGAAGCGACGGCGAAATCCGGCGGCAAAGCGCTCACCCGTGACGCCGATGTACTCGATACCTGGTTCTCCTCCGCGCTGGTTCCGTTTTCCACATTGGGCTGGCCGCAAGATACGCCCGATCTGAAGAAATTCCTGCCCTCCTCCGTGCTCGTCACCGGCAACGACATCATATTTTTCTGGGTCGCCCGCATGATCATGATGACTTTGCACTTCACCGACAAAGTGCCCTTCAAGCATGTGTACATCAACGCGATGGTGCGCGATGCCGAAGGCCAGAAGATGTCGAAGTCGAAAGGCAACACGCTCGATCCGCTCGATCTGATCGACGGTATCGGGCTGGACGCGTTGCTGGAAAAATCGACCAAGGGACTGATGCTGGCTGCGCATCAGGAAAAAGCCGCAAAGTACGTGCGCAAAAATTTCCCGAATGGCATTGCCGCCTACGGCACCGACGCGCTCAGGTTTACCTTTACGTCTTTGGCACCATTGTCCATGACGCTCAATTTCGATTTGAGCCGCTGCGAAGGGTATCGCAATTTCTGTAACAAACTCTGGAACGCGACGCGCTACGTGCTGATGAATGTCGAAGGATGCAATGCGTTTGAGTGCGGCATCGAAGAAGGCGTTGGCGATTGCGAATTTTCGTTGGCCGATCGCTGGATCGTGAGCCTGTTGCAACGCGCCGAAGCCGATGTCGCGACCGCTTTCGAAGAATATCGATTCGACAATGCGTCGAGTGCGATCTACAAATTCGTCTGGGACGAGTATTGCGATTGGTACGTTGAACTCGCCAAAGTGCAATTGCAGAATGGTAACCCGGCACAGCAACGCGCCACACGCCGCAGCTTGTTGCGGGTGCTGGAAACCACGTTGCGGCTTGCACATCCGATCATCCCTTTCATCACCGAAGAGCTTTGGCAAAAAGTTGCACCACTCGCGGGCAAATCGGGTGTCACCATCATGCTGGCCGCTTATCCGGTCTCCCAGCCGGAAAAAATCGACGCGCACGCGGAAGCGTTTGTGACGCAATTGAAAGAATCCATCGACGCCGTCAGGAATTTGCGCGGCGAAATGAATGTGTCGCCGAAGGATCGCGTGCCGCTGCATTTTTGTGGCGACGAGTCACTGATCGGCCCGCAATTGCCGTATTTGCAGGCACTCGGGAAACTCTCCGACATTCAATTGGCCGCGACATTGCCGGTAACCAACGCGCCAGTCGCGGTTATTTCTTTCGGCAAGATGATGCTCGATATCAAGATCGATGTCGCGGCAGAACGTACGCGGATGTCCAAAGAAATTGCCAGGATAGAAGGTGAAGTTTCGCGAGCCAACGCGCAGCTTGGCAATGCCAATTTCGTTGATCGCGCGCCCACTGCTGTGGTGGAACAAATGAAAACTCGTGTTGCCGAATTCAACGCAAAACTTGCCGAAATGCGCTTGCAGCGAGATCGATTGGCGTAATCGAATCAAAACGGCAAACTCAAGCACTGGCGCGCCTTTACGAGGCTTTTTGCCGTGAACGCCTCGCCAGTGCTTGAGTTTCGTGGAAGGGTAATTCTAAAAGCCCGTCGTTGCGGGGGAGGCCGGGACCCCCGGCGTGGTGACTCATTTGTTTCGCGATGGACTGGATTCCGGCCTTCGCCGGAATGACGAAAATTTAAGGTCAATTGCATTATCCTAAATTGTCCCGTGCCCCTCCCCTACGCCCTTCGCGCCCTGCGCCACCAGAATTTCCGCCGTTACTACCTCGGCCAGACCGTATCGCAATGCGGCTCGTGGATGCAGTCGCTGGCGATCATGTGGCTGACCTACCGCCTTTCCGGCTCGACCGGTGTGACCGGCACGGTGGGTTTCCTCGCGATGATTCCGCATCTGTTCGTCACGCCGATTGCGGGCGCGCTGTCGGATCGCGTGAGCCGCAGGAAGCTCTTGATGATTGTGCAAATGATTTTGTTTTTCCACGCGACCACGCTCGCGGCCCTGACGTGGTTTGGTCATATGACAGTGCCGCTGCTGGGCGCGTTCGCATTCGTGCAAGGCGTATTGAGCGCGATGGAAATCACCACGCGGCATTCGTTCTTTGCGCAGTTGATCGAGGACAAAGCCGATCTTCCCAATGCGATCGCACTCAATTCAGCCAATATCAACGCGACGCGCATGATCGGGCCGGCGCTCGGCGGATTGCTGATCGCGGCGGCGGGCGAGGCGGCGTGCTTCGCGGTGAACGCGGTCTCGTACCTCGCCGTTGTTTTCCAATTGCGCCGGATTACGCCGCGTGAAACGACCCGCGTTGCGAGTGGGCAATCGCTGATCAATGACCTCACCGAAGGCTGGAAAATCGCATTGACGAGCCCGGTGATCCTGCCATTGGTGCTGATCGCCGGGCTCGTCAGTTTTTGCATCAACCCCTACTCGATTCTGATGCCCGCCATCGCCGTGGAAACCTTCGGCAAAGGGGCCGAATTGCACGGCCTGTTTGTGAGCGCGGTGGGCGTTGGCGCATTGATTGGCGCGGTAATTCTGGCGAGCCGCTCAAGCGTCCGCGGCCTGGCGCGCTGGATTATGATCACGGCGGGGGTCGCGTCGATCGGTGCGGTGAGTTTTGCCTTGCTCGCCCCGCAACAGAATCCCTTGCTGTCGATGCTCGCGATGGCGCTGATCGGCTTCGGCGTCATGGGGACGTCGGCTGGCGTGAACACCATCATCCAAACCGTGGTCGACGACGAGAAGCGCGGCCGTGTCGTAAGCGTGTACTCGACATTTTTTACCGGTGCCGTGCCTCTCGGGCATCTGGCCGCGGGCTGGCTCGCGCAGCACATCGGCGCACCGCGCACGTTTCTGGTATTCGGAATCCTCTGCGCGCTGGGCACGTTCGCCTACTGGCTGGGACTACGGCGTTTACGATCGCATTTGCGCGACGCTTATTTGCAACGTGGGATTCTGCCGGTGGAACCGCTATCGCCGGAAAAGTAGTGCTGCGGCAGGTCAATTCAAATGCGGTGGGCCGTTCCGCGCGAAACGCGACATGGATCGACTAACGTTTGGAAATGACAAACGTGAATTCAGTGGGCGTTTCAATCGACGACAACAGGGGATTTCCCGTCTGTTTGCAGAAAGCCGCGAAATCCTTCACGGATCCGGGATCGGTCGCGATCACTTTCAGCACGTGGCCGGATTCCATATCCGCGAGGGCTTTTTTGGCGCGCAGGATGGGCAAGGGGCAATTCAGGCCTTTGACGTCGAGTTCTTTGCTGATTTGGGCGGTATTCATGGTGGCAGGGAATATTGGATTAAATTGATCTGGAAATCGAGGCTCATTTTAACATTGCGACTATATGGGGCCATTGCGCGGGATCATCAAGCCCCCTGAAATGGCTTTACCAGAGGCGGTCACCCGGCGTAGAATTCGGCCACGGGAACGCAGACTCCCGTTGCACTTCACATTGCAAGACGGTGTCCCGTCCAAGTGCTGCGTCTCTTAATTTTTCAAGGACGATTCCATGGACACCATTGCTGTCGGTATTTCTGTCGCACAACTCTCATCCCATATCGGTTCCAAAAACGCGCCACTGGTGGTCGACGTGCGCCGCGCGGTTGCGTACGAGGCCGATTCCGTCGTCATTGCGTCGGCGATCTGGCGCGATCCTTACGCGCTCGATGACTGGATGAAATTCATGCCGCGTCACCGCGACATCGTGGTCTATTGCGTGCATGGCCATGAGATCAGCAAGAATACGTGTTCGGCGTTGCAAGGCGCAGGTGTTACAGCGCGCTACCTCGAAGGCGGAATCGAGGCCTGGAACGAGGCAAAAGGCGCGACCTTGCGTAAAGGCGTGGTGGCGAACGTTCCCTCGAAACCGAATGCACCGTCAAAATGGATCACCCGTGAACGCCCGAAAATCGACCGCATCGCGTGCCCGTGGTTGATCCGCCGATTCATGGATCCGCTCGCCGAATTCATCTACGTTCCATCCGCCGAGGTGCTGACGCGCGCGGAACAACTCGGCGCGATTGCCTACGACGTGCCCGGCGTCACTTTCACGCATCGCGGTGATCGTTGTAGTTTCGA
>JANPBQ010000346.1:0-2091 GCA_031430555.1 Betaproteobacteria bacterium
TGGGAACCGGTCATGAAGCGTGCCTCGGGCATCGTCACCAACCGCGGCGGCCGCACCTGTCATGCGGCGATCATCGCGCGCGAGCTGGGTGTGCCGGCGGTGGTCGGTTGCGAACATGCGACGGACGTCGTCACCGAGGGCGAAGACATCACCGTGAGTTGCTGCGAAGGCGACACCGGCAACATCTATCGCGGCAAAGTCGGATTCGAAGTGCAAACGATCGAGCTCGACAACATGCCCGCGATTCCCGTCAAAATCGCGATGAATGTCGGCAACCCGGAATTGGCGTTCGATTTCGCGCAACTGCCGAATGAAGGGGTGGGCTTGGCAAGGTTGGAGTTCATCATTTCCAACACGATCGGCATTCATCCCAAGGCCTGCCTCGAATATGAACGCCTGCCGATGGAACTGAAAGAGCAGGTTGCAAAACGCTCGCGCGGCTATGCGAGCCCGGTCGAATTCTATACGCAGAAAATGATCGAAGGTGTGGCGACAATTGCGGCGGCATTCTGGCCGAAAAAAGTCATCGTGCGCTTGTCGGATTTCAAATCGAACGAGTACCGCAATCTGATCGGCGGGCCGCGCTACGAGCCGACGGAAGAAAATCCAATGCTCGGTTTCCGCGGCGCATCGCGCTACATTGCGTCGTCATTCCGCGATTGTTTCAAGCTCGAATGCGACGCGATGAAATACGTCCGCGACACCATGGGCCTCACCAACGTGGAACTGATGGTGCCGTTCGTGCGCACGCTGAAGGAAGCTGACGCGGTGCTCGCGATCATGAGGAATTTCGGACTGGAAAGAGGCAAGAACGCATTGCGCATCGTGATGATGTGCGAGATTCCGTCCAATGCGATTCTTGCCGAAGATTTCCTGAAACGCTTCGATGGTTTTTCAATCGGCTCGAATGACATGACGCAGTTGACGCTGGCGCTGGATCGTGATTCCGGACTGGTGATGGATGCATTCGATGAACGCGATCCGGCCGTGAAACGTATGCTCTCCATGGCGATCGCCGCTTGCCGCAAAGAAAAAAAATACGTCGGCATTTGTGGTCAGGGCCCCAGCGATTTTCCCGACCTAGCCGAATGGCTGATGAAGGAAGGCATCGAGTCCATGTCATTGAATCCGGATTCGGTGGTGGAGACCTGGCTGCATTTGGCGAAAGCGAAGTAGTCGATGCTTCGCTGGCAGTTTGAACGCTTCGACGATTTGCCGATTCGCGATTGGTACGCCGTCTCGACTGCGCGAGTGGAAGTATTTGTGATGGAACAAAATTGCCCCTTCCAGGATAACGACGGCGCGGATTTTTTTTCATGGCATTTATTGGGGTGGGACGAAACCAATGGCACACGTGAACTTGCCGCCTATTGCCGAATCGTCGACGCCGGTGTGAAATTCATTGAACCCTCGATTGGCCGTGTCGTCACGCCGAGAGTGTTTCGATCAAAGGGCTACGGCAAAGAGTTGATGGCTGAGGCGGTACGGCGGCATGGCAACCTCTATCCCGGCAAACCCAATCGCATCGGCGCGCAGCAACGGCTGGAAAAGTTTTATCAGGAATTTGGATTTGAGACGGCGTCGGACATGTATATCGAGGATGGGATTCCGCATGTGGAGATGCTGAGGGAGCCCCAATAGCATCGTCATTCCGGCGGAGGCCGGAATCCAGTCCGCCGTAAGACAAGACTTTGTGCGACATGAACATGAAGATACCCTGTGTATATCTGCTGGCGAACGAAAGAAACGGAACACTTTATGTTGGTGTCACATCAAACCTCGTCAAAAGAATTTGGGAGCACAAAGAAAAACTCGCAGACGGATTTACCAAGAAATACACTATCAATCAACTAGTCTGGTATGAAGTCCACGAGACAATGGAGAGCGCAATCTCACGCGAAAAAGCGATCAAAGAATGGAAGCGCCTCTGGAAGTTGCGCTTGATTGAAGAGGCGAATCCTGAATGGACAGACTTATATGATCAGATTGTGTGACGGACTGGATTCCGGCCTGGGCCGGAATGACGAAATAGCCGTCCTTACCGCGCAGGCCGGAAACCAGTGCGTCGTAAACAAGTATTTGCAATAGGTG
>JANPBQ010000347.1:0-18935 GCA_031430555.1 Betaproteobacteria bacterium
AACGTCAATCTGCGAACAACTATCAGGTGCATAATCATTGGTGAAAAAGTCTGCATCAATTGCCGGGAATTGATTTTCCTGCTTGACACCGGGTTTCTCAAATTGCTATAAAAGATCATTCGGATTGGTCATCCATCTTCGCCAATGGTGGATTAGAATCTGGATTCGTTGTTACCCATTCGCGTTTCGCTTTATCAGGCCTGACTCGGTTGTTTAGAAATCAGGCATCACCAAAAAATAAACTTGTGGAAGGATCCTTCACGTGAACAAATCCGAATTAGTCGAATCAGTCGCCAAGACCGCCGATATTTCAAAAGCCGCCGCACAACGCGCATTGGACGCGATGGTCTCCGCGATCCGCGTTTCATTGAAGCGCGGACAAATGGTGACGCTGGTGGGATTTGGCACGTTCCACGTCGGCAAGCGGAAAGCGCGCGCCGGACGCAATCCCCGCACCGGTGCCGCGATCAAGATCAGCGCGGCGAAAGTCCCGAAGTTCCGGGCTGGTAAAGCGCTCAAGGATGCGCTAAACTAACGGGCTTCGGGTGCTTAGCTCAGCTGGTAGTGCGTCGCCCTTACAAGGCGAATGTCGGGGGTTCGAGCCCCTCAGCACCCACCAGTATCTTGTAAGCGGCGAAAATGCAGTTCACGCAGTCCGGTTCATGGAGTGGTAGTTCAGTTGGTTAGAATACCGGCCTGTCACGCCGGGGGTCGCGGGTTCGAGTCCCGTCCACTCCGCCAATCAAGTAAGAAGCCTCGCGGTATCGCGGGGCTTTTTGCGTTTGAAAGTGGACGAGTCCCGCCCGCCATTTCGTTGCACCGAAATGGCGTTCATGCCGCGTTTGCATGCGCAGGCAAGCAAACGAAACCCGGCATTCACCTCCGCCAATCAAGTAAGAAGCCTCGCGGTATCGCGGGGCTTTTTGCGTTTGAAAGTGGACGAGTCCCGTCCGCCATTTCGTTGCACCGAAATGGCGTTCATGCCGCGTTTGCCATTGTCGCCGCGCAATTGGCGCGACTTGCGGGCGAAACATGAACACGCCGATACGATGTGAATCGGTGCCAGATCATCCGGATTTCCGGCCCTTGCGCAGTATCGCCAATGTGGAAACCGACCTACGTTACGCAAGCCCCGATAATTTTGTCGGTCGCGATTTGTATTCGCCGCTGGACTGCGCGTGGCTGCATCGTATCGCGGCGGAGGGGCTGGAGGCTGCAAACGCGTGGCTGAGAATACGACGTGCCGACGTTCGCTTTCTGGTGCTCGACGCCATGCGCCCGCAGCGAGTGCAAGAACAGCTTTGGCACGCGCTGGACGGCACGGGATTGCAAATGTATCTTGCCAATCCGGTGCGTGGTTCGATCCATTCCTTCGGAATGGCGGTTGACATTACGTTGATCGACTCGCAAGGGCGCGAACTCGATATGGGCACGCCCTTCGATGACCTTACTGACTTGTCGCATCCCGGCAAAGAAGCGGAATTTCTGGGGCAGGGTGCATTGTCGCAATTTCAAATTGACAATCGGCAGTTGCTGCGAAATGCCATGCATTACGGCGGCTTCAGCGGCATCAACACTGAGTGGTGGCATTTCGATTGCGGTGATCGTTTGAAAGTGCGCGCGGAATTTGCGCGGATCCTGTAGCGCTAGACCGCGATTTATTTTGCGCCTGAACGACCCACCCAATCGACCAATTCGTCGAGTATCAATTTTCCCTTTGGCGCGAGATTGCCGACCGCTGGTTTGTGGTTGAGGATCGCCACGACCACATAAACTTGCCCCAATGCATCGGGAACATAGCCCGCCAGTGCATTGACGTTGTTCAACGTACCGGTTTTCATTCGCGCGCGGCCCGCGACGGGACTGTCCTTCAGGCGATTGCGCATCGTGCCGTCGAGTCCCACGACCGGCAAACTGCTCAAGAATTCCGGTGCCCAATTACTGCGATATTCGGTGGCGAGCAGCGCCGCCAATTGCGATGGCCGAATTCGTTCCTTGCGCGATAGGCCCGAACCATTGTCCGAGACAAACCCCTCATCGCCGATCCCTTGACGGATAAACCACTCGCGCACCTTTCGGTCCGCTTGTTGAAGTGTCGTCAATCCATTGGCTGATGTCGGCGTGCCGAGTGTCAGAAACAACAATCGTGTCAACGCGTTGTCGGAGGGCTTGTTGATTGCGCGCAACATGTCGGCCAGCGTGCGCGAGCGGTGGCGCGTCAACAGGCGGGCATCTGCCGGTGCAATGCCCTCGCGCGTTTTGCCACGCCACGTGCCGCCCTGGGACGCCCAGAGCGTGCGGAACAGTCGATCCACGAACTCATCCCGCTCGAGAACATTGATGTCGGTCGAGGCCGTGCAATCGCGCGGAAATTCGCCACGAAGTTGAATGCGGATGTCTCCATTCGCCGACGCAATAATCGCTGGCGTCTGCCATCCGTCATCCCAGTCTTTGCAGGCGCGATCGACCAAGCTCATTTGCGTGTCGATCACTACACCCTCGAGTTCGGGAGTGAATCGCACTTGCAGGTTGGACTTGTCCGCCACAAGATCGAGTTTCAGAAGATTGGCATTGACCAGCAGCGCATCCGGAATCACGTTGTACTCGGCTTCGGCGGATTCGTCGAATGGGGGCAGGCCGATGTCGGTTCGCGCCGGTTGAAACATGCTGCGATCCAGCAGCAAATCGCCACGAATTTCGCGAACACCTTTTTGGCGCAGCGTTCTCAACATGTTCGCCAATGCCTCCCACGTGAGGTCGCCATCGCCGCCGCCGCGCAAAACGAGATCGCCGTGCAATTCGTCGCCGACAATCGAGGCATTCGTCATGAGTTCGGTCTGCCAACGAAATGTCGGTCCGAGTATCTCGAGTGCGACCGCAGTCGTGACCAATTTCATGTTCGAGCCAGGCTGCATGCTTGTGTCGGGCCGATGTGAAATGAGCGTGGCGCCATCGGACAATCGAATTGCGATTGCTCCGATCGAATTCATTGGAATGTTGGCGTCAGCCATCATCGCAACGACCTTAGCGGGTAGTCCTGTGGAAGATGATGCCCTGCCGCCAGCGTAATCGTTGGTCGCGCAACCACCAAAGGCAACTATTAGTAGCGACGCTAAAAGTGCGCTCAGAAACTTACATCGAGTCATCAAATGTCCGTTCAAATCTGTAAGGCAGAAACGCGACCGTTGAAGTCAAGCACCAACTTCGCGCAGCCATGACCACCATCAATTCACCGGGAAACTGTTGTAAACATACCAAAAACACAGTGAAGTTATTGCATTAAACACAAACCCGTAGCAGAGTACGCAATATTGGTAGTTTATTGGTATTACCGGCATTTGCCTATTTCATCGCGTTCGCAATGTGCCTCGATGCCGATGAAGTGGGCCGCACTGACTCATCGCAAGCTCTTATGGCGGTGATTCCGCTTTATTTTGTCGGGCAATGCGCATTTGGTTTGAAGAGTACTGAAATCGATCAACGTCCAAACAGGGAGTAGTTGCCGTGAAACTAAAGAAACTCGCGCAGGTCATTTCGCTTATTTGCATTGCCGGTCCCGTTGCAGCACAACAAGCCGACGCACCACCGCAAAAGGTGGAAAAAGTTGAAGTCACGGGAAGCAGCATCAAACGCATTCAGGCGGAAGGTGCATTGCCGCTACAGATCATTACCGCAGCTGATCTCGCCAAGTCCGGGATCACCACGGCCGAGCAGGTCGTCGCGGTGTTAGGTGCCAATGGCGCCGGCATCGACAACATGACCACACAGCAGGGATTCGATTTCCTGTCGAGCACCAGCTCGCGTTCGCTGCCCAACAATGGTTCGTCCAGTGCGTCGCTGCGCGGTTTCGGGCCGCAATACACCTTGATTCTGTTGAACGGTCGGCGCGTGGCGTCGCACGGTCTGAGCGGAAAATCCGTTGATCTCAACACGATTCCGATGGCGGCGATCGATCGCATCGAGGTTCTCAAAGACGGCGCGTCGGCCATCTATGGGGCCGACGCGGTTGGCGGTGTAATCAATTTCATCTTAAAGAAGGATGTTGAAGGATTGACAGCCAGCGCGTTTGCCGATTCCACGCAGCATCGCAATGGCGACAAGTACCGCGTTTCATTGACGGGTGGCATGGGTAGCCTTGCCAAAGACCGCTACAACATCATGGCGAGCCTCGCATACGACACTAACAATAGACTACGCAGCAATCAGCGAAGCTTCAACAACGGCGTGCAACCGGATCGCGGCTTGTTCCCCGATACCACGGGCACCCCCTATGCGAATATCGGTATCGTTGGCGGCACCGCGCTTTCAACAAGATTCGCCAGTTTGGGCCCGTTCGGCCCGACCCCAGACGGGTCTACATATAGCCGCGTCAGCTTGCTCGCCCTGCAGGGCAAATGTAACACCGTTCCCGGGATGAGCCTGTATCGCGGCGACGTAACGGGCAACTACGCATTGGGCGCCGCATGTGCCTGGGACTACGGCCAGCAGTGGAGCATGATGCAACCCGTGGATCGCACGAACCTCGTATCGCGGGCGACGTTTGAACTTTCGAGTGAACATACAGCGTTTGTTGACGTCACCGCCTCGCGCGTCAAATCGTCGCTGGAATACACGCCGATTCAGTTGACGACGCTAAACTATCCCGCCTTCATCACCAACGCTGCGGGGGCGAGCGTGCGGGCACCTTACTATCAGGATCTGACCGGCCTCGTCCCCGGATTCAACAACCAGTTGCCTGAGCGCATTCGTTGGCGCTGTCTTCCCTGCGGTCCGCGCCAGCAGGACACCAGCACAGACGCGACGCGTTTCCTCGGTGGATTGGAAGGCGTTATCGCAGGATGGGATTACAAGTTTGGAATTTCCATCGCCAAAAGCGAATCCGACACCGTGCTGGGCGACGGCAACATGTATGTCGACAAGATTAATGCCGCGGTCAGGAGTGGCCTGATCAATCCGTTCTTGCTACCAGGGCAAACGCAGACGCCGGAGGCGCTTGCCTTAATCGAGGCGGCAAAGGCGAAAGGACTCGCGTTGTTTGGCGGGCGCTCCACTGCCCGCCAGATTGACGGCAATTTCTCCCGCGAGGTGATGACCCTTCCGGCGGGGCCCATGGCCGTCGCGGTGGGGTTCGATCTGCGCAAGGAAGAGTTCCTTTTCAACAAGGAGGGTGCTGCGGCGGTGAATATCAACGGCACCACATCGCCCGCTTCTCTGGCGGTTCGCGACAGAAAAATTGACGCGGTGTACTCTGAACTTCAGGTGCCGATTATCAAAGCACTGGATGCTCAGTTCGCGATACGTCACGACCGGTATGACGATTTTGGCTCGACCACAAACCCGAAAGTGGCATTACGCTGGGCACCGGACGCGAACATGATTTTCCGCGGTTCGTACAGCAAGGGCTTTCACGCGCCTGATTTTGACGCCCTCTACGGCGGCGACACTTCCGGACAATTCAACAGCGACATCAACGACCCGGTGCTATGCCCCACCGGCCGGGAAGCCAGGGGATGCGGCATCCGCCCGGCCATCACCGGCCGCAGCAACCCTAACCTGAAAGCGGAAAAATCGAAGCAGTATTCGCTGGGTGTGGTGGTGCAACCGGCAACGTGGTTGTCGGCGTCCATTGATTATTGGAACATCGACCTAACCGATAGAATTGGCGCATTGTCGCCGCTTTTGCTGGTGAGCGACTTTGCCCGATACAAGCAATATGTCATTCGCGACGCCACTGGAGACATTACGGAAGTGATCGCGCCAACGTTCAATCTGGCCGGCGACAAGACCAATGGTGCCGACTTCAATGTTTCAACGAACTGGAAAAACGGTTACGGAAAGTGGTCCGCGTCGCTCGATGGTACCTACGTCAAGAGTTACAAAACCCGCTTCAGTACGGCAGATCCTTTTGTGGAACTGGTCGGCAAGTTTGGTGACACCGTGTATGGCTATACGTTGCACCAGCGTTGGCGCCATACCGCCAGCCTAACCTGGTCGCAGGCGGATTGGAGTTCCACGCTCTCGCAGTCGTATTCCTCGGGTTATGAGGACGAGAAAGGCGGATTTGTCGGCTTCACGCCGCCGCAATTGGTCGGCGCGAAGGTAAAAGCGTATTCGCTCTTTCACCTGTCGGCGACGTATAGCGGCATCAAAAACATGACCGTAACCGGTGGCATACGCAACCTGCTCGACACCAAGCCGCCGTTCACGGGCCATAACGTCGACAACGTCGCCGGTGCTGGCTGGGACGGTCGTGTCGGTGATCCGCGTCTGCGTTCATTCACGCTGTTGTTGAGCTACAAATTTAATTGATATCTTGATCCGCGCCGCGAAAGTTGCGCAAATGAGCAAGTCACAGGGCGACGATTTTAGTCGCCCTGTTTTTTTCTTCAGTGCCGCGGGGCAGCCTGATTTCCTCGCCACCATTGTTTACGCTGAATTCTGGATACGCCGATGAATATTGACAGGCGACGGTTTTGCACAATTTCCGGTGCGTTCGCGGCCTCGTTGATCGCGCCACCGCTGCGCGCGGAAGCGAATGTGTCAGCGGCACCGCGGATCGCTCTGTCCGTTAGTGCTAAGTCCGGCGCATTGGCAATACGATCACCGCAGCGTCTCATCAAACCCCGCATGCTGCGCCGTGGCGATGTGGTGGGACTGATCGCCCCCAGCGGCGTGCTTGACGACACGCTAATCGAGCGGGGTGTGAAAAATATTGAGGCGCTCGGCCTGGTCGTTAAGCCCGGAAAAAATATCCGCGCAACCAACGGTAAATACGCAGGCACCATCGCCGAGCGGCTCGAAGATTTTCACGCCATGTTTCTGGATCGTGAAGTGAACGCCGTGTGGGCCGCGACGGGCGGTTCCGGCGGTAACCTGCTGTTGCCGCATATCAACTACGGAGTGGTACGCGCGAATCCAAAAATCTTTGTCGGCTATTCGGACATCACCGCATTTCATTTGGCGTTGAATCGCCAAGCCGGGCTGGTTACGTTTCACGGGCCGGTCGCGTCGTCCCTGCACACCGATTACAACGTCAGCCAATTGATGGCGGTGCTGATGTCGCCGCGCCCGCAAACGGAAATCTATATGTCGATCGTGAACGCGAAAATGTCGACCGACGACCCGGAATACGCGTTGCGAACGATCAAGCCGGGCATTGCCGAAGGCCGATTGATCGGCGGCAACCTGAGCCTGATCAATGCGCTGATTGGCACGCCGTACGCGGCCGAAATCCGCAATAGCCTGCTATTCCTCGAAGACATCAACGAAGCGCCATACCGCATGGATCGCATGCTCACGCAATTGCAGCAAAGCGTCGGTGGCTTGGGGCGGCACGATGGCCTGCGGCAGGCTGCAGGCATCATGGTGGGCGTGTGCCGCAAGATCAAGCAAGCCGATGGCGATAACTCCCCGACACAGTCTCTCGCGGAATTTCTTGATCATCAATTGGCTGGCTTGCCGATTCCGTCCGTGTATGGCTACTCGTTCGGCCACATCGCCAATCAATTCACAATTCCCATCGGGGTGCGAGCGCGATTGAATACCGAACAACAAACGCTCACGTTACTTGAGTCGGCTGTGATCGGTTGACGAAACAAGGGTGCGCTTGACAGGGAAAAATAGAAAAACTCAAGGACTGGCGAGCCTTTCCGGGCAATAAGTGTCGGAGGGCCGCACCAGTCCTTGAGTTCGATGGTTGAGTCGCTGACGTTAGACGGTTATTCCAATGGCATTTCAAAAGCTAAATGTCATCCTGAACGAAGTGAAGGATCTCGCAATGACAAGATCATTCACTTCGTTCAGGATGACATCACTATTGCTTGAGAAATGGAATCAGAACTTGTAACGCAACGTGACGTAATACTGCCGACCGCTTACGTCAAGTTTCTGTTGCTCATCCTCGCTGTAGCGGTAAATCGCGCGCGTCGGGTTGGTGAGGTTGGTGGCATCAAACGACACACGCAATTCATTGGTAATGTTGTAGTTGAACGAAAACGCGACGTTCGACACCGGTGCCGCCCACTGCAGCGCGACCGGCATCACCACCCCATTGATCACACTATTGCCTTGGCTATTCGCCGTCGGTGCCGGTGCCGTTGAAGCGGCAACGTACTTGCCGCGATAGTTGTAAACCAGCCGCGCACTGAAGGTGTCATTCTCAAAATAGCCGCCGACGTTGGCACTATTTTCCGACGCACCCGTCATTGGCCGGCCATCATCAACGCGGGTGCGAGCCTTCGAGGCGTTGGCATTAAAGCCGAAGCCCGCGCCAATCGGTTGCTCGTAGCTGACTTCGACGCCCTCGATTTTCGCGCCTTGTTGCGACGACGAGAGAATCTGGAACGGCTTGACGACGTTGTCAGCGGGGTCGACGAGGTCAACGGTATTGCCATTGAGGTTGGAGCCTGTCTTTGTGTAGCCGGAAATCTTCGAGGAATAGAAGTTGACCAGTGCCACCGAGCGCGGACCGAAATACCACGCCAACGATAAATCAGCGTTATCGGCTTTCAGCGGCTTCAAGTCGGGATTCGGGCCAGTCACGGTGCAACCAGCGGTTCCGCTGCATCCCGGTGTGCCGAAACCTGAGCCGATGACGTTGTAGTTTTGGCGACCGATGGTGCGGCTCAATCCCAGCCTGCCGATCAGTTTGGGTTGCAACTCATAGCGTAAGTTTAAGCTCGGCAACACGTCGTTGAATTTCTTGTCGGTCGGTGTTTTGTAGTAGACCGTTCCCTGCAGCGGATTGAACGTCACGCCGTCGTAGTAAGTCGTGCCGTCACCCGCCGTGTTAATGGCATTGGGCACCGCAACACAAGGCGTCACCGTCTTGCCCGGCTCGATTTTCGGACACAAGCCGGATTTGATGGGGACAACGATGTTGGCGAGTATCTGCGTCTGCACAAATCGCAAACCCACATTTCCCGACCATCCTTCTCCTTCCAGATTCTGCATGAGATAGGCGGCGGTCTGCTTTTCACGCAGGTCGATCTCGCCCGCAACGCGGCGTTCGAATTCCGGTGTGGTCGCTTTGACGGTGGAATTAATGTATGCCTTCAACGATTCCGGCGTCAAATAAAAACCGGTGCGATCCCAGTTGTTTCCGCCCAATTGGCTGCCGAAATCGCCTGGATAGGTCACATAGCCGAAGGTTGAAATATCTGGAGCGGCGGACGTCCTGAAAGCGGGTGCCCAGCGAATGAGTTGCCGTTCATGGTCGGCAAAGCGATAGCCGAACAAGGTCGTCGTCAGGACGCCGGAATTCAGATTGTATTCGCCGTCCAACGCGATGCTTTGTTCCTTGTCGATGGTTTTAACGCTGGAAGCACCCCGACTAACGAGGCTGTAACCGCTGCCGTCGGCATTGCGTCCCGGCTGATTGGGGCCTGTACCGAAATAGGTAACATCGGGCGCGTTTTGCAAGCCGTTGAATTTGTACGCGATGCCGGTGCCATATCGCGCAAACGTAGCACCCTGATCGAGTGCGGTGATCCCTTCGCCTTTGGTCGTGCTGAACAATCCCTTGAACACCAGATCTCTGCTGAACCGATACTTGGCATCGACATCGAAGAAGCCACTGTTCGCGTTCGCACCATCGCGGTAAAACCCTTCCGAGTTGCCGACGTATTGCGGCGTGGTACCCGTGGGGAACGTGATGGTCGCGCTTTGCAGCACTTTCAGCGGAAAGCCGTAATTCGACGTGGTGTTGATGATGACCGGGTTCAGAATGCGTGCGAAAACTTGTTGACCGCCGGAAGACGTATTGGCTGCGGTGGCTCCGGTGGCACCAAACGGCTCGTTCTTGCCAAGCAGCATGCTGTAGATGGCGCCTGCGGTCAGGCGGCCAAAGTTGTTGGCATCCATCGACGAATAGAAACCGGTCGCTGTGATATCCCAGGTATCGTTGGGGCGATATTGCAGCGAGAACATCCCGCCCTTGCGATCGCGCACGCCTTCGACAAATTCCGAACTCAAGCTGCCCGGCATGCGCACACCGTTCAAGTCGGCGGCGGTGTATCCCGACCCCGCGAGCGACGCGTCGGTAATGCCTTTCATCGTCGCAGTATTGATCACGTCCCAGCCGCTGCTGGTGCCGTAGGCGAGCCGCGAAACGGTATCGCGACGAATGTAGCGTTTTTCCTGGAAAACCTGGCCAATTGCGCCAATCGTGTTGTTGTCATTTTTCCAGTTGACGCTCGCATTGAGATTTGCCGAGGTCTTGTCGGCCAATGTGGTGTGTACGCCGCCTACGCTGACGACACCGCCGAATTTTGCTACTTCATCGAGCGGTTTGCGTGTGGTCACGTTGATGGTTCCGGCCAATCCTCCGTCTGCGATATTGGCCTGCGAGGTTTTGTAAACGATCGCCTGATTGAGTACCGAGGAGGGCATCAAACTCAAACTGGTGCTGCGGCTGCTTGAGCCTTGATCGGCTACGTACCAATCACCGCCGCTCACGGTATGGCCGTTGAATAGAATCAAGCTCATGTCGGGGTTGGTGCCGCGCAGCGAAACTTTTTCCGCTTCATCGTAATCGGTGCGTACCGCCACGCCGACGAGGCGCTGGAGCGAATCGGCGAGATTCTTGTCGGGCATCTTGCCGACGTCTTCGGCCGTGATGACTTCGACGTTCGCGCTGGAATCGCGCTTGACGTCGATGGAACGCTCGATGGAGGCGCGAATGCCGGTCACGACCACCGCGTCGACCTTTTGATCGATGCTGGCGGCACCGACCTTCTTCGCCGCTTCCGCCTTCTTGGCGTCTTCGACTTTCTTTGCCTCCTCCGCAGCTTTTGCGTCTGTCGTTGCGGGTGCAGGCGTTACCTGCGCGATCAATTGTGGCGAAGCCGAAATCGACAGGCCAAGAAGTGCGAATGAAACCGCTGCTGCAAGTGGACTTTTTCGAAATTGCATGTTTCCCCCAATTTTTGAAATATTATTGACGCCTTCGTGGTCGCACACTGGACGACTCGCAGGGCCGCGGATTTATGATACCACTTTGCTACCAATTATCAAGTCGATTTTGTGCGCCTTGTTGCGGGCGGCTCGCGTCGATAGATTCACGGCAATTGGCGCGTCGTCAATGCCGGTTTCAACTGCCTTTTCGTGACAAATTGTCACTCACCAGAATCTTGCGGCACGGGATAATGCGATACGTTGGCATCAGCGGCGGTCAGTCACCAATGTGACTCAAACCCTGAGGAGGTCGGTCGTGCCGGAGTTTTCTCGATTCACGACGCACATACGGCGTTTTGTCGGTTTCCAATTGCCGCAATCTTTTGGCGCGACGATGATTGGCTCGCGCAATCAGGCGCTTCGGAAAAGAGGCTTGGAGAATTCGCAACCAGGATGGACTGGACGCAATGAATTGGAACCAATCAACACGATTTGCGCAATGACAATAATCGAACACACCAAAGGACACACATGACAAAGTTTGGCGCAATAATTTTCGCGGGGGTGGGACTGCTTGCGGCAACCACCGCCAGCTTCGCGCAGTCCACGGCTGATCCCGTCGCTGCACCGAAGCCGAAAGTCTATATGCTCATATCCGCCGTCGGCGATCAGTTCACCTATGTGACGCAAAAGCAATCGGTGGGATCGAATATCCTTGACAACTTTTCGCGGCAAGTCGTGAAGTTGCCGGATGATTCGATCAACGCGTCAGTATTGAAAGGCCTTGATCGGGCGATCGAACAACGCGACCCCGGTAGCAAGCGCATTCTCGCGCGCTTGAATGCGCTGGAGATGGATGGCGTAAGGCCGGTTGATCGCGAAAAGGTTGCGATGGGGAAGTTGCTTGCCGCACTCGAAAAATTTCCGCAACGTCAGGAATGGGACACCATCATTGTCGTCACCCCCAAGTTTCAGTTCTCCGGACGCAAGGGCATGGGTAGCAAGCTGGAAGGTATCGGCGTTTATGTGCAGCCGCTGGAAGGCGCCAAGTTGCAAGACGATGCAGGCATTGATGTGATGGGTGCCGATGGTGAAGAAACGATCACGCCCGACGGCAAACCCGGTAAATCCTCGAAGCAATATGTGGCACCGTATAACTACACGCAAACCTGGGTGTTCGACGCGAAGACGTTGAAAGTGCTGGATCAAAGTGCGCGCTACGATTTTCAGCGCATCTATGATCAAAATGCGACCGCGATCAACGTCGCGAATAGCATCCCGCCGGAAAAACTCGCCGCCATCTTCACAGCGTTCATTGAGAAATCCGTGGCCCGTGGTTTGGGCGAGGCATTGCCATTGATCGAAATTGGCGATGTGAAACCGGCTGGAACGCCGACGGCCAAGTCGAAATAGCCAACGACGCTTTTCGGGTGCTTCTATTGATCCGGCAACTAAAGATGTTTAACGGGACTCAATTATTTCCCTTCCCCCGCGAAGGCGGGGGCCTAAGATCGAGAGTGGATTTGCATCGAAACTTGGATCCCCGCCTTCGCGGGGAAAGGAAAGGTTTCCACTTATTTAGTTGCCGGATCAATAGAAGCCGCCATTGCAACAAAGACTAGCACTGGAGCGGCTTTCAGGCAATAAATCGCCGAAAAACCTCACCAGTGCTAGAGTTTCAATACATTATGCGGGCTACCAGGTATAGCGTATCGTGTATCTAATCACCGCCTCGCCGCCCTTGGCGATCCGCACTGGAAAGTGAATCGTGCGCGAGTCGATCTTCTCGAACTCCTGCGTTTTCTTGATGATCGACCATGATGTCCAGCGATAGAGGTTTTCTTTCGCGATCACGGTGACGGCTTCGTCTTTTTGGTTGCGCAGTTTGATTTCGATTTCCTCTTCAATCACTTTGCCGTTGCTGTCGTATCGATATTCAACCTGACGCCGCTCGCCGACCACATCGAACGCGCTGCCGAGTTTGATTTGCAGCGTCTCGTTTTTCGCGGTGTGATCGATCAAGTCTTCGCCGATAAATTCCAGCGATTGATCGGCGCTGTCGAGTTTCGCCACACGTACTTTGCCGGCCGGCAGCGGAATGCCCAGGCGGTTGTCTTCGCGGTTCTTGAAACGCAAATACACATCGACTTTCTTGTTTGACTGGTTGCCGAAATTGCGGTCCGTCATCGGACTGCCGTAGTTGCCCAGGTATTGATTGGCTTGCCCGTAATAGAGGAGCGTCTTCTCGCAATTTACGCCGCGCGCCGCCGGAAACAATTCAATTTGCTTGGTGGCATTGTTGCGCAACGTGGTCGGGCGGCTCAGCGTATAGAGATGATATTCAAAGAACGCTTTTTCGGCGAAACCCTCGACCTTTGACGCCATCGCGATTCCGCGATCCATCGCCGCCGGCGCGTATTGCGGCTGCGGTCGCGCGCGTTGCACGTCGCCCGCCACCAGCTTCAGTTTTGCGTCCTCAAACGTGGCCCCGCTCTGGTTGATGATCGTCACCCAGGCACCCACATCGAGCTTGCAAGCGTTGGCATTGGTGCCTTCGCTCAAGGTCAAGTTGTAGTCCGTCCACCAGGTGATGCCGCCGGTTTGAAAACTCATGCGCGCAGGGTGCGTTCCGGCGCGTGTGGCGGCGATATCCCAGACCAGCGTTGGCTTGCTGATGAGTCCGCCCGGCAGGCTGCTCAATTTCACGCCAGAATAACTATTGATGGTGCGGATCGAGCCGTCGCCCGCGCGCAGCACCAGCCCGCCTTGCGTGCCGATCAAGGTGCCGGTGATGGATTCGACGCCTTGTCCGCGCACCTGCTCGACGGTGACTTCGCGATCGAGATATTTTTGCAATAATTTGTTGGTGCTGGTCAGGTCGAATTCAAAATTTTGTTCGACCACTCGCGTGCCTGCGGGATCCAGCAGGGACTCGAACGCGACCGTGGTCGGATCGATCAATGCGGGAACGTCCGAGACTCGGATGATGGTGCGACCCGCGTCGAGCTTGACGTCGCGTTGTTGTTTGACCATCGCGTATCCGGGAACGGAAATGCCTTCGCCGCCGGATTGAAACGTCGCGGTGGACAAGCTGCCGGGTTGCGCGCTGGAATAGATGGTAACGCTGGTTTGACTTGTGGCCTGTACCGCATATAGGCCGGCGACCAGCGTGGCGATGGCGGTGGCTCGAAACATGAGTGGCTTCATGAAAGACTCCTGGGTTGAAAACGTATAATCACTTCGATCTAGACCTCAACGGTTTTGATCGTCCTCAATGCTTTAACGCGCCACCTTTCAAAACGGGTTAATCATGAAGTTTACCGGCAGTGAAAACTATATCTCGACCGATGATCTGACGTTGGCTGTGAATGCCGCCGTCACGTTGCAGCGGCCATTGTTGATCAAGGGAGAGCCGGGTACCGGCAAAACGATGCTGGCCGAGGAAGTCGCCAAGGCGCTTGGCAAGCGACTGTTGCAATGGCACATCAAATCGACCACCAAAGCGCAGCAGGGATTGTACGAGTATGACGCCGTCTCACGGCTGCGCGATTCGCAATTGGGCGAGGAGAAAGTCAAGGACATCAAGAACTACATCGCCAAAGGCACGCTCTGGCAGGCCTTCGATTCGGCCGAGCAGGTGGTATTGCTGATCGATGAAATCGACAAGGCCGACATCGAATTTCCCAATGATTTGTTGCGCGAGCTCGACCGCATGGAATTTTATTGCTACGAAACCCGCGAAACCATTGTTGCCCGGCATCGGCCGATTATTTTCATCACGAGCAACAATGAAAAAGAATTGCCCGATGCGTTTCTGCGGCGGTGTTTTTTTCACTACATAAGATTTCCTGATGCGGCCACGATGCAACAAATCGTCGATGTGCATTTCCCGGGTTTGAAGAAAAATCTGTTGAAGCAGGCGCTGGAGGTGTTCTTCGATATTCGCGACATGCCGGGGTTAAAGAAAAAACCCTCGACCTCAGAACTGCTCGATTGGATCAAGTTGCTGGTCGCTGAAGACATTTCGCCCGAGGCGCTCAAATCCGGTGACACCGGGAAATTGATTCCACCGCTTTATGGCGCGCTGTTGAAGAACGAGCAGGATGTACATTTGTTTGAGAAGTTGGTTTTCCTGTCGAAGCGCAATCGTTAAACAACGTCATTCCCGCGAAAGCGGGAAACCAGCGTCGTTCGCTGTACAGGCACTGGATCCCCGCCTTCGCGGGGACGACGCAGTTTGTGTCTGTGTTATTTGGTTCCCAATAGTCCCTATCTCTTCATGCTTATCGACTTCTTTCTCGCACTCAAGCAAGGCGGCCTGCCGGTCTCGGTAACAGAATATTTGTCGCTGTGCGAAGCGATGGAGAAAGGCGTCATCCACGGCAGCATCGATGACTTTTATTATCTCTCGCGCCTCTGTCTCGTCAAAGATGAAACGCATTTCGATCGATTTGATCGCGCCTTTGCCGCGTACTTCAAGGGTGTTCAATCTCTCGATGCCGTATTGCCAGCGGATATCCCGGAAGAATGGCTGCGCAAACTCGCCGAGAAATTATTGAGCGAAGAAGAGAAGGCGCAGATTGAAGCGCTCGGCGGCTGGGACAAATTGATGGAGACCCTGAAGAAGCGACTTGAAGAACAAAAAGGCCGGCATCAGGGCGGATCGAAGTGGATCGGCACTGCCGGCACGTCGCCGTTCGGCGCTTACGGTTTCAACCCGGAAGGCATTCGCATCGGTCAGGAAGGATCGCGTAATCGCAGCGCCGTGAAAGTTTGGGATCAGCGCAATTTCCGCGATTACGACGACAACGTCGAGCTCGGCATTCGCAATATCCAATTGGCGCTCAGGCGATTGCGCAAGTTCGCGCGCGAGGGGGCAGAGGAAGAGCTCGACATGGACGGCACCATCCGCGCCACCGCCCACAACGCCGGATGGCTGGATTTGAAGCTGGTGCCGGAGCGTCACAATAAAGTGAAGGTGCTGTTGTTTCTCGATGTCGGTGGTTCGATGGATGATTATGTGCACCGCTGCGAAGAACTTTTTTCCGCGTGCAAAACCGAATTCAAACACCTGGAATATTTCTACTTCCACAATTTCATCTACGAAGGCGTGTGGCGCAACAATCGCCTGCGTCACGCCGAAAAACTGTCGACCTTCGATGTGCTGCACAAGTACGGTCCCGACTACAAATTGATCATCGTCGGCGACGCCACCATGAGCCCCTATGAAATTCTGCAACCCGGTGGCAGCGTCGAGCACTGGAACGACGAAACCGGCGCAATCTGGCTGAAGCGCATGACCGATTTCTATCGGCACTCCGTATGGATCAACCCAACGCCGGAATCGCAATGGCTGTGGACGCAATCGATCAAGATCGCGCGCGAACTCATGGAGGATCGGATGTATCCGATGACGGTCGCCGGGCTGGAAAAGGCGATGCGCGAACTTTGCTGAGCTTTTTTGGGCATTTAGCATGCAGGCGGGCCATTGGATTTACAATGACAAAACAATAAAACTGAATCGGAGGGGTTAAGTGCGGATTGCCATGCTGGAGGACGATCTCGACGTCGCGGCGGCCATGCAACTCTGGCTGGAAGGCGGGGGCCACACTGTCCATCATTTCGCGTCAGGCAAGGCCATCGTCCGCGAGGCCACGCGCGAGAGCTTCGACTTGTTCCTGCTGGATTGGCAGGTGCCGGACATGGCGGGCGACGAAGTGCTGAAATGGTTGCGCGAAAAAAATCACTCGACGGTGCCGGTGCTGTTCGCCACTGGCCGCGATTCCGAACAGGATATCGTCTCGATACTGGCGGCGGGTGCCGACGATTACATGGTGAAACCGTTGCGACGCGGGGAATTGCTTGCGCGCGTGGATGCGTTGCATCGGCGCGTGCGTCCCCGGGAGCCGGAAGCGGAAATTTTTGAGATGCCGCCTTACCGCGTCGACCTCGTCAACCGCGTCGTGAGCGTCGACAATGTCGCCGTCGAACTCACCGACAAGGAGTACGACCTGACCTTGTTCCTGTTCCGCAACATCGGCATGTTGTTGTCGCGCGGCCATATTTCCGAAAGCGTGTGGGGCCATCAGGCGGATATTCAGTCGAGAACTGTGGATACGCATGTCAGCCGTGTCCGGAAGAAACTCGATCTTGGCCCAGCACGCGGCCTGCGCCTTACGCCAATCTACAATTTTGGTTATCGACTGGAAAAGGCGACGGCATAACGGTTTATTGAAAAACTATGGCGCGACTGACTGGAATCGGTAAATCCCGTCTTCGCCATACGTCCTTTTGGCGCGACCCGCGCGCCAGAGAAAATGCAAATGCGCGATCGCCTCGCCAATGGCGAATACCAACTGATGATCGTTGAGCGGGCGGCGAAACAAGACCGGCAGGATTTCCGCTGCGCACTTAGGCGTATCGATCGCCGCCTCCAGTTCGCCCAGACGCTCTGTGTGATGCGCATGCAGTTGCGCGATGCGACCATGTAAGCCGGTGAACACGCGGTCGTGCGATGGCAGCACCAATGCATCCGCCGGCAGCGCCGCGAATTTATCGAAGCTATCGAGAAACAATTTCAACGGATTCGATTCGGGTTGATTGCCCCACACGCTCACGTTGGTGGTAATTCGCGGCAACACTTGATCGCCGGAAATCAGAATGCCGTCGCCGGCCGAAAACAGCGTCGCGTGCTCCGGCGCGTGGCCAAACGCGGTGATGATCCGCCACTCGCGCCTGCCGATGCGAATGAGATCGCCATCCATGATGCGCATGTATTGCCTCGGTGCCGTCGGCACGCCGCGCTTGTATGCGGTGTTGCGCGCTTGTTGTGCGATGGCGAAATCCGGGCGCACCTTGCCGAGGCCGTGTTCCAGAAATAGCCGGGCAGAATTTTCCCGATCAAAGCCGGCAGCGTCATCGGCCGCCGCGTGTGCAGACAAGAATTCAGTGGCGGTCATCCATACCGGCGCACTGGTTCGCTCATGAAGCCACGCGGCGCAACCGACGTGGTCGGGGTGATAGTGCGTGACGATGATGCGTTTGACCGGCTTGCCCGCCATGGTTTCCGCGAAATGGCGTTCCCACAGCGCGTGCGTTTCGGCAACACCGTAGCCGGTATCGACAATGGTCCAACCGGGGCCGGTTTCATCGTCGTCTTCGAGCAACCACAGATTGATGTGATCCAACGCGAAAGGCAGCGGCATGCGGATCCAGAAAATGCCGTCGGCGACGCGGATGGATTCACCCGGAGCCGGGGGGATTTCGTGGGGGTAGGTGATCATCGTTTTCGCGGTGTATAAAAAAATCGTGTCATCCCCGGACTTGATCCGGGGATGACACGTTCAGTTTCTCGGGATTCGAAATTACTTGGTGGTGAACGTAAACACCCCGTCCCAATTCGCGCCCGGCGGTTTCGCGCGCAGATTCTGCACGCGGTCGATATACACCTGATAGACCTTGCGCTTCGGGTCGGCCTCGGAGAGTTTCACCAGTACCGTCTCGGCATCGTCCCAATTTTGCTGGCGGTATTTATCGAGCGCGCGGTGGAAGCGGTCGATCTCATCAAGCATTTGATCGACGACGTCGCCTTTGACACCAACGGGTTCGAAAATCGAAATCGGTTCGAGCTTGCCTTTGACGCGCACCCGGTCGACCTCGCGGTACACCACACTCGGCACCGATTTGACAATGTTCTCCGAGACCAGAATGCCCACGCCGTACTCTTTTGTAAGCCCCTCGAGGCGAGACGCCAGATTCACCGCGTCGCCCAGAACTGTGTAGGCGCGCCGGAAGGTTGAGCCCATGTCGCCGACGTTCATCATGCCGCAGTTGAGGCCGACGCCGATTTCCAGTTTCGGCCAGCCACGTTTGACAAAATCTGGCCCGATCGCTTTGGTCTGCCGCTGCATTTCCAATGCGGAGTGCAACGCATGCTCCGCGTGTTTTTCGTCCCGCAAAGGAGCACCCCAGAACGCCATGATCGCGTCGCCAATGTACTTGTCGATGGTGCCGCGGTCGGCCTGAATCGTCTTGGTCATCTC
>JANPBQ010000348.1:0-2050 GCA_031430555.1 Betaproteobacteria bacterium
CGGCGGGGTGCGTAGGGTTTGGGCAGTGACGACATGATGAAGATTACACAATTCGGCAGGAGGCCCCAAAACTGCTTAGTTATTTTCCGTTCGCCCTTCGACAAGCTCAGGGCGAACGGAATATTTTAAGTATGCGAATAATATTGCGGCAGGCCTGCACGACACTCGCTATTCCGCAAGCGCCAACATCTCGCCCAACCGCCCGCGATGATAATGTGCGTCGCCAAAAGTCAAATCGATCGCCGTCAGGCGCTTGAAATAATGGCTAATCGGCAATTCATCGGTCACGCCCATGCCGCCGTGCAACTGCACCGCCTGTTGCCCAACCATCCGAGCAGATTGACCGACCAGCGATTTCGCGGCGGCCACGGCGCGGCGGCGCTCAGCTACATTCGTTGAATTGACTTTCAGTGTCGCCAACATCGTGATCGATCGCGCCTGCTCGGCCGCGATGAACATATCCACCATGCGGTGTTGCAGCGCCTGAAACGTGCCAATGGCGACGCCGAATTGTTTGCGGGTTTTCAGGTATTCCAATGTTTGCGCGACCAGTGCATCCATCGCGCCGACGGCTTCCGCGCACATTGCGGCAATGCCGCGATCGATCGCGTGCTCAAGTGCTGCGTATGCGTTGTGTTCCGGCCCCAGCATCGCAGCTCCGCCAACGTGGATGTCTTTCAATTCGATCTGTGCCGCGCGCGATCCATCAAAGGTGGGATAGGCGCGCCGCGCGAGTCCGGCCGTGTCATGGCCGACCAGAAACAGGGAGATGCCATCTTCCTCACCCACGCCGCCCCGTGTCCGCGCGGAGACGATCAGCGTATCCGCCGAATCGGCGTTAAGCGCAACGCTTTTGACGCCGTTGAGTTCGTAGCCGTCGCCATCGCGGCGTGCGGTCGTGGAAACATGACTCAGTTGATAGCGTCCGGCGCGCTCAAACGCGGCCAGCGCCAGCGTCTTTCCACCCGCCACCATGTCCGGCAACAACGCAGCACATTGCGATGGCGCGCCCAGATCGCGCACCAGGCCGCCGCACAGGATCACGGTCGATAAATACGGCTCCACGACCAGCGAGTGACCGAAACACTCCATCACGACCATCGTATCTTCGGCCGCGTTTTCGGTTGCGCCCAGGCCGCCGTATTCTTCCGGCATGCCGATGCCGAGCAATCCAAATTCGGCGAACGCCTGCCAATGTTTATCGCTGAAAGGCGCACCCGATTTCACCTGCTGACGGCGCGTGTCAAACGTGTAGGTCTTGTCGAGATAGCGCCGCAGCGAATCGTTGAGTTGTTGTTGTTCTGGATTGAGTGAAAATTCCATTTCAGCTCCCGGTTCCGTTACAAACCCAGCACATGCTGAGCGACGATGTTTCGTTGAATTTCATTTGAGCCGCCGAAAATACTCAGTTTGCGCATATTGAAATAATCGCCGGCGGCCATGGGTGTGTAGGCGGCACCCACGGGTTCGCCCTGCCAATCGGGATCCAGCGCTTCGGGTAAATCGGCCAGCGCTTCGGGGCCGTAGGCATACAACGTTAATTCGAAAATCGCCTGACAAATTTCCGTGCCGCGAATTTTCAGGATGGAGGCCTCAGGTCCTGGCGCGCCGCTTTTGGCCATCGCGGCCAATGTGCGCAGCAAGGTCATTTCATGCGCCATCAATTCCATCTCGCATTGCGCGAGGCGATCACGAAAACGGAAGTCGTCGATCAACGGTTTACCGTCGGCCATTTCTTCGCGCGCAACGCGCTGCAGACGGCGCATCAGCAATTTTCCCACGGCGACCAGATTCAATCCGGTGCGCTCATGCGAGAGCAGAAACTTCGCGCAAGTCCAGCCCTTGTTTTCTTCACCGACCAGATTGGCAACGGGTACTTCAACGTTGTCGAAGAACACCTCGTTCACTTCGTGTTCGCCATCGAGCATGATTATCGGCCGCACGCTCACGCCGGGCGATTTCATGTTGATCAACAGGAAAGAAATTCCCTGCTGCGGACGGCCTTCGCTCGCGGTACGCACCAGACAAAAAATCCAATCGGCGAATTGCG
>JANPBQ010000349.1:0-3635 GCA_031430555.1 Betaproteobacteria bacterium
GCCAGATTCTTCGTCCGTACGTACGCGGAAAGACGGATCTTCCTGCGCTAGACGGCTCAATGCCATACCCATTTTTTCCTGGTCAACCTTGGTCTTCGGTTCAACGGCCTGCGAAATCACCGGCTCAGGAAATACCATCCGCTCGAGCGTGACGATGGCATCCGGATCACATAGCGTTTCACCAGTGGTCACATCCTTCATGCCGATACAGGCGGCGATATCGCCGGCACGAATCTCGTCAATCTCGACGCGGTTATTGGCGTGCATCTGCACGATACGACCGATGCGATCCTTCTTGCTACGGATTGGATTGAATACCGTGTCGCCTTTGGCCAAAATGCCCGAATAGACGCGCACAAAGGTCAACTGGCCGACGAAGGGATCGGTCATCAGTTTGAATGCCAGCGCCGAAAATTTCTCGGAGTCATCCGCGCGACGCGTGGTCGGCTGATCATTCTCGTCCATGCATTTCACCGGCGGAATGTCCGTCGGTGCCGGCATGAAATCAATCACTGCGTCCAGCATCGCCTGAACGCCTTTGTTCTTGAATGCCGAGCCGCACAACATCGGCACGATTTCACACTTGATCGTGCGCTCGCGAATGCCGGCCTTGATTTCATCTTCGGACAGCACGCCGCCCTCAAGATATTTGTTCATCAATTCTTCGTTTGCTTCGGCAGCTGTTTCAACCATCTTGTTGTGCCATTCCGCGCAAACGGCTTCCATCTCGGCCGGAATCGGACCGTAGGTAAACGTGACGCCCTTGTCTTCCTCGCTCCAGACAATCGCCTTCATCTTGATCAGATCGACCAGGCCTTTAAAATTCTCTTCCGCACCAATGGGGACTTGCAGCGGAATCGGATTCGCCTTCAAGCGCGCACGCATTTGATCGTGCACTTTGAAAAAGTTGGCGCCCGTGCGATCCATTTTGTTCACGAATGCAAGACGCGGAACCTTGTACTTGTTGGCCTGACGCCAAACGGTTTCTGACTGTGGCTGTACACCACCCACAGCGCAATAAACCATGCACGCGCCATCGAGGACACGCATGGAACGCTCAACTTCAATGGTGAAATCGACGTGACCCGGGGTATCAATGATATTGATGCGATGCTCTTGATAGTTGCCGGCCATGCCCTTCCAGAAGCAAGTAGTCGCGGCGGACGTGATCGTGATGCCGCGCTCCTGCTCTTGCTCCATCCAGTCCATGGTGGCTGCCCCATCATGCACTTCGCCGATTTTGTGGTTGACGCCGGTGTAGAACAGGATACGTTCGGTGGTCGTCGTTTTGCCCGCGTCAATATGCGCGGAAATACCGATATTTCGATAGCGTTCGATGGGGGTCTTGCGAGCCACGATAGTACCCTTCAGTCAGGCCCCGCGAACCTCTTGGGCCTGGCGGAGCAAAATTCGAAAATCTAGAAGCGATAGTGGGCAAATGCTTTGTTCGCCTCAGCCATGCGATGAACTTCTTCGCGCTTTTTGATCGCGGAGCCACGGCCTTCGGCGGCATCCATCAATTCACCGGCGAGACGCGCACCCATCGATTTTTCACCGCGCTTGCGAGCGGCTTCACGAATCCAGCGCATGGAAAGCGCGGTGCGGCGCACGGGACGCACTTCGACCGGCACTTGATAGTTGGCACCACCGACGCGGCGCGACTTCACCTCTACCATCGGCCGAACAGCGCTGATGGCCGCATTGAAAATCTCGACGGCATCCTTGCCGGATTTCTTCGCGATCTGGTCAAGCGCACGATAAATGATCTGCTCGGCGACGGATTTTTTGCCGGCTTTCATCAATACGTTGACGAACTTGGCGATCTCCGTGCTTTTGAATTTCGGATCCGGCAGAATTTCGCGTTTGGGGACTTCGCGACGACGAGGCATGATTGTTTTCCTATCAATTCAGAATATGTTGACGCAAGGCGAATGCAGACTACTTCGCAGCGCCGGCTTTTGGCATTTTTGCGCCGTACTTGGAGCGCGACTGTTTGCGGTCTTTCACGCCAGCCGTATCCAACGAGCCGCGCACGGTGTGATAGCGCACGCCGGGTAGATCCTTGACGCGACCGCCACGGATCAGCACCACCGAGTGCTCTTGCAGATTGTGGCCTTCGCCACCGATATACGAAATAACCTCGAAGCCATTGGTGAGGCGGACTTTGCACACTTTCCGCAAGGCCGAATTCGGCTTCTTCGGAGTGGTGGTGTACACGCGCGTGCAGACGCCGCGCTTTTGCGGGCAATTCTGCATTGCCGGCACTTTGCTCTTGGTCTTGACCTTTGCGCGCGGTTTGCGCAGAAGTTGATTAATGGTTGGCATCGCTAATATCCCGTTTGGTCCGTTCGGTTACTCAATGGCTGGATTGTTTCCTGCTCGAAACCCAATACTGTCGTGGTTTCGGGTTCATTTACAGGTTGTTTCTACTGCAATAAATCGGGTAATTCATGTCTGAGCAATTTCAAAACGAAAAGAATCGTCGGGAAATTGTGGACAGCCTGCGATTATAAGAAATTTTCCCCTCCACTGTCAACCAGTGAAGGGGATTCAGTGAAGGGGATTCTTTCTTAACCAGTACAAGCAGTTAGGCGACTTGTTCAGTCTCGATTGCGGTCTCGGCTTCTTCAAACCCGAAGCTGATCCCGCTGGATTGCTGCTGGCGCGGCGATGTTTTCTTGCGTGCGCGATGGTATGCAAGCCCGGTGCCGGCAGGAATCAGTCGGCCAACGATAACGTTTTCCTTGAGACCCCGCAGATCGTCGCGTTTGCCCATGATGGCGGCTTCGGTAAGGACCCGCGTGGTTTCCTGGAAAGAGGCCGCCGAAATGAACGAATCCGTCGACAACGAGGCCTTGGTAATGCCCAGCAACATGTAGTGGTAAACGGCCGGCTTTTTGCCTTCTTTCAGTACCCGGTCATTTTCACCCAGCACATCGGCACGTTCCACCTGCTCACCCGGAATAAATCGAGTGTCGCCGTTGTCGACAATCGATACGCGGCGCAGCATCTGACGAACAATCACTTCGATGTGCTTGTCGTTGATCTTCACGCCCTGCAAGCGGTACACGTCCTGGACTTCGTCGGTGATGTAGCGAGCCAACGCCTCCATACCCTGCAGGCGAAGAATATCGTGCGGATCCGACGGGCCATCGACGATGGTCTCGCCTTTGTTTACGACTTGTCCATCGTGCGCCGTGACATGTTTGTCTTTCGGGATCAGGTACTCATGCGCCACGCCATCGAAGTCGGTGATGACCAGACGCTGTTTACCCTTGGTGTCCTTGCCGAACGACACGGTGCCGGTGATTTCCGCGAGCAGCCCCGCATCCTTTGGTGACCGCGCCTCGAACAATTCCGCCACACGCGGCAAACCGCCGGTGATGTCGCGGGTCTTGGAGGACTCCTGCGGGATACGCGCCATCACTTCGCCAACTCCCACCTGCTGACCATTTTTCACCGTGATAATGGCGCTGATCTGGAAAGTGATGTTTACCGGCGAATCCGAGCCCGCCAGCTTGATTTCCTTGCCCTTGGCGTCAATCAGCTTGACGGCGGGACGCAAGCCCTTGGATGCGGCCGTGCCGCGACGCTTCGGATCAATTACGACCAGGCTCGACAAACCAGTGGTTTCA
>JANPBQ010000350.1:0-4928 GCA_031430555.1 Betaproteobacteria bacterium
CTCCTGCACCAGCTTTACGATCTGCGCCAGCGCCGAGTCGGCACCCACCTTGGTCGCCTTGTAGCGAAAGCTGCCGCTTTTGTTGATGGTCGCGCCGATCACGGTGGTGCCCGGCCCCTTCTGCACCGGCATCGATTCGCCCGTGAGCATGGATTCGTCGACCAGAGATTCGCCGGTCTCCACCGTGCCATCAACCGGTATTTTATTTCCCGGACGGATGACGACGATCTCGCCGGCCAACACCTCGGATGTCGGCACTTCAACTTCGACACCGTTGCGGATGACCGAGGCCTTCGCGGGCGTGAGATTCATTAACGCCTTGATGGCGGACGATGCGCCCGCGCGGGCGCGCATTTCCAGCCAGTGGCCAAGCAGAATGAACACCAGCAGAACGGTGACCGCTTCAAAGAATTGCCCGCCCTCTTTGAAGAAGAATGTCGCGCCCACACTGAACAGGTAACCGGTGCCGACGCTCAATACGATCAGCGCCGCCATGCCCAGCGTGCCCTTCTTGAGCGCACGCCAGGCGGAGACGAAGAACGGCCAGCTCGGATAAAGAACGGCGGCGCTTGCGAAGAAGAACAGCCACAGGTTGAGCTCCAGTCCGAACGGCGGTGCGGGCGGCTCGAACATGCCACCCATCGGTGCGTAGACAAAAATGGGGATAGTAAATATCAGACATATCCAGAAGCGGTTGCGCATGTCGCGAACCATGGCAGCCAAGTCCATACCGTCGTGCCCCATCTCGTGCGCCATGTCCGAGGACATGGCGGATTGCGCGCCCGGCGCTTTATTTCCTTCTTGCCCTTCATGCCCTTCATGGCCTGCGTGGCCAGCGCCGGTGTGCGCCGGCGGCGCGCCTTTCGATGCAGCGGGTACGGTTGTTGACGGTACCGCGTTCGGCACCGTTTTACCTTCTTGTCCCTCGACCGCAGGAGCAGCCGGGGCTTCCGGGGTCAGCCAGTCGACGATTTTTGCCACCAGTGTCTGGGGTGCATCCCCGGAGACATCGGCTGAAGCGTCTGGGGGAGTTTTCGGTGCATCGAATGGCGGTGTTGACGGTGCCGTACCTAGTGCCGTGTTTTTTTGCGGTCCATCGCCCGCAGGAGCGGTGACGGCAGCAACATTCGGAGCGGATTTCCGTACATCGGGCGGAGGCGCGGTGGCCGGCCCGGGCGTTGCAAGCGGCGCGCCCGATCCTCCCGATGCTGTGTGGTCTTTGTGATCCCCGCCAGCGGACGCGGCAGACTCATGCGCGTTTTGGCGAACCGCTGACTTGATGTCGGCGATCTCGAGACGGGTTTCGTCGTATCGCACGGTCGCGTTTCGCGCGGCGAAATTTACCGTCACGCTTTCCACACCCGGCACCTCGCCGATGCGCTTTTCCACACCGAGCACGCTCAACACCGACAACATGTCGCGCACATTGATGACGCTCGTTTTCATCGCGATTACATCTTGTGTTTGATACTTCGCTTGGTATCGTCCTCGTCGTCCTCTTTCTCTTCGTCCATCTCGCACACTGCGGTGGGTGTTGATGCGCCTTCACGCCAGCACCATGCCACCGGGAGAAAGCGGTTGGCGTGGTTGGCGATTTCTTCTACCGATCGAAAGGACACCTCCAAACCGGATTCGACTTGAATAACATCATCGGCAAGTGACTCGAATTCGCCGGTTTGCGGCGCATGCATATGCGGCATGAAGATGCCGAGTTTGTGTTCGGCAAGTCTGCGCAGCATCTGTTGAACTTCCGGGAGATGGATTGCCGCCTGCGCTGTCTTCAATGATTGTGGTAAACCGCTGGTGCTTCCTTTTGAATCAGTCGCAACGATCATGTCGTTCTCCTGCGTGGATTTCGTTGACCCATTCAAAGTGGCTGGGTCAAAAGCCAAGTGCATTTTTTCGAGGTAGCACCGCGCTCGTTTAAGCAACTGCGCAAACGTGTAAAGCCTTAACCCGGCACCGGTTTGCCGGGTGCTTCGTCGCCGCCTGAAGCGGCAGGCGTGGTTGCAGCATTGGCCTTGGCGTCGGGAACAGCGTCCGGCGCAGCAGACGTTGGCGTGGATGTGGCATCAGATGCGGTGGGTGTCGCAGCACCTGCCGCAGAGACAGGCTTCGGCTGCGGAGGTGCCGACGTTGCGGGATGCGCATCATGCGTCATGTGACCAGCATGTCCGTTGCCTTTCGAGGCCGCGCCAGCCGCGTCTGCTTCATAGCCGCTCTGCCGCACGTCCGACCTGATATCGGCGATATTGAGTCGCGTTTCGTCGTAGCGCACCGTGGCGCTTCCTGCAGAGTGGTTCACCGTGACGCTTTCAACACCCGGCACTTCACCGATGCGCTTTTCCACTCCATCCACGCTCAATACCGAAAGCATGTCGTGCACTTCCATGACGCTCGTTTTCATGTTGACTCCTTATGTTGTTTATTTGCCACTCAAAAACTTTCGTTACACCGGGTCACTTCGCGAGCTGGCCGTTTTAAAGATTCTTACTCATCGAAGTTGCCCACTCACCTGCGATGCAGAAAATTGTAAATGGGTACAACGGCGAGCCCCGACTAAGCGCCGCAAAGGAAACGGCCAATCAACTCATCGAGAAAGTCTCAACAAAACGCGGAACGTGCGTGCCGCATCGGGAGACTGATCCGCCAAAAAAGTGGCCAGTCTCCCGTTGCGTTGTCCAGGACGACAATCCATCGGCGATCAGCCAGGGCTAATCGTATTGAACTGCTTTAAGAACAGTTCGGTCTGCTTCTTGTCGAGCTTGCCCGTCTTTTTTGTGTCCATCTTGTCGAACATCTTTTCCATGTGAGCCAACATCTCGGCTTTGGACATCATCCCGTCGTGATCCATGTCGCACTCCTTCATGAATTGGTTCATGTTCATCTTATGGGGCGGGTCCGCTGCGAATACAGCGGGTGCAGCCAACAGTGATACTGCGACCATCGAAATTGCTAGCCTATTGATGAGTTTCATTGCGTTACCTTTCTAGGTGGATAAGTAATCCCTGTCCGATGCGTACGCACGAATGCAGGGTAATGCCGGCACTACTTTGCGCAACCGATTGGGCTGCTTGCGCAAATACTGCGATCCGCTTTTGCGGAAATTGCGGATCTAAAAGAAATTCGATGGACTGACGGAAGCGTTGATCCGAAGCTACGCAGGCATACTGTCGAGGTCTGTGCGTGAGCGAACACAGCGTTGATTTAACGGTCGGTTTCAAATTGGACGGATGGTCAAGGGAGGGAGGTCGAGCACCACTCTCCGCCTATTGCCGTACCCACTTGCGATGCAGAAAATTGTAAACGGGGACGTAGACGAGGCCCGCGTACGCGCCATAGAGGAAACTCTGGATCAAGCCAACGAAAAAGCCCCGCCAACTGTGTGATTCGTATCCCGGCAATACCTGCTGAAGAAACGCATACATGTGGACGCCGGGCGGCGTGAGCAGGCCGTAGACGACGCAAAACACAAACGAAAACGCGGTCCAAATTGCCAAGGACCAAGTCACGAGTTTCATATTCAACATTTCGTTTCCTCCATCGGGAAAATAAACGGCTACGGGTCAGTGATGATGTTTCGGGTTTTGTTCCGAAGTAGGCTGCACACTGCCTTTGCGTGCGATCTCAGGAGTACCGTCGCCACCGCCGTGCCTCCCGTGCCCGCCATGCCCGCCATGACCGAACATATGCATTGCGACCATCCCGACGGCGAACAGCACCCACACCCAGTTTTGTGAAAACCATTCCACGATTTGCTCCTTATCCGAACGAGTGAATTAACCGCAGCAGCCGCTCTTGGCCTGAGGCTTCTGTGCCTTGTTGGTGGCATCCACGCCATATCCCGCGCCCTTCACCGCTGATTTCAATTGATCTGGCGATGCCCGCCGCTCGTCGTATTGCACCGTGGCTTCGCCGGTCGAGAGCGAAACCTTTACGTCACTAACGCCATCAACGCCTTTCAGCGCGTTCGTGACACTGCCGGTACATCCGCCACAAGTCATGCCCGTTACATTCAAAATTTCCGTTTGCATCGTGATACCTCTTTCCTAAAGATTGAATCGAAATTGCTTCGTAAACTGTTATCGCGCATTGAATCGCCGCCGACACAACGTGCGAAAGTAATTGGGCAGCGATGCAACGTATGAATATTCACGCTGCCCTCAATACCTGGATTCCGCTACTTCGCGTTTCCGGTATCGCGCTCAAGCACGGTTTTGCGTTCCTCATACTCCGCGGTCGAGACCTCACCTGCCGCATAGCGTCGTTGCAATACTTGAAGTGGCGATTCACGGCGGCGGCCGGTCGAAACCGGTGTCATCGGCGAAAATAGCAACATGATTGCCGCGACCCAGAACAGCCACCAGAAAAAATGCATGCCCCAGAAATGTCCGCCCACGTAATCCATGATTTATCTCCTTGTTAAATTAAAAAATTGGCTCGCTGGTTTATCCATCGAGCTACAACAACACCGGTTTGTCCGGCAATTCATTGCGCCCCGCAGCAGAGGCGGGAAAGTGTTTTGCAAGAAGTTGCGTGACCGCCTGAATGCCGATGACGACGCCACCCTCGTAGTTGGCTTGCTTGAAAGCCATTTCCATTTTTCGGCAAATGCCTTCCCACTCCGCCGTGCCGACCTTTTCGTGTATCCCCCTATCGGCAACGATCTCAACGTGCCGATCCGCGAGCAAGAGATAAATCAGCAAACCATTGTTGTGTTGCGTATCCCACACGCGCAGTTGTGAAAAGACTTCAAGCGCACGCGCCTTTGCGGATTGCCCTTTGAGAAGCGCCGCGCCGTCCAGGGCACCTTCCACCGCGAAGCGAATTTCGCCGACATGTGCGATCTCGCTCGCTTTGATTGCCCGATCAATTGCGGCCAGCATGTCGCGCGGGAAAGTGCGATTGACCTGCCAGTGCGTCATCAG
>JANPBQ010000351.1:0-2257 GCA_031430555.1 Betaproteobacteria bacterium
GGAATTCGCGGGTGACGAGCACGCACCCCTGCTGAGCAAGCTAGACGATCTTGTGCAATTGATGGGAGATTTGGGTTTGCCGAATTCCGTCGTGAAGATGAGCAATGCCAACGCACAAAAGGCCTTGTGGGACGTCCGCAAGGCGGGCCTCAATATCATGATGTCGATGAAGGGCGACGGCAAGCCGGTGAGTTTCATCGAGGATTGTTGTGTGCCGCTGGAACATCTCGCCGATTACACGCGCCGGCTCACGGAAGTGTTCGAAAGGCACGGCACCAAAGGCACTTGGTACGCGCATGCCTCCGTGGGCACGCTGCATGTGAGGCCGATACTCGACATGCGCCGCGATGGTGCCGTGAAGATGCGCGCCATCGCCGAAGAAGCCGCGCAATTGGTGCGCGAATACAAGGGAACCTATTCCGGCGAACATGGCGACGGCTTGGTGCGCAGCGAATGGATCGCGCCGTTTTTTGGCCCGCGTTTGACGGCGGCGCTGGGTGAAATCAAGTCGCTGTTCGATCCGAAAGGTTTGATGAATCCCGGCAAGATTGTCAATCCGACCAAGCAGGATGATCGTTCGCTGTTCCGCTTTCAGCCGGGTTATGAAGCGAAAAAATTCGCGACCGCACTGGATTGGTCGGAATGGGGCGGATTCAGTGGTGCCGTGGAAATGTGCAACAACAACGGCCATTGCCGCAAATTCGATGTCGGCACGATGTGCCCCAGCTATCGCGCCACGGGCGATGAGCAACATCTCACGCGCGGCCGGGCCAATACCCTGCGCCTTGCCATTTCAGGGCAACTCGGCCCGGATGCGTTTACCTCGGACATCGTCAAAGACGCGATGGATCTGTGCGTCAGTTGCAAGGGCTGCAAGCGCGAATGTCCCACGGGTGTCGACATGGCGAAGATGAAAATCGAGTTCCAGCATCAGTACAAGGCCCGCCACGGCCACACGCTGCACGACAAGCTCGTCGCGTACCTGCCGCGCTTTGCGCCGCACGCATGGGCCTTTGGCTGGCTTCTGAACCTGCGAAACTCCATTCCAGGTGCGGCGTGGCTGGGCGAGGCATTGACCGGCTTTTCGGCGCGGAGAAAATTGCCCTTGTGGAGGAGACCGTTGCTGTCATCGATTGGTGCCGCGCGCTGGCAAAAAGCGATGCGCCGAGCCAAGGCGGAGAAATCCGACACCTACTTTGGCCCGGAACGCGATGTGGTGCTGTGGGTCGATACCTTCACCAACTATTTCGAAGGGCCGAGCAATATTTTTCCCGGCATCAGCGCCGAGGCGGCCTCGATCGTGTTGCACAAGGCGGGCTACAACGTCGATTTGATCGGCGGCGCGACGGGCGAGCGGCCACTCTGCTGCGGTCGAACGTTTCTCGCCACCGGCATGGTCGATGAGGCCAAGAAAGAAGCGCGCCGCACGATGGCCGCCCTGAAACCCTACCTGGATCGGGGTGTGCCAATCATCGGTCTCGAACCCTCTTGTTTGTTGACACTGCGCGACGAATTCATGTCGATGATTCCCGGCGAAGAAAGCGAACGCCTCGCCGCGAAGTCGTTCTTGTTCGAAGAGTTTCTGGTGCGCGAAAAAACGGCGGGGCGCTTCGATCCCGCGACGCTTGCCTTGCAACCGATCGCCGCGAAGCAGGCGCTGCTGCACGGCCATTGTCACCAGAAAGCCTTCGGCCAGATGAGCGCGGTCGAAGAAGTGTTGTCATGGATACCGGAACTCAACACGACAACGGTCGAATCGAGCTGCTGCGGCATGGCGGGTGCGTTTGGCTATGAAGCGGCGCATTTCGATGTATCGATGGAGATGGGCAACTTGTCGTTGTTGCCTGCCGTGCGTGGCGCCAATCGGGAAACGCTGATCATCGCCGACGGCACCAGTTGCCGCCACCAGATCGCCGATGGTGCCGCGCGCGAGGCGGTGCATGTGGCGGTGGTGTTGGCGATGGCGTTGGTGCAAATCGGCTAGGGATCGGTCAAGAGCCGACAACTGCCGGAAGAATTGGGGCACGAAAGATAGGGGACGGAGGAAGGATTGGGTCAAATACGAGGACCTGCAAATTTGCAACTTGAGAAGGTTTCGATATTGCAAGACTGACAGCAATACTGTTCGGTTAGATAGTTTTCACATAAATCTTACGCGGGGTAACGGGTAAGGGTGGAAGCAACTCCGGCGTGTAGTCGGTGGGGATATTTTGCCGCGCCTCGCAGTCATGGCTGGCATAAGGTGAATTGCGCCGCT
>JANPBQ010000352.1:0-19563 GCA_031430555.1 Betaproteobacteria bacterium
GGGGAACATTCCCCAGCCCCAGAAGAAGTGCCTTGCACCCGCGCCTGTCAATGCGCAGTGCAACATGAAAAACGCGGTGGCCGCCTCGAAAGACACGCCACCGCGTTAGCGGTTTAGTTCAACTTGTATTTAAGTTGACAGTTTTGCATATTAACGCGGCAAGCTGTCAGTTTAACTCGCCGCCGCCAACCTCATCGAATGCCGCTTGTTTCTTGGGAGAAGTTGCCGTAGACTGTATATTTACACAGTATTAAATTCATGTGAAAAACAGCAACCCATTGCTTCCCCTATTAGCGTCAAAAAAGGTACTGGATCAGTTGCGTGAACGCATTCGTTACCTTCACTACAGTATTAGAACCGAGGACGCTTACGTTTACTGGGTACGATTTTTCATTCGATTTCATGGGCGAAGGCACCCAAATGAAATGGGCGGGCCGGAAGTGGAGGCGTTTCTTTCATGGCTCGTGAACGAGCGGAAAGTATCGGCGTCCACCCATAAGGTTGCACTCTGCGCATTGTTGTTCTTTTACGGCAAGGTGCTTGCGATCGATCTGCCATGGATGACGGAGATTGGCCGGCCGCAGACGCGCAAACGCCTACCCGTCGTACTTTCCCGCGAAGAAGTCGCAAATATTTTCGACTTGATGGAAGGCGAATACAGGCTTCTCGCGCAATTACTTTACGGCACCGGAATGCGTATCAGCGAAGGCTTGCGTTTGCGGGTGAAGGATGTCGAGTTTGAGCGCGGCGCGATCATCGTGCGCGAAGGCAAGGGCGGCAAAGATCGTGCGGTGATGTTGCCGCAGACGCTGATTCCGGCTCTGAAGTCTCAACTCGCCCGCGCACATATATTGTGGGGTGCCGATCAGGCGGCGGAACGTGGTGGTGTCGAGATGCCCGATGCCTTGAATCGAAAATTTCCGCGCGCCGGCGCATCCTGGACATGGTTCTGGGTGTTTCCACAAGCCACTCATTCCACCGATCCGCGCAGCGGCGTAGTACGACGGCATCACCTGTATGACCAGACGTTCGCCAGGGCATTCAAGCGCGCACTGACACAGGCGGGGATTCACAAGCTGGCATCGCCGCACCCTTGCAGGGCGCGCCGCCCACTGCATTGGGCGACCGTTTCTCAGGCAGTCGACATGTCGACTGAATTCCCTGTGAAACCCTTGCGCCATTCCTTTGCCACTCACTTGTTGCAGGCGGGATACGACATACGCAGTGTTCAGGATTTGCTCGGGCATGCCGATGTGGCAACGACGATGATCTACACCCATGTACTGAAGGTCGGCGGCGGCGGTGTAATCAGCCCGCTGGATCGCATGCAACGGCCGGAATGATTGCGCCGTATCAACTTACAAAGTCAAGCACTGGCGGGCCGTTCGGGGTGAAAATGGCTGTAACGCCGCGCCAGTGCTTGTGTTACTAAGTCATGCGCGCATCCCAAAGACTCGCAATGCTTCGGCCGCTTTCCGCCACAACTTCGCCTCAATCGCCGCCGCAATATCATCATTGCGCCTCAATCTGCGAATATCATTCCCACTGATCGCCGCATTCGTCAACAATTCGCGCGCGACCAAAAGGGGAATCCATGAAGCTTGTCATCGCCATCCGTGATTTTGCCGCCAAGGCAGGACGCGGCGTTGCGCGTCTTCTCGGACGTGCGCTCTCGCCACTCATCGGTAATCTTTCCTGGAGTGCACCGCCATGGGTGCGATGGGTGGGCGGGCGCGTTAGTGCCGGCGGGCGATGGGCGGGCGCGAATCCGGCGCGATCGAGCGTGTTGGTGTTGCTGCTCGCGGCACTCGCGGCGGGCGGCGTCTATGGCATCAAATGGTGGCAGGCGCGGCCGAAGCCGATCGAAGTTAAATTGACGGTGCAAAATCCGCCGCGCACGCCGATCGAAAACGAAGATGAGACCGATCGCGGCCCGCGTCCGCTGTTGGTGAGATTCGCACAGTCGGTCGCACCGCTGTCGATGGCGGAAAAGGAAGTGGCCACCGGCATCAAAATCGCGCCGCCGCTTGAGGGACGCTGGAAGTGGTTGAACGACAAAGAACTCGAATTCCAGCCGAAGGAAGATTGGCCGGTCGGCACGTCGCACGAAATCGCATTTGAAAAGTCGGTGGTGGCAGCGCACATCACCCTTGCCGCGTACACCGTCAAGTTCCAGACGCCAACGTTCATCGCGAAAGTGTCGCGTTCGCAGTTCTATCAAGACCCCACCAATCCGACGCTGAAAAAAGCCGTGTTCGATGTGAATTTTTCGCATCCCGTGAACAGCGCCGAGTTGGAAAAGCGGATCGAGTTGAAACTCGCCGGGCAAACCGAAGGCATTTGGGGCGTGGGACGCGAGCGCACCAGGTTCACCGTGAGTTACGACAAATTGAAGCTGAACGCCTTCATTCATTCCGAGAATCTTTCCACCCCGCAGGAAGACAGTGGCATCGAATTGAAAATCGACAAGGCCATTGTCGCCGCGCGCGGCGGTGCGCCGTATGAGGAAGCGCTCACGCAAACGGTGCGCGTGCCGGGTCTCGCGAGCCTTGCCGTGACGCAACTCGCCGTCAACGTCGCACTCACCGCGAAAAGCGAGCCCGAGCAGGTCATCGCAGCGACACTCTCCGCGAGCACGCTGGAAAAGGACATCAAGGGTTCGACCAGTGCGTGGCTGTTGCCGGTGTTCAATCCCAAAATCAAGAAGGAAGGGCGTAGCGGCCCGTACGCCTGGAGCGACCCCAAGGAGATCACCGATGAATTGTTGAAGTCATCGACCAAGATCGAGCTCGAGCACATCGCCGGCGAGCGCGAACACAACGAGCATCACGTCTTCAAATACAACGCCCCTATCGGCCGCTACCTTTACGTGCAGGTCGAACGCGGTTTGAAATCGTTCGGCGGCTATACGCTCGCCAAGCGCGTGCAGCATGTGGTGCAGGTACCACCGTTCCCGGCGCAATTGAATTTTCTGGGGCAGGGCGCATTGCTGGCGCTCTCGGGAGAGAAAAAAGTCGCGGTGATGGTGCGCGATCTGCCTGGCATAAAAATGGAAATCGGTCGCGTGTTGCCCGCGCAATTGCAGCATCTGATCACGCAATCGGAAGGCAATTTCGACAAGCCGCAATTCATCGGCGCGTTCGGCATGGATAACCTCGCCGAACGTTTCGAGAAAAAAGTGCCGCTGCCGCGATTGAAGCAAGGTAAGGCGCATTACGAAGCGCTGAATCTGGGCGATTATCTGAAGAAAGAGGGTGCCGACAAGCGCGGCATTTTCCTGTTGCGTGTGCAGGGATACGATCCGAAACTGGATCGCAAGCCGGTCAAAAAAAATGAGGAAGAGCCTGTCGATTCTGACGAAAGCGAATCCGAAGGCAACCCACAACGAGACGATGCGGGCGAGCCATCCGAGCGCGAAGATTTCCGGCTCATTCTCGTCACCGATCTCGGCATTTTGGTGAAGCGCTCACTCGATGGCTCGCAGGATGTGTTCGTGCAATCCATCGCGACCGGCCAACCGGTTTTGGGCGCAGAAGTAGAAGTGATCGGCAAGAATGGCTTGACGCTATTCACGCAAACCACCGATGCCAGCGGCCGCGCACAATTCGCGAAATTGGAAAACCTCGCGCGCGAACGCACGCCGATGATGTACTTGGTGAAGAAAGCGGGCGACATGAGTTTTCTGCCGCTCAATCGCCGGGATCGCGGATTGGATTTTTCGCGTTTCGATGTCGGCGGTGTGCGCAATACACTGCTGCCCGGCACGCTCTCGGCGTATCTGTTTTCGGATCGCGGCATCTATCGGCCGGGCGACACCATCAACATCGGCATAATTGTCAAAGCCGCGAGTGCCGCGAACTGGGTGAAATCTCTCGCCGATATCCCGCTCGAAGTCGATGTCACCGATCCGCGCGGTCTTTCGGTCAAGCGCGAAAAAATAAAGCTCGGCGCGGGCGGATTCAATGAACTCAATCACACTACCCAAGAGACCTCGCCGACCGGTAACTACACCGTGAGCCTCTACACCGTGAAGGACGGGCAGACCCACACGCAACTCGGCAGCGTGACGGTGCGTGTGCAGGAATTTTTGCCGGACCGGATGAAGATCGTCGCCAAACTTTCGACTGAAGTTGCGGAAGGCTGGGTTTCGCCGAATGAATTGAAAGCGAAAGTGAATGTGCAAAATCTGTTCGGCACGCCCGCCACCAGGCGCCGCGTGGAAGCCACGCTCACGTTGCAGCCCGCCTACCCCGCGTTTCGCAGTTATCCCGATCATCGCTTCTACGATCCGCTGCGTGCAAAGGAAGGCTACTCGGATAAATTAAATGAAGGCACCACCGACGAAGAAGGCAACGCCGAATTCGCATTGGGCCTGGATCGCTATGCACGCGCCACTTACCGCTTGCACTTTCTCGCGCGCGCGTTCGAGCCGGAAGGCGGGCGCAGCGTGGCCGCCGATACCGCAATGCTGGTCTCGGAATTGCCGTACCTCATCGGCTTCAAACCCGATGGTGATATGGGTTATGTGTCGCGCGGTTCAAAACGTTTTGTGAACGTGATCGCGATCGACTCTAAGGCGAAAAAAATTGCCGTCAATGAGTTGAAACTGGAATTGATCGAGCGGCGTTTTGTCTCGGTCTTGTTGAAGCAACCCAACGGCACCTACAAGTACGAATCGCGGTCAAAGGAAATCGCGGTGAAGGAAAGCGTGCTATCCATTCCCGCCGCCGGCATGAATCTGCCCCTCGATACCGCCACGCCGGGTACCTTTTTCTATCGCATCCGCAATGCCGATGGCGTCGAGCAAAATCGTATTGAATTCAGCGTTGCCGGCGCGGGCAACGTCACGCGCACGCTGGATCGCAATGCCGAATTGCAACTGGTGCTGAAGAACAAGGATGTGACGGCGGGCGAGGATATCGAAGTCAGCATCCGCGCGCCGTATGCCGGGGCCGGCCTCATCACGATTGAGCGCGACAAGGTTTATGCGCATCAATGGTTCAAAGCTTCCACGCAAGCGTCAGTGCAGAAAATTAAATTGCCGGCCGATTTTGAAGGCAACGGCTATCTCACCGTGCAATACATCCGTGACCCTGGCTCCGATGAAATCTTCATGAGTCCGCTCTCGTATGGCACGGTACCGTTCTCGGTTAACCTCGCCAAGCGCACCAATAAACTCAGCTTCAACGCGCCGGCGAAAATCAAACCGGGCGACGTCTTGAAAATAAAACTCACCGCCGAACAACCGACGCGTGCGGTCGTGTTCGTGGTCGATGAAGGCATATTGCAGGTCGCGCGTTATCAGGAGGCGAACCCACTCGCACATTTTTTCCAGAAACGTTCACTCGATGTGCGTACCTCGCAAATACTTGACCTGATTCTGCCCGAATTCAAGAAACTCATGCAGGCCGCCGCCCCCGGTGGCGATGCGGAAGGTGCGCTTGGCAAAAATCTCAACCCGTTCAAACGCAAGCGCGACAAGCCCGCCGTATTTTGGTCCGGCATTGTGGAGGTCAACGGCGAACAGGAATTTTCATACACCGTTCCCGATACCTTTAACGGCACGCTGCGTTTGATGGCGGTCGCCGTAAGCGAGCAATCCATCGGTACCTTGAGCAGCAAGGCCATCGTGCAGGGAGACTTTGTGATTTCGCCGAACGCACCGCTGGCGGTAGCACCGGGTGACGAGTTTGAAGTTTCGGTCGGTATCGCCAACAATGTCGCCGGCTCCGGAAAAGATGCGGAGGTTGCCGTCGCGCTGAAAACGTCAGCGCATCTGGAAGTCATCGGCGGCGAAATCCAGACGCTCAAGATCGGCGATAAAAAAGAGAGCGTGGCGATTTACAAACTGAAAGCGAAATCGGCGGCGAATGCAAAACTCGGCTCCGCGACGATGACGTTCTCGGCGACGCTGAATGGCCAGTCCGACAAATCCGCCAAGCTCGCCACCGACGTGAGTGTGCGCCCCGCTGGGCCGTATTACACGCAAGTGACGGTCGGCAGTTTCACCGGTGCGCTTGATGTTGCCGTGAAGCGCGATGTGTTCATTGAATATCGCAAAGCCGAAGCTGCGGTGTCGCCGCTGCCGCTGGTGATCGCCAACGGCCTCATGGCGTACCTCGACAGCTTTCCGCATCTTTGCACCGAACAACTCACGAGCCGCGCGTTCCCGGCGGTAGTGCTATCGCAGCGGCCCGAATTCAGCACACAGAAAGACGCGGCGGCGAAGGCGCAACAAGGATTCGCCTCCGCCATGTCGGTGCTGCGTTCGCGGCAGAACGCCGAGGGTGGGTTTGGATTGTGGACCGCGTCGGTGGAAGCCGATGAGTACGCGTCGGTCTACGCGCTGCATATGATGATCGAAGCGCGCGAACGTGGCTTCGCGGTGCCGCCGGATCTCATCGCGAAAGGCAATAACTGGCTGCAACAATTGGCCGCGAGTCCCGCCAAAGACTTGCACGATGTGCGCAGCCGCGCGTATGCCGCGTATTTGCTCACGCGTCAGGGAACGGTGACTTCCACGTATCTGGCCGCGCTGCGCGAAACGCTGGACAAGAAATATCCGACCGCCTGGCAAAAGGACTCCATTGCGGTCTATCTTGCGGCGAGCTACAAATTGATGAAGGACGAAAAGCAGGCCGCCAAGCTGATGGATGAGCCGCTCGCGCAACTGGAAAAACGCGGTGAACCCTATCGGTATGAGCGCTACTACGATCCGACTATTCGCGACGCGCAAACGCTCTATATTTTGTCGCGCCACTTCCCGGATCGCGCGAAGAAACTCGATTTCGCCACACTCGGTGCGATGGTGAAAACCATTCAGGAGGGCCGCTTCAATACGCATTCGGCCGCGTACGTGATCCTGGCGCTCGACGCCTATGCCACGCAAGTCGAAGGCAAGATTGCGGGCAAGCTGTCGATTGCCGAAGTCGGCAAGGATGGAAAACCGGTTGCGCTAACGTTGCCGCAAAACCTGGTTCCGCGCGTGCCGTTCTCCGCTGGTACGTCGAAACTCAAATTCGCCGGCGACACGAATCTGACCACCTATTTCGCCGTCGCGGAATCCGGCTTCGACAAATCGCCGCCGATGACGGAATTGAAATCCGGCATGGAAGTGATCCGCGAATATGTCGATGCGGAAGGCAAGCCGGTGACGACGGTGAAAGTCGGGCAAGAGCTGTTCGTGCGCTTGAAATTCCGCACCATTGGACGCGACATGGTGCCCAATGTCGCATTGGTCGATTTGTTGCCGGGCGGATTCGAGCCGGTGTTGAACCCAGTCGACGCGCCGAGCGTGCAGCCGGTGAAAAAAGGTGGATTCGTCAATCGCCTCGGCAATGTCGGCGGCTGGAACGTGGAATATGCCGATGTGCGTGAAGAGCGCGTGGTGTTGTACGGCACGGTTACGTCACAGGTATCTGAATACCGCTATCGCATTCGTGCCACCAATGTGGGGACGTTCGTCGTGCCGCCGGCGTATGGCGAATCGCTGTACGAGCGTGATGTGCAAGCGCGTTCGATGCCGGGGAAAATTGTGGTGGAGCGGGCGGGGAAGTGAAACGATGGTCACGCACCGGTCTGATAATGGCAATGGTTGCGATTGCCTTGCCGCTCGGCCTGCGCTGGCTACCGAAAGCACCGCTGCGCGACCACGCAACTTATTCCTCCGCCCTATACGCCGAAGACGCCACGCTCCTGCGCCTCACCACCGCACGCGACGAACAATTCCGCCTCTGGACGCCGCTCGAAGCCATCTCCCCCAAGCTCGCTGAGGCCGTCACGCGCTACGAAGATCGCTGGTACTACGCCCACCCCGGCGTGAATCCGATTGCGTTGATCCGCAGCGCAAACGCCACTTTCTTCGGCGAACGCCGGCAAGGTGGCTCTACCATCACGATGCAGCTCGCCCGAAAGCTGTACGACATCGATAGCCGCAGCATCAGCGGCAAAGCCAAACAAATCGCCGCCGCGTTATGGATCGAAGCGCGCTACAACAAGCGCGACATCCTTGAGGCGTATCTCAACTTTGCACCCTATGGCGGCAACATTGAAGGCGTCGGTGCGGCGAGCCTGGTTTATTTTCACAAGCGCGCGGCCGATCTCACGCTACCGGAAATCTTCACACTTGCCGTGATCCCGCAAAACCCGGCCGCGCGGGGTGGCAGCCACGCGAGTGGATCCGCGCTACAGGACGCGCGTGCGCGCATGGCGGCAATTTGGCTCGCGGCGCATCCCGGCGACGAGCAGTTCGGCGCGCGGCATGCGGTGACCGCGAAGCAGGCCGCGGCGCTGCCGTTCAAGGTGCCTCACTTGGCCAACCAGCTCTTTGCCAACGCCGAAACTACATCCTCGACGGAGATATTTTCCAGCATCGACACCCGCATGCAAGCCACACTCGAGCGCGCCATCGCGCAGCGCATCGAGCAACACCGCGGCAGCGGCATCCGCAATGCCTCGGCAATTCTTGTCGATACCGACAGCATGCAAGTCAAAGCGTTGGTCGGTTCCGCCAATTTTTACGACGATGAAATCGATGGTCAGGTCAATGGCGTGTTGGCGAAACGTTCGCCCGGCTCAACCTTGAAACCGTTCATCTACGCACTCGCCTTTGATCAGGGCGTGCTGCATCCGATGACAGTGTTGAAAGACGCGCCGACCGCATTCGGCCCGTTCAGTCCGGAAAATTTCGATGGCCGATTCATCGGCCCCATCACCGCGCAAGATGCATTGACCCGAAGCCGCAATGTCCCCGCCGTGCTGGTCGCGTCCAAACTCACGCGCCCGAGTTTGTACGATTTGATGAAGTCGTCAGGTGTGGCTAATCTCGCGAGTGAAAAACATTACGGGCTTGCACTGACGCTCGGCGGTGGTGAGGTGACGATGGAGGAGTTGGCGCGGATGTATGCGGTGCTGGCTAATGGTGGGGAGTTGAAGGGTATTTCCTACCTGTCCCCTTTCCCGCTTGAAACGCCAATCATCCACTCGGAAACGACCTTCCCCCGCGCAGGCGGGGGGAGAAGCGGGGAATTCGCAGAGCGTGTTCTGCGCCCGCTGAGCGCCATTTCCATGCAGGGGAATGGCCCAAGTTTCGCTTCCAAGTGGCAACAATCAACCTTAGGCCCCCGCCTTCGCGGGGGAAGGGATATACCGAGAGGAGAGACAATCGCCACACGCCTCCTCTCCGCCGAAGCCGCGTTCGTCACGCTCGACATGCTCCAAACCAATCCGCGCCCCGACACCGGCCTGCCCGCTCAACCGCCGGTGGCGTGGAAGACCGGCACCTCCTGGGGTTTCCGCGATGCATGGACCGCCGGCATTTTTGGCCGATATGTGCTCGTGGTCTGGGTGGGCAATTTCGACAGCAGCAGCAACCCCGCGTTCATCGGTATTTCCGCCGCTGCGCCATTATTTTTCAATATCGTCGATGCGCTTCGAAGCGAAGGTCTCGTCACGCAAGACGCACGGCGATTGCCGCCGCCGAAGCTGACGCGCGTTGACGTTTGTGCAGCCTCCGGCGACTTGCCCAATGCCGATTGCCCGCAACGTGTCTCGACCTGGTACATGCCCGGCAAATCACCCATTCGCATGTCCAATTTACATCGTCGTGTGTTGATTGACCGGCGCAACGGCAATGCGGTTTGCAATGAAGGGCCGGACACCGAATGGCAAACGATCGAACACTGGCCCTCGGATATGCAACGCCTGTTTCGCGATGCCGGCATGCCGCGCCGCGAGGCACCGTTGATGCCGGATTGCGGTGCGGGCCAACGTGGCATGCGAACGGCCGAACCGCAAATCGTCTCGCCACTACGCGCGGTGACATACACCACGCGCATCTCGAATCCGGCACCCATCGCGCTGCGCGCCGAAGCGCCACGCGGCAAACTTTTCTGGTTTGCCGATGGTGCGTTCCTCGGCCAAGCCAATGCCGGTGAAGGACTTGCATGGCAGCCACCGCGCGCGGGGCGCTTTGTGTTGCGCGCGGTGGACGAGGAAGGGCAGGCGGATAGCCGGGATGTGAATGTCGAGGTGATGCCGTAGACTCGTTGGCGAAAGACAAACCCCAGCATTGGCGGGCGTTTCCGGGCAAAAAGCCGCCGAAAGCCGCACCAGGGCTTGTGTGTTACTTTAGGGCGATCCTATTGAACAGGCAACTAAATATGTTGAAGCGCGCCCTTTCCCCGCGTAGGCGGGGACCCAATTTTCTGCAATTCCGCTACGAAACTTGGCCCCCCGCCTACGCGGGGGAAGGACATAATTGAAGTCAGTTCAACATGTTTAATTGCCGGATCAATATTGAACCGGCAACTAAATATGTTGAAGCACGCCCTTTCCCCGTGTAGACGGGGACCCAATTTTCTGCAATTCCGCTATGGAACTTGGTCCCCTGCCTACGCGGGGGAAGGAAAGAATTGAAATCTGTTCAACATGTTTAGCTGCCGGATCAATATTTACCCTCAATCTTTCGTCATTCCGGCGAACAACCACAAGGGTTGCGCCGGGCCGGAATCCAGTCCTTCGTATGGTCAAAGAGTGACAATGGGCTGGCTCCCGGCCTACGCCGGGACGACGGGCGATCGGAAATGTCCACGTCCGAGGGTGATTACTTCCCCGCCTCAAACCGCCACTCCATCCCCCGCGCCTTGCCTTGAATCTCGCCTTCGATGCGCGCCTTCATCGCGCCGTCGGGCTCCATCCAATAAAGAATCCGCTGCGGAAAATCATGCGCGGCGTTTTCGAACACAACGCGCCGCTCGCCCATCGATTTCAATTTGAACTCCACCGGCGTCTTGCCACCCGGACTCGCGAAGTAGGAAAGACCGGAAGGCCCTTCGACGATCCGCAGAAACTCGAACGTTGCGCCGCGCTTGGCCGATGTGGTTAAGTTCACCGCCGTCATCATCTTTCCGCGCGGCCCGAGCCACGCTTCCTGCACGATGTCGCCGTCCTTGTTCTCGATCCAGGTGCCGGCCATCCAGGCGAGTTTGTCGATCTCTTGCGCCTGTGACGCAAAGGCCATTAGCGACAACGCGATGAACTTGATCAGGAATGACTTCATCTCATACGTCCCCATTTTCCGTAAGTGCTTCATGCCGATTTCCAGAGGCCGATTGAATTGCCATCCAGATCCGCGAACCACGCAAACTGGCCCATGCCCGGCACCTCACTCGCGGGGACGATCACTTTGCCGCCCAATTCCTGCGCGCGCTTGAGCGACTTGCCGATGTCATCGACCTGTACATAGAAAGTCACGTACGCGCGGGGCTCGCCCTCGGCGATCGCGATGTTGCCCTGAATGCCTTCGGCGCTGCCGGTGTCGATCATGTTGGCCGGGCCGTGCGATTCAATGTTCCAGCCGAACAATTTTTGGTAGAACGCTTTCGCGCTGTCGGCGTTGCGCGCACCGATTTCAAAGTGAACGACGGGTTGTCCCATGATTTTCTCCTGTGGGTGGGGGGTGTCGAAATTGAAACACCACCACAGAGTAAGAAAAAATCAGCGCGAACAATTGTACAAACGCGACATCACCCCGCGCCAACCATCGCGGCTGAAAGCCCGCCGAGCCCACGATAGAACGCGCGCGGTTGCACGCCGGCGAAGCGCTTGAAATCGCGGATCATGTGCGCCTGATCGAAATATCCCGCCGACAGTGCCGCCTCGACCCAGCCGCCCGCCTGTGGCACTTCAAACAAATCAAACACGCGGCGAAAACGCAGAATGCTTGCGAGCAATCGCGGCGGGATACCGACTTCGTTGAGAAAACGCCGCTCCAGTTGACGTGCGGAAAGATTGCCGATGCGGGCAAGTTGATCGACACCAACGTGGCCGTTGTTCGCGCGCAAGGTCGCGACGCAGGCCGCAATTGCCGCGTCAGGCACGATGCGGGTTACTTCAAGCCGCCGCAACAGAAACCGCTCGACCACCGCTACCCTCGCCGTGTTGTCTGCGGCGCTATGAATTTGATCAAGCAGCGATTCGCCGGGGGATCCCCAGACATCCATCAGGTCGAGACGCGTGTCGGTTCGCTCCGCCATCGGCATGCCGAGCAATGCCCGTGCACCCGCCGAGCGAAACCGTACGCCGACGACCCCCGCACTCGCGCCAGGTTTCAGCAACAACGGCTTCGATATTTGACCAGCGAAAATCAATCTCGATTGGACAACCACCGTGTCGTCATGAATTTCATGAAAGCGATCGCCGAAGTGCAGCAGCATTTCCGGATGCCCATCGGGCACGATGCGCTGCGTGTCGTCGGCGGCCTCATGCGGCGCAGCCTCGAACAGCCAGATGCATTGCACATGGTCGATGAGCGCAGGGTGCGGCGGAAATTCGCGGTAGAACATGGATGTCGGCGGGTATGTTTTCGGATCATAACCCGCCGCCGCCGCCGTCGCCGCAGGCTACGCCGCGTCGTAGGCTTGCTTCAACCAGCGCTTGACCGCCGCATCGACATCCTTCGGCGATGTCAGGCGCACGCGGTGCGAAACCATCGCACTGAAACTCCCCGAGGCTTCGAGGCGCGCATTGACCGGCTCGCCTTTGAGGTTGATGCCGAGATCGACACGCGTCGCGGTCGACGCTTGTATCAGCGCGAACTGCTTGTTGCGGCGAAAACTCACACACGTCTTCTTTGGCGAGATTTCTACGTCCTTGCCGAGCTTGGCCACCGCCGCCGCGACCGCGTCGTAGATCGGCCGCAATGTGGCTTTGGCACCGGCGTACTGCGCGGTAATAAAATCGTCACTGCCCGGTGCGGCATCGCCAACGTGACGTGCGCCGAGCGCGATCGAATTGGCATAGCCGTGGCCGAGCCCATGTTCTGATTTCAGGTACGCCACAATCTCACTGTGCTTGGCAAAGTTTCTCTTTCGCGCCATCGCCACCCACGTCGCAAACGATATTCCGGTCTTGTCTTCCAGATTGCGTTTCATCGCCGTTTCGGCATCTTCAATCTTTCCCATGTCAGCTCCTTTCAATAGTGATCTACAGCGGCCAATTCTTCACCGCCGATTTTTTCGGCAGGACAAACTCCAGCACACCGAACATCCAATACATGATGCGAATCTTCAGCGGCGGCTTGCCCGTTTCCACCACCGCCTTCAGCGTGTTAACGATCATGCTGCCGCCGCCTTGCATGTCCTTCGCGGTCTTCGATCCCACCGGCATGCGATCCACCGTCAGCGTGCATTCGACGCCGGCAGGTAGCTGCTTCAAATCGTAAATCACTTCGCATTCGGGATCGTCGTATTGCGTGAAGCGAAACGTGTGCGCGAAACGCGTCGGCGGTGTGAAATTGGTGACTTCGCCGACCACCATCACGTATTTTCCCGAAGCGGTGCGCATCTGGATTTTCTTGCCTGGTGTCAGCGCCTGCGCGTGCAGCCACGCGTTGAACACCGCTGCCTGCGCCTCGCCCTGCTTGGTGAGTTCCCGCCAGACGGCGTCGATACTGCCGTTGATGACGACACGGAATACGGCTTTCGTGGTGTCGGCCATGATTATTTTCTGCCTTTCTCGATGTTGTGTTTAAGCGCCGTGAGGCGGTGCGCAAAATGCGCGCTGTATTGATCGGTCCAGTGTTCATGCACTTGCTGCAAAGGAACCGCGTTGAAAAACATTTCCCGGTCGCGGCCGTTCTTTTGCGAAATCAACAAATTGGCCGACTCCAACACCGCGAGATGCTTCATCACCCCGATGCGGGAAAACGAAAAGTGCTCTGTCACGAAATTGACATTGCAGCCGGGGTTGGCGCGGATCACTTCCAGAATCGCGCGCCTGGGCTGGCTGGCCATGGCGTGAAACAGCAGATCGAGTTCGTCTTCGCTCATCGGTGACGTGCAGGGGGTTCATTACAAGTAACCATAAGGTTACATAATGAAATCGACGTTGTCAACCCCACTTGATATCGATGGTGGCGGCGGCGGATTTTTCAGGCGAAAATTGGCGAGTTGATTCTTCGGAGGCTCCATGCAACTGATCGGAATGCTTGATTCACCCTTTGTGCGCCGCGTCGCAATCTCGATGAAGTTGATGGAAATCCCCTATGAGCATCGGCCTTTGTCGGTGTTTCGAAATTACGACGAATTTCGCGCCATCAATCCTGCGGTGAAAGTGCCGACGCTCATTTGCGATGATGGTGTGGTCCTGATGGATTCGACGTTGATTCTCGACTACCTGGAAAGTCGGGTGCCGGCCGAGAAACGACTGATGCCGATTGATCCCGCTGCGCGGCGGGAGGCGCTCAAGAATATCGGCGTGGCACTGGCCGTGTGCGAAAAATCGGTGCAACGATTTTATGAACTTACGCTGCGACCCGCGGACAAACAGCATCTGCCTTGGCTCGATCGCGTCACCCAGCAAATGCATGGCGCGCTGGCCGTGATGGAGGTCGCCCTCGGCACGGCTTCGCCGTGGCTGCAAGGCGAGCGGTTCTCGCAGGATGACATCTGCGTGGCGGTCGCATGGCGCTTCACGCAGCACGTGATGGCGGATGCGGTGCGGGCGGCGGACTATCCGCGTTTGGCGGCGTATTCGGCGCGCGCGGAATTGCGGCCGGAATTTTTGCAGACACCGCTGGATTAGCGGGCAACATTGGAGCTGCACCCAACATGAAGAAACGCTGCGTCGTTGCACTCATCGCCATCTCGACGATCCTCCCGGTTCTTGCGCAGCGCACGCCCGAACGCGCGCCCGAGCGCCCGGTCGAGCCGCGCGCGATAACGCCGCGCGGGCCGTTGCAGGAGTCGGAAAAAGGCATGGTTTCTTTGTTTGAGCAAGCGGCACCTTCGGTTGCGTACATCACCACGGAGCGGGTCGAGCAAACCGGATTTTTCAGTGTCGGTGTTGCGCAAGGGGCGGGTAGCGCATTTGTCTGGGATGCTGCGGGTCACGTGGTCACCAATTATCACGTGATCGACAATGCGCGAAAAATCACAGTAAGGCTCGATGCCGGGAAGGATGCAATCCCGGCCGATTACGTCGGCGGCGCGCCGGATTACGATCTCGCCGTCGTGAAGTTGAAGCAGATTCCCGCAGGATTGCGACCCATTCCACTGGGCACTTCGCGCGATTTGAAAGTGGGGCAGTCGGTGATCGCAATCGGCAATCCGTTCGGATTTTCGCGAACGCTGACGACCGGTATCATCTCGGCGCTGGATCGCTATTTGCCCACGCAGAGCTATGCGGAAATCCCCGGTGCGATCCAGACCGACGCGGCCATCAACCCGGGCAACTCGGGCGGGCCGTTGCTCGACAGCGCCGGGCGCTTGATCGGCGTGAACACCGCCATTCGCTCCTCGTCGGGTAGCTCAGCCGGCGTCGGTTTTTCGATTCCTGTCGATCTGGTGAATCGGATCGTGCCGCAATTGATCGCACGCGGGCGCGCCGCGAGCCCCGGCATCGGCGTGATACCGTTCGATCCGTTTGTGGTGGCGCGTAATGGTATCAAAGGCGTGGTGGTGAGTGGCCTGCGCGCCGGTTCGCCCGCCGCGAGTGCGGGCTTGAAGCCCTTGAGTAGCCGCACCGGCGAGCTGGGCGATGTCATCACGGCGGTAAATGGCCGACCCGTCGAAACGCTATCCACGTTTGTCGCGGAACTCGATCGCACGGGGATCGGCAACATCGCTGACATCACCATCACACGCGATGGCAAAGAGCGGCACGAGCGGTTGCGCGTGATCGATACGTCGCGTTAGGGCGTTCGAAAGAGTGTTCACGATGCCCAGTTTTTTTGCGCCGCACCCAAATGCTCTCTGCCAAACCTCCGTTCGCCCTGAGCCTGTCGAAGGGCCGGATCAATGAGGCCCTTCGACAGGCTCAGCGCGAACGGAAATAACGGACGGCCAAGCAGCACGCCGGTAGCAAGAGCGTCTGTGCGCGAACGAAAGGCAAAACGTCGTGAAATGGGCAGACGTCAATCCGCCGCGCTACAACCGGCGCAGCCGCTCCGCCAACGCATCGAGATACGCCGGAAACTTATGGATGTCATTGTGGCCGGCACCGCTGATGATCTGATACTCGGTCGCGGCGCGCGTCTGTCTTAATCGCTCGGCGTGTGAAATCGGGATCAAGGTATCGCGGTCGCCGTGCAGTATCAGCACCGGGCGCGTGATCGCGGCGAGCCATTGGTCGCTGCGCATAGGATAGCGGCTGATGAATCCGGGCAGCCACGGATAGAGTTCATCGCCCATCGCCTTCAAGCTCAGGAACGGCGAGACCAGTACCGTCAAATCCGGCTGCACATCGCCCGCGAGTTTCGCGGCGAGTCCAGTGCCGAGCGAGCGACCGTATACGACGACTTTCTTGCCCACATAGTGCGGCGCAATCGCCTGCCACGCCGCATTTACGTCGGCGTGCAACTGCGCCTCACTATCAATGGCCCCCGTGCTCTTGCCGTAGCCGCGGTAATCGATCATGAAGAGATCGTAGTTCACGCGCCGGTAGAACTCGATATTGGTCGACCAAGACTGCACATTGCCGCCATTGCCATGCAGAAAGAACACCAGCCCAGCGGGGTTGGGCAATCGCAAATGAATCGCGGAAAGCGTCGCGCCATCGACCGGCAATTTGATTTCTTCAACATCGGGAATGTCGAAGCGGTGATCGGCGGCAAGTGCTGCGGGCCGAAAAATCAGGCTTTCTTGTTTGAAATACACCAGCGCGGCGATGGCGAGATAACCCGCCATGCACGCCGCCAAAATCGCCTTCAACGCGGTGGCCGCCCGCCGCCGGCCGAAGCCCGGCCGCGCGGCGCCACGTGGCAAATCAGACACTGCCAAGGTAATCGGTCTTGCCCACATCGACACCGTTCGCGCGCAGGATCGCGTAGGCGGCCATCACGTGAAAATAGAAATTCGGCAGCGCCCACATCAACAAATACGGCTGACCTTTGAACTTCAGTTCATTGCCGCCGACGGTGAGGGTGATGTCGCGATCTTCTTGTCCGTCGATATCGGCGGGCTTGAAGGTGGCGAGGTAGGCGAGCGTTTTGTCGATGCGCGCGTAGAGTTCGGCGAAGCTCGCCTCGTTGTCTTCGTACTTCGGAATCTCGCGGCCGGCGAGGCGCGACGCGGCACCTTTGGCGGAATCGGTGACGATTTGTATTTGGCGCGTCAGGGTGAACATATCGAGCACGAGGCGCGCGTTCAACATTACCGTCGCATCGATTTTTTTCGCGGTCGCATGCGCTTCGCCTTTTTGCAAAAGCGCTTTCAAATTGCCGAGCATTTTCTGAAACACGGGAATGGAAGTCTGGTACAGGGTTACGCTCATCGAAGAATCCTTGGTGTGGTGGTTGGAACAATGGCGAATTTTATCAGGGCGCGACGCCCGCGCCGGGCCGATGGGCGGCGGCTTGCTCTGCGATAATGGCGGCGCGCTTCCTCGACGAAAAATCGCAATCACCGGAGCAACCCGACATGGCACTGAAACGTCCCGCCTGGCTGGAAGGCCGCATTGTCATTCTTGAACACACCTCGCGCGTGCTCGTAGGCAACGCGCTGGGCGACGCGCACATCCGCAAACTCGCGGTCTGGCTGCCGCCGCAATACGATCAACCGTTGCACAAGGGCAAACGCTTTCCGGTGCTGTGGGATCTGGTCGGCTTCATGGGCTCGGGTTTCAGTCACATTAACTGGCGCAATCTCGAAGAAAATATTCCGGAGCGTGCGGCGCGCTTGATTCACGAAAAGAAAATGGGCCCGGTCATTCTGGTGTTCCCGGATTGCTTCACCGCGCTCGGCGGCAATCAGTACATCAATTCTTCCGCGATGGGCAACTACGCCGATTACCTGACGAAGGAATTGATTCCATTTGTCGATCGCGAATTCAGAACGCTCGCCTCGCGCGAACACCGCGGCTGCTTCGGCAAATCCTCCGGCGGTTACGGCGCGATGATTCACGGCATGAAGTACGCGAAATATTGGGGAGCGATTGCGAACCATTCCGGCGACGCGTACTTCGATTTTGTGTACATGCACGATTGGCCCGATACGCTGACCGAAATCATGAAGCACCGCAAGGTGAAGCGCGTGGCGGGCGGGATCAATGTGCGGCGCGAGGAAAAAAATGTCGCGGCCGGCATCGACGACGGCCGCGTGAAAAATTTTCTGGAACATGCCTGGAAAAAAGAAAAACTCTCCAGCAACGAAGGCCACGCGCTGATGATTCTCGCCATGGCCGCGAGCTACGATCCTGATCCGAAAACCAAACTCGGTTTTCGATTGCCGTTCAATCTGGAAACGGGTGAGCGGATCGATGCGCGCTGGAACGCGTGGTTGAAACACGATCCGATCTATCTGGTCGACCAATACGCCAACAACCTGAAAACGCTGAAAGGAATATTTGTCGATTGTGGCTGGCGTGATCAATACAACATTCATTTCGGATCGCGCATTTTGTCGAAACGTTTGGCCGAAGCCGGTGTCAAACACACGTACGAAGAATTCGACGACACGCATTCCGGCGTTGATTACCGGATGGAACGCAGCTTGCCGTTCCTGTATAAAGCCATGAAACCCTGATCGAAAGTCGAGAGATGAAAAAATTAATCCTTCCATTGTGCTTCGCGCTGATGGCTGGCACCGCCACGGCCGACAATGCGGCCGCGCGCAAACCCTACAACGAAAACGCCGATGCGAAGGCCGAGGTGCAGGCCGCATTGCAAACGGCAAAATCGGAGGGCAAGGCCGCGCTGATTGTCTTCGGCGGCAACTGGTGCGGCGATTGCAAAGTGCTGGACATGGAAATGCACCAGGGCGATTTAGCCAAACTGGTGAATGAAAAACTGGTGGTGGTCAAAGTCGATGTCGGTCGCTTTGACAAGAATCTCGATGTCGTCAACCGCTACGGCAAGATCATCAAGAAAGGTGTTCCGTCGGTCGTACTATTGCGCGCAGACGGCAGCGTCGCGTATCAGACCGATGGTGGCGAGTTGGCCGATGCGCGGAAGATGGGACGTGATGGGATCACGACGTTCTTTTCGGCGATGCTGGAGAAAGTGAAGAAGTAGCGCAAAATTTTCTGCACGCGTCACCACCCTCATTCGCTGTCGCCCCGGACTTGTTCCGGGGGGGAGAAGGGGGTTTCGCGAAGCATGCTTCGCGCCATTCGAACGCCAAACGGCTGCATCCGGTTGGCCCAATTGACGATGCAAAATTAGATCCCGGAACAAGTCCGGGGCGACAGTTTTCATAAATTGGCGTTCAATTGAAACGCTCTGTGACGCGGCTGGCTCCGAAAAAACCGGCGTCATAGGATGGGAATCGCTACGCTCCATCCATCCGCCGAAGGGTACTTTTATTTACCCTGTCGTACCGGCGAAGGCCGGTACCCAATTTTCGTAAGCCATTGACACATTGACAAAATTGGGCCCCGGCCTACGCCGAGGAGACAGAGATTTGAGGTAAATAGAAGTACCCCGAACACTAGTGTCCCAACGTTTCCTCGAAAGTTCGGTGTAAGTTGATGATTTGTTTATCGATATTGGGTCATTTTTTTGTCCACGATGTCGATTTTGGGTTGGCATTGGCCCATTCTCGGAGACCTTTATTCGTCCTCGAGGGA
>JANPBQ010000353.1:0-50977 GCA_031430555.1 Betaproteobacteria bacterium
TTGAAGGATGTTCCACCCACGCAAATCGCATTGGATTGGACAAACCCGACTGCGGCCCGCTTCAAGGCCGCGATGGAAGATGATTTCGATACGCCCGCTGCATACGCAGTGTTGTTCGAGCTTCGCGATGAGGTGCGTAGAACCGGGTCTGCGGAACTTGCGGGATTGTTGAGGGCGTTAGGCGAAACAATTGGGTTGCTACAGGAGTCTTCAGACGCCTTTGTGCGTGGCGAGGCTCATCGAATTGTAGGAGCAGGAGGCATTCCGTCAGAGAATGCATTTGGTTTGCCGACCATTACAAGTATCACGCCCGAGACTGGTCAAATCTCAATCACTGGCCATGCTCCAACCATCGTGCAAATCAATATTGAGCAATTGGTTGACAGCCGCAATGCCGCAAAGAAAGCAAGAGATTTCGCGCGTGCAGACAGCGTTCGCAAACAACTCGAAGGAATGGGTATCGTCCTCGAGGACAAGCCCGGTGGCATCACCGAATGGCGGCGCAAGTAAAAATAGAAACACAAGCACTGGTGCGCCTTTCGGAGCATAAACACCTGAAAACGAGCGCCAGAGCTTGAGTTTGGTGATTATTTGCAATGATTGGGGAAACATCACCGCTTGCAATCCGCCAGTTCCGCCCCAACCCTCTGCGATAATGCCGTTCCCCGCGCGCCTTCCCGCCCGCTCACTTTTTCGCTCGAAAGCGCCATGTCCGCGTCCCACTTCAGTATTGCCCAGTCCACATTGCTTCAACCGTACAACCTCGATGAGTCCGCGATCGAATCGGTGTTCGATGAAATCCTGACCCACGACGCGGATTACGCCGACCTCTTCTTTCAATACTCGCGGTCCGAGGGCTGGAGTCTCGAAGAGGGGCGCGTGAAATCGGGCAGCTTCAATATCGATCAAGGTGTTGGCGTGCGCGTCGTTTCGGGTGAAAAGACCGCCTTCGCGTATTCGGACGATATCAGCCGCGAAGCACTTTCCTCGGCCGCAGCCGCGACGCGCAGCATCGCGCGCATCGGCGGCAACGCGACTGCCGGCAAAGCAAATAAATCTACGCAAAAAATCGGTCGCGCGTTGTACGCACCGACCGATCCGGTATCGACATTTTCGGATGCGGAAAAAGTACGAATTCTTGAGCGCGTCGAGCAATTCGCCCGCGCAATCGACCCGCGCGTCAAAGAGGTGATGGCGCGTCTTTCCGGCGAATACGATGTCGTCATGGTGGCGCGCAACGACGGCGTGATGGCGGCCGACGTGCGCCCCCTGGTGCATATCGGATTGACGGTGATTGCCGAGCAAAATGGCCGGCGCGAGCAGGGCAGCGCGGGTGGCGGCGGGCGCGATGATTACCGCTATTTTTCGGACGATGTGCTGCGCGATATTGCCCGGCTCGCGGTGCGCGAAGCGCTGATCAACCTCGACGCCAAACCCGCGCCTGCCGGGCAAATGACGGTGGTGCTGGGCGCAGGCTGGCCCGGCATCTTGTTGCACGAAGCGGTGGGGCATAGTCTCGAAGGCGATTTCAATCGCAAAGGAAGTTCGGTTTTTTCCGGGCGTGTCGGCGAACGCATCGCCGCACCCGGCGTGACGGTGGTGGACGATGGCACGCTGGCCGCGCGCCGCGGCTCGCTCAACGTCGACGACGAAGGCAATCTCACGCAGCGCAACGTGTTGATCGAGGATGGCATCCTCAAAGGCTACATGCAGGATTCTCTCAATGCACGCTTGATGGGTGTACCCGTCACCGGCAACGCGCGGCGCGAATCGTATGCGCACATTCCGATGCCGCGTATGACCAACACCTTGATGCTGGGTGGGGACAAGTCGCCGGAAGAAATCATCGCCAGCGTCAAATATGGCCTGTATGCGGCTAATTTCGGCGGCGGGCAGGTCGACACCACCAGCGGAAAATTCGTGTTTTCGGCCTCCGAGGCGTACTTGATCGAAGACGGAAAGATCACCTCGCCGGTGGTCGGCGCGACCCTGATCGGCAACGGCATCGAAGCGATGAAACACGTCAACATGATCGGCAACGACATGCAACTCGATTCAGGTGTCGGCGTGTGCGGCAAGGAAGGCCAGAGTGTGCCGGTCGGCGTCGGCCAACCGACAATTCGCATCGAAGGATTGACGGTAGGCGGGACGGGATAATACGGTTCGCCTTGTACGCGCTGCGGAAAGTCGCGGCGAACAAAATTCGCCCGGCACTGTAAACTTTTTCACACAATCGCGACCTAACTGAACACAACTTCAGGATTCAACATGAAACGCCGTAATTTCTTGCAAAATCTATTCGCCGTCGCCGGTGCCTCGGCCGTTCCCGCCGCCGTGCGGGCCCAGGGCGCGCGCGGCGTGCCGCCGGAACAAATCAAGATCGCCCTCCAACAAGCGAGCCAACCCATGAGCAAGATTGAAAAACTCGAATTGCCGAAAGACGAATGGAAAAAGCGTCTGTCGCCCGCCGCATACAACGTGCTGCGCGATGACGGTACTGAACGCGCCTTTACCAGTCCTTTCAACGATGAAAAGCGCAAGGGCGTGTTTCACTGCGCGGGTTGCGACCTCGCCGTGTATACGTCGGAAATGAAGTTCGACAGCGGCACCGGTTGGCCAAGTTTTTTCACGACCTTGCCTGGTGTTTTTGAGAAGAAAACCGATTTCAAGCTGATTTATCCTCGCACCGAATACCATTGCGCGCGCTGCGGCGGGCATCATGGCCACGTCTTCAACGACGGCCCGCAACCGACGGGGCAGCGTTGGTGCAACAACGGTGCTGCACTTAATTTCAAACCGACCGCAACCTGATCGACTGGCGAACGCATCATGCCGATGTTGTCCGAACGTCGATTTCCCTGCTAGTATCACCCTGTGATCAATCGCGCTTTCTATTTCTGGTACTTCTATTTTTCGATGCCCAAGGCGGAGAAAGGATAGTGCCCAGTCGTTAAGCGCACCACATCTGATAAAACCGCCGATCTGAACACCGGCGGTTTTTTTATGTCCGCCGCTCGGAATACCGGCGCACACTTACGGGAAAATCATGAATCCTTCCAAACTGCAACTTGTCACACTGGAGCACGACATGGCCTACAACACCGACGATATTCGCATTCGCGACACCAAAGAGTTGACGCCACCCTCGCATCTGATGCGCGAATTTCCCTGCACGGAAAAGGCCTCGTCCACCGTGTTCCGCGCGCGCGAGGAAATCCACCGCATCATGCATCGCGGCGATGACCGCCTCCTGGTGGTGGTGGGGCCGTGTTCGATTCACGATTACGATGCCGCGATCGAATTCGCAAAGCGTTTGCAGGCGACGCGTCTGACAATGGAACCGGATTTGACGATTGTGATGCGGGTGTATTTTGAGAAGCCCCGCACGACAGTGGGCTGGAAAGGCTTCATCAACGACCCGAATCTGGATGAGAGTTACGACATCAACAAGGGTCTGCTCCTGTCGAGAAAGTTATTGCTCGACATCAACGAGATGGGCTTAGCCGCAGCGACTGAATATCTCGATCTGATTTCTCCGCAGTATTTCGCCGATCTCATCGCCTGGGGCGCCATCGGCGCGCGCACCACAGAGAGCCAATCGCATCGCCAACTGGCGTCCGGGCTTTCGTGTCCGGTGGGTTTCAAGAACGGCACCGACGGCAATATCCGAATCGCGGTCGACGCCATCAAGGCGGCCGCTGCGCCGCATCATTTCCTGTCTGTCACTAAAGGCGGACACTCGGCGATTTTCTCGACCGCCGGCAACGAGGATTGCCACATCATTCTGCGCGGCGGCAAGTCGCCGAATTACGACGCCGCGAGTGTGAATGCCGCCTGCGACGAACTCGCCAAATCCGGCCTCGCACAGCGCGTGATGATCGATTTTTCGCACGCGAACTCCAGCAAGAAATACGAAAAACAGATGGAGGTTGCCACCGATGTTGCCGGTCAATTGGCGGCGGGCGACCAACGTATTGTCGGCGTCATGGTCGAGAGCCATTTGAATCCGGGCCGCCAGGATATCGTTGTGGGCGAGGCGCTGAAATACGGCGTTTCGGTGACCGACGCCTGCCTCGGCTGGGCCGATACCGAAAAACTGTTGCAAACGCTTGCCGCCGGTGTGCGCGAGCGCCGCAAGAACGCACCCGAATAGCATGGCCGCCGAACTGCGCATTCTCGGTCGCCATCAGGCCGACGAACACGATACCGGTTTCAGCTACAACGGCGTCGCGTTTTCGCAGGAGAGTCTGCACATCTTTGCGGGACTGAATGCCGTAGACACGCGCGAATATGTCGAGCAAACATTTTCGTGCCTGCGCGATCACGGCCAGGTGTGCGCGCGCATGGGCGCGTACAAACCGCGCAGCAGTCCCTATTCGTTTCAGGGGATGGGCAAGGATTGTCTTCCGTGGGTGTTCGAGCTCGCCGGAAAATATGCCATCAGGATCATTTCGATGGAAGTCACACGCGATTCTCATGTCGATGAAATCAACGAAGCACTGCGCAAAACCGGCAACCCGACCGGCGTAATGTTGCAGATCGGCACGCGAAATACACAGAATTTCGAGTTGCTCAAAGCGGTGGGTAGGCAGCGTCAGTTTCCAATTCTCTTAAAGCGTGGTTTCGGTATCACGCTGGACGAATCGTTGATGGCGGCCGAATACTGCGCCTCAGAAGGCAACACCAAAATCGTCTTTGGTTTGCGCGGCATGAAGTCCAACTTCGGTGATCCGCACCGCAATCTGGTCGATTTCAGTCATGTGCCGGTGGTGCATCGTCTGACGCGTATGCCGGTGTGTGTCGATCCTTCGCATTCGGTTGGATTGCGCGACGCCTCGCCCGACGGCATTCCGGATATTTTTCACGCTGCCGCGCAAGGTGTCATCGCCGGGGCGAACATGCTGCTGGTCGACATGCATCCGGTGCCGAAGAAATCGCTCGTCGATGCGCAACAGGCGATAACGCTGGAGGAACTGCCATATTTTCTCGACGATGTCGCGATTGCGCGCGAGGCTTGGGAAAAGCGCCGCGCGCTGGCTCGCAAGTCTCAAGCTGCATTGAGCAAACCGGCGTGATGGCAGGATCGATGCGTGTAGCGGGTGCGGGGTTGTTGCGCACCATATTGTTCACGGTGTTTACCGTTTCCATGCCATCGCTTGACGCACAAGTCATTCCTTCGTTGCGTGACGCCGATGGCCGACCGGCCTTGTTCGGCACGCCCGCCGTGCGGATCGTCGCGTTGGCACCGTCACTAACCGAGCTTGTATTCGCAGCCGGTGCAGGCGACAAGCTCATTGCGGTATCCGACTACAGTGATTACCCCGAAGCAGCGCGAAAATTGCCGGTGGTGGCAAACGCGGCCGGCATTTCGTGGGAGAGCGTGATTGCATTAAGGCCCGACCTGGTGCTAGCGTGGAAGGGTGGCACGCGACCCGCAGATATTGCGCGTTTGAACAGTCTTGGCATAAATGTTTTTTCAATCGAAATTAAGCGCCTCGACGATGTGGTGGGCGCTTTGCGTGCAATTGGCAAACTGGTTGGCCGCCCGGATCCTGCCGATGCGGCCGCACGGATTTTCCTCAAAGAACTCGCCGCGCTGCGTGAAACGAACGCTACCAAGCCAGTCGTCAATACGTTTATGCAGATTTCCGCCAAACCGCTAATGACGATTAATCGCGACCATGTGATATCGGAAATGATTGGTCTCTGCGGCGGCGTCAACGTGTTTGCCGATGCGCCGACGCTGGTCAGTGAGCCATCGCGCGAGGAGCTATTTTCGCGGCGACCGGACGCAATCTTGTTTGGTACCAACAAATTCAGCGAAAAATCGCCGAATCCGGCGGTCTATGCCGATTTGCCCGCCGCGCGCGTGGGAAGAATCCACGGTGTCACCGCCGACCATGTTTTTCGTCCGGGGCCGCGATTGATATTGGCGGCGGCGGAAATTTGCGCGGCGCTCGACCGTGTCCGCACACTGCACACGGAAGAAAAACAGTCAAAACGCTAGCGATTCAACAATCGCTCAGGTTTGCGCCGGTGGCTTGGCCGGCAACCAGGCGATGGCCCCCCGGCAAACTACGCGGCCCGTGGGCTCACCCGTCGGTGAGCCACCCGGCGGTTCGAGCGAAACAACAAATAGCGTGCCGTTGACAAGTTTTGTGTTCAAGTCGGCAAGATTGATTTTTGTGTTCGCGGCGGCGTTGATGACGCCCAGCGACCGCGCCTTGCCATCTTTGGGAATCACCCACAGTTCATGCGAAAAACCGGAATTGGTCCGCCAGGGTTTGACCATTTTTACCAGCAAAACGTCGGCCTTGGGTTGCTGAATGATGACCCGTGGATCGCCCTTATCTTCGGATAGCACTGCCGTCAACACCGGTTCCGGCTCCACCGGCTTGAAGGCAAAGAATGCCACCAGCATCGCCCCGGCAAGTGTGGTCGCACCGAGGCCGAGGCTGCGCCAGAACCGCAAACTCTCCCACCAGCCCGGCGTAGATACTGGCTTTGCGGAATGGTTGCCCTGGTCAAGGCGCGCTTCAATATTTGCCCACACTCGCGCACGTGGTTCGATCGCCGGCAATTTAAGCGCGAGCGGCGTGAGGCGCGCCTCCCAGCGGGCGATATCGGCCCGCAAATCGGCACTGCGCCGCGCATAATCTTCAAAGCGCCGGCGCGCGCCGCCTTTCATGGTGCCGAGCACGTATTCCGCGGCAAGCCGATCGCGTAGTTCAGGGTGGGCCAATTTCATGATTCGAGGCACCCCTTCAATTTCATCAAACCGCGCCGGATGTGGGTTTTCACGGTTCCAAGCGGTCGACCGAGATGATCCGCGACTTCCGAATGGGAGAGGCCATGGAAAAACGCCAGCAAAATCGTCTGCAATTGATCGCGATCCAGGCCTTTCATGCAGCGCTCGATCGAAACCTGATCGCGTCGCATGGCGAGTGCATCGGCGGGGCCGGGCGTGGGATCTTCCATGTTCAAGGCGAAGAAATCTTCTTCGTCGCTGATCTCGACCAGTGGGCGGCGCACGATATCGAGGCTGCGGTTGCGGACGATGGCGGTCATCCACGTCATCGGCGCGGACTTTGCTACTGCATATCGCCCTGCGTTGTTCCAAATGCTCACAAAACTTTCCTGTAAAACTTCCTCGGCGATGTGCCGTTCACGAACTATACGAAGCGAAACGGCAAATAGTTTCGATTTAGTCGAATCATATAGCGTGGCAAATGCACGGCGATCGCCCACGGCGCAGCGGGCAAGCAAATCGGCAAGTTCATTATTGACACTTGAGTCTGCCATGACTAACCGTGCGCCGTTTGTCGTGCCGCCACCGGTTCACGGCTCCACAGCACATCCGCAATGCCCGCGTCGCGATTCAATGTGCGCGCCAGAATGAACAGATAATCCGACAATCGGTTGAGATACTGCATCGCGGCATCCGAGACATCTTCACCGGTTTTCAACGCGGCCAGTGAGCGCTCCGCCCGACGCGCAATCGTGCGCGCCGAGTGGCACACCGCCGCCGCGCGCGATCCGCCCGGCAGGATGAATTCTTTAAGCGCCGGAAGTGTTGCATTCAATTCGCCCGCCGCCTGATCGAGAAACGCCACTTGTGCCTCGGTGATCGCGCGATGACCGGGAATGCACACTTCACCGCCTAAATCGAACAACTGATTCTGTATCCGCGTCAATTGGCCACGCGCCGATCCGGAAAGCGGCTCGACGAGCAATACGCCGAGCGCGCTGTTGAGTTCATCGACGTCGCCCATCACTTGTACGCGGATCGCGCTCTTGTGGATGCGGGAACCATCGCCGAGACCGGTGCTGCCGTCGTCGCCGGTGCGGGTGGTAATTTTAGTGAGTCGATTTGCCATGGCCGAATTATAACCACGAGACTTGGTATGATTGCCGCCAGAGAAATATTCAGGATTGTTCAAAACAACGCATGGCCACGCCCAAATTCAATTTTCTCGATTTCGAACAGCCGATCGCGGAACTGGAATCGAAGATCGAAGAACTGCGCTATGTGCAGGATGATTCGGCCGTCGATATTTCCGCTGAAATCGACAAGCTTGCGAAGAAAAATCAAACGCTGACCAAGGACATCTTCGCAAAATTGTCCGCGTGGCAGATTTCACAAGTCGCGCGTCATCCGCAACGCCCCTATACGCTCGATTACATCGGCATGATCATGACCGACTTCGAGGAGCTCCATGGCGACCGTTCGTTCGCCGATGACGCCGCGATTGTCGGCGGACTCGCGCGTTTCAATGGGCAAAGCGTGATGGTGATTGGTCATCAAAAAGGCCGCGACACCAAAGAGCGCCAGTTCCGCAATTTTGGCATGCCCAGACCTGAGGGCTACCGAAAAGCGCTGCGCATCATGAAACTCGCCGAGAAGTTCGGCGTGCCGATCATCACGTTTATCGATACGCCGGGTGCCTATCCGGGTGTCGGTGCCGAAGAGCGCGGGCAATCCGAAGCCATCGGTCGCAACCTTTATGAACTCGCGGGCTTGCGGGTGCCGGTGGTGTGCACGATCATCGGTGAAGGCGGCTCCGGCGGCGCGCTCGCGATCGCCGTTGGCGATGTGACCTACATGCTTCAGTACTCAACCTATTCCGTGATCTCGCCCGAAGGCTGCGCGGCAATCCTCTGGAAAGATTCTGCGCGCGCCTCCGACGCGGCTGAAGCGCTAAACATCACTGCACCGAAATTGAAGGCGCTCGGATTGGTCGACAAGATCTTGACCGAACCTCTCGGGGGCGCGCACCGCGACCCGCAAGCGATGGCGATCACCTTGAAGAAATCCATCGCGGATTCACTCAAAACACTGGCTGAAAAAACACCCGACAAGCTGGTTCAGGATCGGCAGAAAAAACTGCTTGAAATTGGTAAGTTCAAGGAATTGTCGGCGTAGGCTTGGAGTTGTTTGGCCGCGTACTTCGTTGGACGGGTTATTACAGTCTAGCATTGGCGCGCCTCCTCGCCATAAAATGTCCGGAAAGGCGCGCCAATGCTAGGGTTTTATTTTTTCAACGCATCAGGCGAGGGAAAATCCCATGGGCAAATTTCAAGCAATTATGTTGGCCCTAATCGGCATCGTTGCCCTGGGCTATGTCGGCAAATCAGTCGTCAGTGGCGTGATCAACGCCGGCGGACGCAGCCGCGATTTCTTTGTCACCTTTGCCGATAAACCCGGCTTGTTCGTTTTTACAGCGTTCATGATCGCGCTGATCGGCGTCGGTGCATTGGTGATTGCATGGCGCGCGTTGACAGGCGAATCCGAAGACTGAGGGCGAACGCCAAACACGCTCCTCGCCTTCGTTGATACAGAGACCGGCGGGTCAGGCCTGCCCACCTTTGTCACCGACGAGCTCGATCAGTTTCTGGCCTGCGGCATCCTCGCCCACGGCTTTCTGCGCCTCGCCTGCGACGGCTGCAGGGAAGAGAAACTGGTGGCCTTCTCCTGTCCCCCAAGGGGACTTCCTTCGGGGCGCAGCGCCGCGGCATCTGCCCCTCGTGCGGCACGCGGCGCATGGCAGAGGCAGCGGCCCATCTGGTGGACCATGTCATCCCCAAGGTGCCGGTACGCCAGTGGGTGTTGTCGATCCCGCTTCCTTTGCGCAGTCTGTTCGCCGTCCATCCCGACTTGCTTGCACCGGTATTGCAGATCATCCATCGCTCAATTGCCACGTTCCACTTCAAACAGACCGGCCAGAAGCGCGATCAGGCCGCCACCGGTGCCGTCACGCTCATCCAGCGCTTCGGCTCAGCCGCGAACCTGAACATCCACCTGTATGCGCTGGTGCTTGATGGGGGCTATGGCAATCTGGATGGCGCAGACACCGCAGGCACCCCGGACGAGAGCACGCCCGCACCCGCCGGCCGCGCACCCACCTTCCACCGCGCCAGCGCACCCACCCGCGCCGCGCTGCAAGCGCTACTGACCAAGATCATCACCCGCATCCTGCGGCGGCTGACACGGCTGGGTCACCTTGTCGAAGAGGATGGCCAGACCACTCTGGCCGGCGGCATCACCGATCCCGATGACGTGATGACCCCCTTGCAAGCCGCCGCCGCCCACTATCGCATCGCGCAGGGCCCGCGTGCGGGGCAGAAGGTGCTGAGCCTGCAGCTCGCCCCCCGGCGTTCGCGCGGCGATGAAACCTATCCTGCACTGTGCGCCAACGCCCACGGCTTCAGCCTGCATGCCGGCGTGCGCATCGCAGCCGAGGACCGGCGCGGGCTGGAGCAACTGTGCCGCTACATCACCCGCCCGGCGATCTCCAATGAGCGCCTGAGTGTCAACCGCGCCGGGCAGGTGGTGCTGAAACTAAAAACAGCCTGGCGCGATGGCACCAGCCACCACATAATGGCACCGATGGAATTCATGCAGCGCCTCGCCGCGCTGGTGCCGCGACCGCGATTACACCTGATCCGCTTTCATGGGGTGCTGGCACCGAATGCGAAGCTGCGCAAGGCGGTGGTGCCGGTGCCGCCGACGACTGCACCAGCACACGCTCACGATTGCGACCACACGCCTGCCGCGAGCGCAAAGGGGCGCATGCGGTGGGCTCAATTGCTCAAGCGCGTGTTCGACATCGACATCGAGCACTGCCCGCACTGTGGTGGGCAACTGAAGCTCATCGCGGCCATTGAGGAGCCGACCGCCATCGCTCGCATCCTTACGCATCTGGGACTGGCCGCCCAGCCGCCTCCGCGTGCACCGGCGAGAAGGGTAGATCTGTTTCAGGCGGCTTGAGGCGCAAATCCGGACTGGATTTTGAGAGGGCTGGGGGAGGCGTTCGGGCTGCGCTCGAGCAAACGCTCAGATGGCGTGAAATTCAGGCGCGCTGGGCTGGAAAAAAGTCAGCGATGTTGAGCAAACCATGGGTTTTTAGGGGTTGCGCGGGCGTTTGACCGCTTGACGATCATCGGATACATTCAAGATTCTTGAAAAAGGGCGTTTGAAATTCCTATACTCAGGTCGGCCCCTTTTTTCGCCTCCGAATCCACATTGTCAGTCGAATTAATCAACGTAAAGGGGAAGAACAAATGTCTGCTCAATTGATTCTGAAATTCGCGCCCGTTGCAACCGCTATTGCGCTTTGTGCTGGATGCGTTACGACAGCACCAAAGGTAACAACTACCAACACATTGGCTGCGCCCGCCGTTCAAGGGAGAGCCTACGCCGCATCCTACGACAAGGTGTGGGGAGCAGTCCTTGCCGTCCTCCAAGAAGAAGAAATGACCCTCAATGTTGTAGATAAGGCATCTGGTATCGCCAGTGGGGTTAAGAACGTGACCCCATCGACAGCTGACATGATGATGGGATATTCAGTTCGCACGCTTGTGAGCGCGACCGCTAGCCAAGGTGACCCAGGCGGTGTCAAAGTCACCCTTCGAGGAACTATGGAGCGCAAGTACAAAAAAGCAGAGTGGCGTCCCGATACAGTCACAGACACATCAGAGTATGTGAACTCACTCTACGGCAAGATCGCCGCTAGAGTACGGTGATTCTAGAAAATGGCACCAATTCCGAGCGGCGCTACGGCACAAAATCTCGACGCGGGTATGGCTGGGGCGCATCAATTGAAATGGACTGACGGGGGCAGTTTTTTGCAATATTGCACTTTCAGGGTGTACAACACAGGGGGAAACAAAAATGGCAGATAAAATGTTGAATGGCAAGACTTCACTCTCCGCCGAGGAGGTAATTGTCAGAGCAGTTCAGTTTTTTTCCACGGAGAAGTTCAAAGCGACCAGCCAGTCAGGTCGCACAGCCACATTCGAGGGGCGACCATCGATTCCCTGGGGCATGCTGCTGCTCACAATTCTCGGTTTTATCTTTTGCATCGTTCCCGGCGTCATCATGTATATCATGGTGATTCGTAAGATGTATCGCTTCTACAGCCTCGTAGTCACGGTGAGTCCGATACCCGGAGGCACAGAAGTTTCTGTTACCTATCCCGATTTTGCAGGAAAGCTTGTTCCCCGGTTTCTTGCCGCACTTGCACCATTGGATACGAGCGACGCACCGCCTTCGCCATCCTGACATGCTCGTATGCATACCAAAGACAACGATAGGCAGGAGTGGTTCAGGCAGCTAAAACAGCATGCGAACGAGAGCGACAAGAGTTGGAGTACGGCTTTGTGCCTCTCTGTTCTTTTCGGCTGGCTCGGCGTTGACCGCTTCTACCTCGGTTACCCTTGGCTGGGGATGCTCAAACTCGTCACCTTCGGTGGTTTTTTTGTATGGTGGATTATCGACATTATTCTCCTTCTCGCCAGCGCGATGCGCGACGGCGAGGGGGGAGTTTTGAGGGCACGACCAGTAAAATGATGCCGTTCTTAGGGTCTCATGACGTCGTATTCACTTTCATAAACCGTCTACCCAACGCAGATAGCAGCAGCCGCGTCTCGGATAGACGGTTGCGACGGTAAGCTATGCGCATATACAACTTCAGGATCGCGGGCTGCGATTGCGCCCTCGCGGCGCTTTCGTCTCTTTACTTGGCGTTTGCTTATCTGGTCACTGAGTGCCGTCTACCTTACATTCCGGTCTGCCCCTTTCTTTTCATTACAGGAACACAATGTCCTCTTTGCGGTTCAACTCGCATGATCGGGGCATTGCTGCATGGTGACTTGTCCGTGGGCTGGAGTGCGTTACCTGCCCTCATGTGGTTTGCATTTATTCTCTCGGTGGGAGTCGTGTCGATCATAAGAGTGGTTGCACGCGTATCGGAACAGCGACAGCCGTGATCTGCGATGTCTAATTATTCATTGGTGCGGACGCCTGCCGGCGCTGCACAATTCGGACGTTAAGCCTCAGACAAATGTCCAATAGCGACCCCGAGAAGCCAGAAACCGAAGAATCAAAAGGGGACAGACCACAATTTATTCAGCCTGACCTGCTCATGCATCCAGCCCGGATCCATATCCGCCCCATTGGGCCAGGTCACGACACCCAAATCAAGTCGCGCTTGATCGAAACACGTCTTGTCCTTGAGTGCTTCAAAGATGCCGCATTCCCGTGCAGTCAAAACGGCTGAAAAATCCACGATGCCGTTTGTGCCGTCCTGAAACGTAATCGACAAACGATAATCCGGCAGAATGGTCATCGCTTTCACCCGCCAGGGTGCTATGGGGATTACTCCAGCGGCTTGATCCGTTTCGGGTGTTGTTTGGATTGACATAGATTCCAGTCCTCCATCAATTCTTCACGGTGTTCGATAGCCCATTCTACCGTCAGATTGAGCGCCCGCCGGGGCAGGCTACCGCCGATAACCTCAAGGGTACGAATATCAATCAGGGCTTCGTGTTCCGCATACAGCGCGTGGAAATGCGGCGGCGCGTGTTCCCTCCAGAACATTTGAATCACGATGCCAAAAAACTGACTGATTGTGGGCATTGCTTACCTCGGTAGTAGCTTGATGATCGCGCTGCGTTGCGGGATATGTGCCTCATCAGAAGCCTCAGGGACAGACCACCATTCTTTTCGTCGGCGCTAAAATGAGCGTGTTACATTTCCTCTGTTTCGCAGGCCGCGATGGATTCAAATTTCAACAGCAAAAATCAGGCAGACACGAGGCGTCGATGAACTGGCGCGGGTTCGACCACGATAAAACCCAGGCTCTTGCATCGCTCGCTTGCTGCTTTTGAGAAAGCACCCAGATCATTTTTATATTGCTTCGCGAGCTGCTCACGAACCGCATGAATCTCGGCCACAACGGGATCATGCCAGGTTTGTTTTGAATTCATTCTGTTGCCTCCAACATCTCAACAGGCGTTACCAACTCCGGCAATCGTTAGCCTTTCGCCGCGCAAGCAATATGCAATGTATCAAAGTTGGTGTCAACGAATACCGGCACGACCGTTCGCCTCATCACGGCTCAGATAGCGGGTATTTTTTGGGAACGCAAGAGGCCGAAATTTAAGCGCCGCACGCATGGAGCGTTCGTAGATGCCATCGCGTGCGCGCGCCTGCTCAACGAGTTGGCCAAGATAGCGCGAGATGCTGGTATTGTCGCGCGCGGCCTTGACGCGCACCCATTCGAGCGCGTCTTCTGCCATGGTAACGCTGACACTTTTCATGTTCGATTCCAATCGATTCAACACGAAATTAGTCTAATACGAAATTCGAGTCATTTCTTTGGAATTCAAAGGGCTCATGGCGAATGGTTTTGGAGCGCCATGGAGTCTATCGTTAAATTGTCTCGCCACCCCAACACCGCTACCGTATTTCCATCAGCTTTAGTGCCGAAGAAATCTACCGAATCAGCCGCCGCGCCGCTACCTTCAGCTTCTTCGCGGCAAACAGCATTCCGTCATCCAGCGTAGCCACAAATTCCGCGCCGCTGTTGTGTGCCACCGCCAGATGCAGTGCGTCCGGTGCGCGTAGTTTGGTGGAAAAATTGGCGACGTACTGCTGCGCCAGCGTGAAGTCAATGGCAGCCGGCGTCAGCACGACGAGTGCATCCGCGACCATCGCATCAAACTCGGCGATCAGCCGTCTAGCCTGCGCGACCGTGAGTGCGCCCATGCGTGCGTCACGCGCGATGAGACTGGCAAATTCGACCGATGCCCATTTGCTGATCGCCAGCGTGCCGACCGATTGTCGTGACAGAAATGCGGCGACTTTTGATGACGTGGCCTCTTCGCGGAACAGTGGTGTGAGGAAGCTGGTATCGAGGTAGATCATTCCGCATCGCGAAGCGCGCGCAGCGCCTCGGCGCTGCTGCCCTCGCGGGCGGGAAGCTGCTGGCGCAGCTTTGCCAGACGCGCCAGTGGCAATGCCTGCTTGACCGCGTTGGCCGGCAACACGCGCGCCACCGGGCGGCCATGACGCGTAATCACCACTTCCTGCCCGGATTCCACGGTGTTCAGCAGTTCGCTCAAATGTGCTTTGGCATGAGCCAGACTCATCGCGTGCATTTTGTCTCCTTGTTGATGGCTTCAGGATATGACCATAATTGTGGTCAAATATTACGCTGCTGCGCATGTGATTGCAAGGATGCGTTTGGCGTGTTTTACGCATTCGCATTGGTCGCAATCGCCTCGGCGACTCCACTCGGTACGGCGTTTTAAATTTGGACAGTTCGCATAGCGCATGATTTCGTAGATCGCCATTCGGCGAGACTCCCAGCCATAAAATGTCCGGAAAGGCGCGCCAATGCTAGAGTTGCTGCCGCCAGCCATGGCGACGCCGATTGTGTAACCTTGCGGCATGAATTCGCCTGTCGCCCTGATTGCCGTCACCGAGAACACCCTTCGACGCCTTGATGCGTCCGGGCGCCGCATTAGAGTCGGCCTCTCGGGTGGCATGGATTCGGTGGTGTTGTTGACTTTGCTTTGCCGGTTGCGTGCAACACTCGACCTGCAAATTTCTGCCATTCACGTTCATCACGGCCTGAGTCCGAATGCCGATCAATGGGCGCAATGTTGCACGTCGTTTTGTGCCGCATATTCCATCCCGCTTGAGGTTGTCAGGGTCAATATCGATCAGTCGTTGCCGGGCGGCGTGGAAGCGCTGGCCCGCGATGCGCGCTACGCCGCGTTCAATAATGTCGATGCCGATTTTCTTGCGCTGGCCCAGCATGCCGACGATCAGGCGGAAACGGTGCTGCATCAGATTCTTCGCGGCACCGGATTGAAGGGCATGGCCGGCATGGGCGAGGTGCGCACATTGCGCGAAGGATTGCAGTTGATCCGGCCATTGCTGGGAGTTTCACGCGCCGAGCTTGAAGTGTTTGCGCGCGAGCAACGACTTCTGTGGATTGAGGACGAGTCGAATGCCGATACCGCGTTTACGCGCAACTTTATTCGGCACGAGTTGGCACCTAGATTGGCCGAGCGATTTCCGCACTATCGCGAATCGCTCGCGCGTGCAGGTCGCCACGCGGCCGAGGCCGACGACATGCTCGAAGCCCTTGCTGCAATCGATTTGAAATGGGACGGGCAACACGCCTACGCCGATCAACTTGATTTGTTGCCGCTGACACGGCAGGTCAATGCCTTGTACCAATGGTTGCAATGGCAACAGGCGGGTACCGAGACAAAAATTGCCCTGCCGTCTCATGCGCAATTGCAGGATTGGGCCGCGCAACTATTTCGACCGGGGTTGACCGATAAACCGCATCAGGCGGGCGGACATGATTGGGTGATTTTGCGTCGCAAGAATCTCCTGAATTTGCAGCGGAAATAGCCGGGTTTGCCTCGACGGCAGCCTCGCTTCCGTGATAAAATTTAACGTTTTCATCAAGTTATCAAGGGTTTCTAAAATGTCCAATGAAGTGAAGCAAGAACGCACGCTGTCGATCATCAAGCCCGACGCGGTTGCCAAAAACGTGATCGGCGAGATTTATTCGCGGTTTGAAAAAGCCGGGTTAAAGATTGTCGCCGCGCGCATGCTGCACCTTTCCCGCACCGATGCGGAAGGTTTTTACGCCGTCCACAAGGGTCGCCCCTTTTTCAATGACCTCGTCGCATTCATGAGCTCCGGCCCGGTGATGATCCAGGCATTGGAAGGTCCGGGGGCGATTCTCAAGCACCGCGATTTGATGGGTGCCACGGACCCGAAAAAAGCGGCACCGGGAACGATCCGTGCGGATTTCGCCGATTCGATCGATGCCAACGCCGTGCATGGTTCCGATGCGGCAGAGACCGCAGCGGTTGAAATCGCCTATTTTTTCCCGGCGCTAAACGTCTATTCGCGTTGAATGACGCGTAACTCAGTCGAATAGCCGTGGCCGTCCCACAACACGCGAAAGGCGAAAAACCCAATCTTCTCGGCATGACGCTGCCGGAGATGACGGAGTTTTTCGCAGAGTTGGGAGAGAAGCCCTTTCGCGCCAAGCAGGTGTTTCGCTGGATTCACCATTTTGGCGCGGATAATTTCGAGACGATGACCGATCTAGCCAAATCGCTGCGAGAAAAATTGCCTGCGGTGGCGACGATTTCCCCGCCGACATTGATGACGTCGCAGGCCTCGAAGGACGGCACGCGCAAGTGGTTGCTCGATGTTGGTACCGGCAACGGCATCGAAGTCGTGTTCATACCGGAAGATGATCGCGGCACCCTGTGTATTTCCTCCCAGGTCGGCTGCGCGCTCGATTGCACATTTTGCTCGACGGGCAAACAGGGCTTTAATCGAAATTTGACCAGTGCAGAGATCATTGGCCAGTTGTGGTGGGCAAACAAGGCGCTTGGACGCGATCCCAAGGGTGAGCGCATTGTCTCAAACGTGGTGATGATGGGTATGGGCGAGCCATTGGCGAATTTTGACAACGTGACCGCATCGATGGATATCATGCTCGACGATCACGGCTACGGTTTGTCGCGCCGCCGCGTGACGTTATCGACCAGTGGCGTGGTGCCGAATTTGCGGCGCTTGAAAGAGCGTTGCCCGGTGGCGTTAGCGGTATCTTTGCATGCGCCCAACGACAAGTTGCGCGATGTGCTGGTGCCGATCAATCAAAAGTATCCGCTGGCGGAATTGCTTGTGACCATTCGCGATTATCTTGAAGCCGCACCGCGCGATTTTGTGACCTTCGAATACGTGATGCTTGATGGCGTGAATGATTCCGTGCAGCAGGCGCATGAATTGGTCGCATTGGTCGGTGACCTTTCCTGCAAATTCAATCTGATTCCGTGGAACCCGTTTCCGGATGCGCCGTACAAACGATCCAGCAACAATGCGATTCATCGGTTTCGCGAGGTCTTGCAGAATGCAGGATTCGTGGTGACCGTGCGTAAAACGCGGGGCGACGATATCGATGCCGCGTGCGGGCAATTGGCGGGGCAGGTGGTGGATAAATCCAACCGCGTGCGGCCCGTAAAATTTGTGCGGGCGGCGGCGCAATCAAGCGCACTATGATGTCCATCTCGGAGGGAAATTCACCTTGAAAAATTCGCGGTACGGCATGTTTGCTTGCGCGTTTGCGTCGGTGTTGTTGACGGCATGCGTTTCGCAGTCGACCATCGAGGTCAAGGTGGCCGAACAGGCGGCGAACAGCGGCCCGACGCAGCGCGCGCAAATCCACACCGAGCGCGCCGGCGAATATTATCGGCTGGGAAATTACAGCGTCGCGCTGGATGCGGCGCAACAGGCGGCGAATGTACTGCCCTCGCATGCGCCGGCCCACAACATGCTTGGCATCATCTACATGCAGCTGCGCGAGGACGCCAAGGCGGCGCAGGCGTTCGAGCAAGCGTTGAAACTTGCACCGAACGATGCGGATATTTTGAACAATTACGGCTGGTATGTTTGCCAGCGGCAAAATCCCGCTGTGGCGATGCAGTATTTCCGCGCGGCATTGAAGGATCCGTTATACAACAGCCCCGAACGCGCCTTGCACAATGCCGGTGTTTGCGCGCGCAAAGCCGGCGACACGGCCACCGCTGAAGGCCAATTCCGCGCCGCCTTGCAGCGCCAGCCGATGTATGCGCCGTCTCTCCTTGAACTCGCCGATCTGGCCTTTTCGCAGGGCCGCCCAAAGGATGCCGAGGCGATGCTGATCCGCCATATGCAAGTGATGCAAGCGTCCAGCGCCGATGCGTTGGTGCTCGGCGTGCGCATCGCCCGTGCGCTCGGCGACAAGACGGGCGAGACCAGCTACATTCAACAACTTCGGCGGCGTTTTCCAGATGCGCCGCAAACGAAATTGGTCTCCGACAACCGTTGAGAACGCGCATGACAAGTCAGCAATGCATGTCCGCATGCGCACTCCCATCCCGCGCCATCGGCGCGCCGATTCACGCATTCCATTGATCGCATGTCTACCGAAGAACCGTCCAAACTTGCCAGCACGTCCGTGCGCGCCGGCGTGATTGCGTCGAACGACGCATCGTTGAGCGTGACAACTCCGATGCCGGTCGAACCGATGTCGGCAGATGCATCGCCGGCCGCCCCCCCGGCGACTGTCGGCAGCGTGCTGCGCGAGGCGCGTGAAAAATTAGGACTGTCGCCCGCCGATATCGCCAACAAATTGCGCATGGGCCTGAAGCAGGTCAACGCACTTGAACACGCGGATTACGCGGCGCTGCCGACGGGCACATTTCTGCGTGGGTTCGTGCGGAACTACGCCAAAGCGGTCGCGTTGAATGCCGACGAGGTGGTTTTGTTGCTGGAAAAAACCCATCGCAGTGCGACGGCGGTGAGTGCGTCGTATGAAGTGGTTCCCAATCAGCAAAACATCAAGGTTCCCGCAATGGGCGGCGAACTTGCGACGCCGAAATGGCGATTCATCGGTATCGGCATGGTGGTTCTTCTGCTCGTCGCGGCGGGTTGGTACTGGTGGGAATATGTACTTCCGCATCGAAGCGAAGGTGGGCGCGCGCCGGCCAATGTAACCAGCACGCCGTTGATTGTCATGCCGCCTGCCGCGCCGGTTGCGCGCGACGTGTCGACTGCGCCGCCGGACGCTGCGACTGCAGGCTCTGCCACGGCAGTGTCGGATCCGCCCGTGACGGAATCCACTCCGCCTGCCGTTGCGGCAACTGCGGCACCTGTCACCGAGTCATTGCCGCGTTCCGCGCCGCAAAACTCACCAACCGTTGCCGTCACCTCGCGCGTGAAGGAAGATGATCGTGAAACCACGGCGGCCCGTGAACGCGCCGCCGCGACGACCGCTGCCGGCGGTGCGGCGTTAGGTTTTACGTTCAGTGGCGAATCGTGGGTCGAAGTGATGGATGCGAGCGGCAAGAAAGTATTGTCAAGACGCTTCAAGGCCGGTGATGCGGAAGAGGTGTTGGGCCGCGCGCCGTTTACGGTCACCATCGGCAATGCGAGTTCGACGCGCATGGCATTCAATGGCCGTGAGTTCGCGCTTGATCCGCATACCCGCGGCGCGGTCGCGCGCGTCGTCGTGAAATGAGCCGCCCTTCGGCGACCTTCCTCACCGCAGAAATCAGCACAATCGCACTTTTTTGAGCAGGAACCCGCATGATTGACAATATTGTTCGCCGCCATTCCCGGCAGGTCATGGTCGGCAATGTCGCCGTTGGCGGCGGCGCGCCGATCATGGTGCAATCAATGACCAATACCGACACCGAAGATGTCGCCGGCACCATCGCACAAGTGGCGGCACTCGCCCACGCCGGCTCCGAGGTGGTTCGCATCACGGTAAATACGCTTGAAGCCGCGCGTTCGGTGCCGAAAATTCGCACCGGGCTCGACGCAATGGGCGTGTCGGTGCCGCTGGTCGGCGATTTTCATTTCAACGGCCACAAGTTGTTGACCGAAGTGCCGGAATGTGCGGCCGCACTCGCGAAGCTCCGGATCAATCCGGGCAATGTGGGACACGGCAGCCGCCGCGATGATCAATTTGGCGCGATGATCGAGGCCGCGATCAAGTTCGACAAGACCGTGCGCATCGGTGTCAATTGGGGCTCGCTCGATCCGGAATTGATCGCGCGGATGATGGATGAAAACGCCCAGACTGCTCAGCCGATGTCGGCGGACGCAGTCATGCGCGAGGCGTTGATTGTGTCCGCGTTGGAAAGTGCGGCGAAAGCCGAGGAACAAGGTCTCGCCGGCGACAAGATTATTTTGTCCTGCAAAGTGAGTGCGGTGCAGGATTTGATCGCCGTGTATCGTGATTTGGCGAAGCGTTGCGATTACCCATTGCACCTGGGGCTCACCGAAGCCGGCATGGGATCGAAAGGCATTGTCGCCTCCACTGCGGCGTTGTCGGTACTGTTGCAGGAAGGCATTGGCGACACGATTCGAATTTCGCTCACGCCCGAACCAAACGGTGATCGCACCAAAGAAGTGGTGGTTGCGCAAGAAATCCTGCAAACAATGGGCTTGCGCGCATTCACGCCGATGGTCGCCGCGTGTCCTGGTTGTGGCCGTACCACCAGCACATATTTTCAAGAGCTTGCCGAGAAGATCCAAACCTACTTGCGCGATCAAATGCCCGCATGGAAAACCCGCTATCCTGGCGTGGAGGACATGCATGTCGCGGTAATGGGTTGTGTGGTCAACGGGCCTGGCGAATCGAAACTCGCGGATATCGGCATTTCGTTGCCCGGTTCAGGAGAGCGGCCGGTAGCACCGGTGTACATCGACGGCGAAAAGGCGGTGACGCTCAAGGGTGAGCGCATTGCGGAAGAATTTCAGGCGCTGGTCGATGAATATGTACAGAAAAACTACGCAGCGGGTGGTGCGAGAAAAGCGCGAACCCGCAAGAAAGAGATTCCGATCAAGGTGGTTGCGTAATAGGGGCCGGCGTCAAAAAACGTAGAATCAATACTGGCGCGACTTTCCGATGCTTTTTGCCGGAAACGCCGCGCCAGTAATTGACTTTCGCCTCTCACATACGCCAAAGGCGGTCTGATGGTCGGGGCGACAACTTCTCGGACCGAAGCGGAATTCAGCCCTCGACTTTCACTAAAGCCCTGTAAAATAGGGTGTTTTCCGCCGTGCGGGCGTTGCCCTGCGCATTTGTGGCATTTTCCCGTCTGTATCGCATGAGCAAATCCCCGCAATCCCCAAAAACACTGCAAGCCGTCCGTGGCATGAACGACCTCTTGCCGAACGAGGCACCGCTTTGGCAGTTTCTCGAGGATACGACACGCGACGTTTTCGAGCAGTACGGGTATCGCCTCATGCGCGCGCCGGTGGTCGAGCCGACCGCGTTGTTTGTGCGATCGATCGGCGAGGTCACCGATATCGTCGAGAAAGAGATGTATTCCTTTACCGACAGCATGAATGGCGACAAATTGACGCTGCGACCCGAAGCTACGGCCGGCTTGGTGCGCGCGGCGATCGAGCACAGTATTTTGTACGAAGGTCCGAAGCGCATTTGGACATCCGGCCCGATGTTTCGCCATGAGCGCCCGCAAAAAGGCCGCCTTCGCCAGTTCCACCAATTCGATGTCGAGGCGATGGGTTTCGCCGGGCCCGATGTCGACGCCGAGCAAATCGTCATGTTGGCGCGGCTGTGGGCGCGGCTGGGGTTCAAGGACGTGGCGCTGCATATCAATTCGATCGGCGATGCGCCGGCGCGCAATGCGCATCGCGATGCATTGGTGGCGTATTTTGAAGCGCATCTTGATCAGCTTGATGAGGATGCGCGGCGGCGTCTGCATACCAACCCATTGCGGACGCTGGACACCAAAAATCCGGCCATGCAGGCGCTACTCGTCGCAGCACCCAAATTGCGGGATTATCTGGGTGATGAGGAAAAATCGCATTTCGACGGCGTGACGCAATTGCTCGATGCGGCGGGTCTGACTTACGTCGTGAATCCGCGCCTGGTGCGTGGCTTTGATTATTACAATCGCACTGTCTTCGAATTCATCGCGAAGGGTGGCACCGCCAGCGCCGGTGGAGAGTGGGAGCTGACCATTGCCGGCGGTGGGCGTTACGATGGGCTGATGGAACAGCTGGGTGGCAAGCCGGCACCCGCATGTGGTTTTGGGTTTGGCGTGGAGCGCGTCCTGATGTTGCTGGAAGAAAATCCACCGGCAATCATGGAATCACTCGACGCATATGTGGTGTTTTCGGATGGGCTCATGATGCAGGCGTTCCAGACGGCGGAAAAATTGCGCAATCACGGTCTGGCGATTGCGACGCACGGCACCAGCGACGGCAAGGCCGCGAGTTTCAAATCGCAAATGAAGAAAGCCGATGCCAGCGGCGCGCGCTTTGCTATTATTCTGGGCGCAGATGAGGCGGTCGCGGGCAAAGTCAGCGTCAAACCCTTACGCGTAAGCGGCGAACAAGCCCTTTTGAGTCTGGACGAATTGGTTGAAAAACTGTGCGTCGAGAGCGCCGCTGTAACCTGATTTACTCTTGCTGCGCGAGAGTATGAACGGTTCGATTGCAATGAGTCGCACCTAACGAATTCAATATTGATCAATGACGATCAAACACAAAGAGACGGGATAGAAAGCAATGGCCGCATACGATTTGGAAGAACAGGAACGCATCGACGCGCTCAAGGACTGGTGGGACAAATGGGGCAATTGGATTTATGCCGCAATCGGTGCGTTTGCCATCGGCGTGGCCGGGGTACAAGGTTTCCGCCTATACGAGGCCAAACAGCAAGCCGACGCGGAAGTCTTATTCAAGAGCGTCGAGAAAACCGCGCAGGAAGTTGCCGCCAGTAAGGAGAGCAAGAAACTGACTGAAGCCGCCGCCGCGATGGCGGATGCGTATCCGCGTACATTCCAGGCAACCGATGCGAAGCTGCTGGCGGCGAAAGCCGCCTTCGAGGCCGGCGATCTGGCCGCCGCGAAGAGTAATTTGCAGTGGGTGGTGGACAATGGCCGCGATACGTACAAACCGATCGCCCGCATTCGGCTCGCGGCGGTCTTGTTCGACGACAAGAAATTCGACGACGCGCTGAAGACGCTCGATCAGGTCAAAGACGAAGGCTTCCTGTCGATGGTGGCGGATTTGCGCGGCGATATCCTGGCTGCCCAGGGAAAGAAAGAAGAAGCCCGCGCCGCGTATCAGGTTGCGGTGGAAAAATCGAACGACCGTAGCCCGCTGAAATCCATTTCACAAGCGAAACTCGACGCATTCGGCGGGATGCCGCCGAAACCCGAAGAGCCGAAAGTCGATGCGAAGTCGGCGGGCAAAGATGGCAAAGGAAGCAAGCCGTGAATTTGACGAATATCGATGCGGCACAATTAGCGTGGCCACGTATCGCGCGGCGGTTAAGGGCCGCCGGGATGCTGGTTGCATTGGCATTGCTTTCCGGTTGCGCGTGGTTCGGCTGGGGTAACGACAAGAAAGCGGCTGCACTTCCCGTCATCACAGGATCCAATGCCGCATCGCTGGTGTGGTCGGCGAGTGTCGGCAAGACCGGCGGATATTTGTTTACGCCCGCGTTTGGCGATCGGCTGGTGTATGCGGTAAGCCGCGATGGCGGCATACATGCGCTATCTGAAGAGGGCGGCCGCGTGGTTACACGCCTGGATGCAAAAACGCCGCTGACCGGCGGCATCGGATTCGGCGAAAACACGGTGGTTGTCGGCTCGGGCAAGGGCGACGTCATCGCACTGGATAGCGCCGGACGAGCGCTCTGGAAGTCGGCGATAGCCGGCGAAGTACTCGCGGCACCGGTGGTTGCATCGGGTAACGTCATTGTGCGTACGGCCGATGGCCGGATCTTCGCGCTGAATCGCATTGACGGCAAACGCAACTGGGTGTTTCAGCGCGCCGCACCGGCGCTGACGTTGCGCACCAGCGCAAGTGTCATTGTCAATCGCGGTGTCATTTATGCCGGCTACCCCGGTGGCAAAGTCGTTGCGCTGGAACTCGACAGTGGCAAGCCGATTTGGGAATCGGCGATTTCGCTACCCCGCGGCTCGACCGAGCTTGAACGCATCGCCGACGTATCTGGTTTGCCGGTGCTCGACGACACGCGAATCTGCGCGGCGGTTTATCAGGGCCGCACGGGTTGCGTTGAAACGCTGAATGGCAACGTATTGTGGTCGCGCGAAATTTCCAGCGCCGATGGCGTCGCAATCGATGCCAAGCAAGTCTATGTCGCCGATACCGCGGGCAACGTGTTCGCTCTCGATAAAACCAACGGCGCAACGGTCTGGAAACTCGAAAAACTGCAATTGCGCGACCCTGGCACGCCGGTCGTCGTGAAAGGCAAGATCGTTGTGGGCGACAAGGATGGATTGGTGCACGTGATGTCGCCGGAAAACGGCGATCTCATCGGACGCGTCGCGACCGATGGCAGCCGCGTGGTATCGCTTTTGGCCGGCAGTGACCGAGTCATCGCACAAACCGACAAGGGTGGCGTGTTCGCCATCACCGTGAAGTAAAAAATCGAAAGTAGCGGCTCCGTCGTATTCGACGGACGGCCGACAATATGAAACCCACCATCGTCATCGTCGGTCGCCCCAACGTCGGCAAGTCCATGCTGTTCAATCGTCTCACCAAGACGCGGGATGCGATCGTCGCTGATATGCCCGGCTTGACTCGTGACCGGCACTATGGCCATGGCCGGGGCGGATCCAAGCCCTATCTGGTCGTCGATACCGGCGGCTTCGAGCCGGTGGTCACCGAAGGCATCATGCACGAGATGGCCAAGCAGACCTTGCAAGCCATCGCCGAGGCGGATGCCATCATCTTTGTAACGGACGGTAGGCAGGGTCTCACGCCGCAGGACAAGATCATCGGCGAGCGCTTGCGCAAAGATACGCAGTCGCGAGGCATTCCGCTCACTGTCGCCGTCAACAAGGCCGAAGGCATGGCCGAAGACGTGGTGTCGGCAGAGTTCCATGAGCTTGGGCTGGGCAATCCCGCCGCCATTTCGGCTGCGCACGGTGAAGGCGTGCGGCAACTCATCGAAGACGTGCTGGCGCATTTTCCGGACGCGGTCGATGAAGCGGAGCCGGATCATCCGAAAATCGCCGTAGTAGGGCGGCCGAATGTCGGCAAGTCGACGTTGGTGAATCGCATGTTGGGCGAGGAGCGCGTCATCGCGTTCGATGAGCCCGGCACCACCCGTGATTCGATCTACATTTCGTTTTCCAAGAACGACAAGCAGTACACGATTATCGATACCGCCGGCATTCGGCGGCGGGGCAAGGTTTTTGAGGCCGTCGAGAAATTCTCGGTGATCAAAACACTTCAGGCCATTGAAGATGCAAACGTCGTTCTGCTGTTGCTGGATGCCCGCCAGGAGATTTCAGATCAGGATGCGCATATCGCGGGCTTCATTTTGGAATCGGGCCGCGCGCTGGTGGTCGGCATCAACAAGTGGGACAACTTGGACGAATACACGCGCGAACGCACCAAGTCGGAATACGACCGCAAGTTGCATTTTCTTAAATTTGCCAACTTTCACCTTATTTCGGCCAAAGACGGTATGGGTGTCATGCCGATGTTTGGGTCCATCGACCAAGCGTTTGCCGCGGCGATGGCGAAACTCTCTACGCCAAAACTCACTAGAGCGTTGATCGCCGCCACAGCGGCGCACCAACCGCCGATGAATGGACTGAATCGTCCCAAGCTGCGCTATGCCCACCAAGGTGGTCATAACCCGCCCGTCGTGGTGGTTCATGGCACGGGTCTCGCGAATCTGGCGGATAGTTACAAGCGATACCTTGAAAGCGCGTTTCGCGATGCGTTCAAGCTGAAAGGCACGCCGCTTCGGGTGGATCTGAAGCAGGCCGCCAATCCGTACGCCGACAAAAAGCCGCAAAAATTGACCGCCAGCCAGGAAAACCAGCGCCGGCGAGGCCGAATTCGCTCCAAGAAGATGTTTAGCTGAGGAATCGACCACTTTTCCCGGCCTTTTTCGGGCATAACCCCGTCTGTTTCTTCAACAGGCCGTTGAACGCCCTTACTCTGTGTGGCGGAACCCTCGGCGATGTCCAAGGTCATAAGAAAAGTAAATCTTGGCGCGCATGCGGGATTGCGATAAAGTAGTTTTTCGGAAACCAAAAAAGACCGCCATTTGTCTTGCGGGCAACTTCAACGCCTGATGTCGACCTGTGGCACGCAACTGGAGAATAAGAACATGAGTGGAAAAGGGCAACTTTTACAAGACCCGTTCCTGAATATTTTGCGCAAGGAACATGTCCCCGTCTCGATTTATCTGGTAAATGGCATCAAGCTTCAAGGCCAAATCGAGTCGTTTGATCAATACGTCGTGCTGTTGAAAAATACCGTGACGCAAATGGTCTATAAGCACGCGATATCCACCGTAGTGCCCGCGCGCGCCGTGACGATCCCGTTTGAGACGACCGGCGACGCCTGACTGCCGGCCGCACCCGAAACGCGGGTCGCCGCCCGGTTTCGACTTGATGCGTGCTTCTCGATTGCCGTCGGGCTTGTGAATCGCATGCGAGCCCCCATTTGCATTCGCAGGCCATCCGGTTCCGACGTGAATTCCCGACGGTGGATTTGCCGGGACTGTCATCCATGAAACCACAACATTTTTCGAATCAGCCGGCGCGCAGCCAGACGATCGTCGTCGGCATCGACTTTAGCGACCTACATTTCTCGGAGTCTCTCGCCGAAGCGGTCGAGCTCGTCGTTAGCGCGGGTGCGGGTGTCGCGATGACCATTACCGGCAAACGCCCCCGACCGGATGCCGCGACCTTTGCCGGTGCCGGCAAGATCGACGAAATCGCGGCGGCGGTGGTGGCCCACGACGCCAATCTGGTGGTATTCAATCATCAACTGTCCCCCATCCAGATTCGCAATATCGAGAAAATTGTCGGCGCACGGGTGATCGACCGCACCGATCTCATCATCGATATTTTTGCGCAGCGCGCGCGCAGTGCCGAAGGGAAATTGCAGGTTGAACTGGCGCAAATGCAGCATCTGCTCACACGCCTCGTCAAGGGCTGGACCCACCTTGAGCGGCAGCGCGGCGGTATCGGCGTGCGCGGGGGCCCCGGTGAAACTCAGCTCGAGATTGATCGCCGTCTCGTTGGAGAGCGCATCAAACGGCTGAAGGAAAAACTCAAGAAACTTGAGCGCCAGCGCAATACTCAACGTTTAAGCCGGCGGCGCGCAGGTGTTTTCAATGTCGGCATCGTCGGCTACACCAATGCAGGCAAGTCAACACTATTCAATCGGATGACGCGATCAACTGGCTATGTGGCCGACAAATTGTTCGCCACCCTCGATACAACCACCCGGAAGCTCTACATCGAGCCCGGCATCCACGTCACGCTTTCCGATACCGTCGGGTTCATCCGCGACCTGCCGCATGGCCTGGTCGCCGCTTTTCGCGCAACGCTGACCGAGGCCATGGAAGCCGACCTTCTTTTACATGTGGTCGATGGTGCGAGCGCGGCGCGCGAGCAGCATATTGAAGACGTCAACATTGTGTTGGCGGAAATCGGCGCGACTACGATTCCTCAAGTGATCGTTTTCAACAAGCTCGACAAACTCGATGGCATGGCAGTCGCGACAACCATGCGCGACGAAAATGATAAGATCGCCGAGTTGCGGGTCAGCGCATTGACGGGTAACGGCATTGATTTGGTGCGTAACGCGATCAAAGAGTACGCCATGGCGAACGGGTTTCCCGCAACGAGTTCCAGCGACGTGGCGTATTTGGGCGATTCAGATCCAGAAAATCCGGACAGGATGAAGCGACGGCTCAACGATTCGGTGCCTGACTTTGAAGTTGCAACAATTGCCCCAACATACGAAGAATCTGACAACCAGCGGAGTGTTCTGAATGCGGTCATTTGATCGAGTAATATTGGCATGCGTGGCCGGCCCTTTGGCGGTCACCGCCTATCCGTTTTATCTCGCGAGATATCATATTTCCGCTCGCGTGCGTCGCGGCAATAAGCGCGACGGTGTTTCGGAAATGGCCGAAGATCCGCAATGGGGCAAACGCGGAGGTGGCAACGAAGGTCCGCCGGATCTCGACGAGATCCTGAGAAAATTCAACCAGAAACTAGGCGGTCTGTTTGGCGGCAAGGGCGCGAACAACCCCAGCGGTGGCGGTACTGGCGGCAGCGGGCCATCGGCGGCGATGATGGGAGGCGGCTTCGCGTTGGCAGCGGGGCTCGCGATGTCGGTATGGCTGGCCAGCGGGTTCTATATTGTCGAGGAAGGCAAACGCGGGTTGGAGTTGCGCCTCGGGCGCTATGTGCAGACGACGCAGCCTGGGCCGCGTTGGCACTGGCCGTATCCTATCGAGTCGGCCGAAGTGGTCAATGTGAGCCAAGTGCAGGCAATCGAGATCGGCCATCGCAACAATCAAAAGACCAAGGTTCGAGAAGAATCGCTGATGCTGACCGAAGATCAGAATATCGTGGACGTGCAATTTGCCGTGCAATACACGTTGAAATCGCCCGAGGAATACTTATTTATCAACCGCAGTCCGGATGAAGCGGTGCGTCAAGTCGGCGAGACCGCGATGCGCGAAATCGTCGGCAAGAGCAAGATGGATTTCGTGCTGTACGAAGGGCGCGGAGATATTGCGGCGCGTACAAAAGTGCTGATGCAGCAAATCCTCGACCGTTACCGTACCGGCATTCAAATTTCAATTGTGAATTTACAAAATGCGCAACCACCCGAACAGGTGCAGGCGAGCTTTGACGACGCCGTTCGAGCCAAACAGGATCGCGAACGCCTGAAGAATGAGGGCGAAGCCTATGCAAATGACATCCTGCCGAAAACCAAAGGTGCGGCGGCACGATTGATGGAAGAGGCCAACGGCCACAAACAGCGGGTCATTGCCAACGCGCAAGGTGACGCATCGAGATTTACCCAGGTGCTCGCCGAGTACGACAAGGCACCGGGTGTCACGCGAGAGCGGTTGTATCTGGACATGATGCAGCAAGTGTTGCAGAGCACCAGCAAGATTGTGGTCGATCAAAAAGGCGGGAACAACCTTTTGTACCTGCCGCTTGACAAGCTGATCCAATCGGCGGCGGTGCAAAGTCTTCCGCAAGGCCCCATCGACTCGACTCCGCGCCCGGCCAGCACGGCGGAAACCGTCGCGCCGCCGATTGAAGCGCGCCGCGAAGTGCGCAACCGATAACAGGGCGGAAGAAAAATGAAAAAAAATATTCCCGCAGCTGTGATCGTTGGACTCTTGGTCTTGCTTGTCCTCGTGTTCAGCGCCTATACGGTCGATCAACGTCAATGGGCCATTCGCTTCCGGTTGGGCGAGGTTGTCGCGATTCAGACCGAACCCGGTTTGTACTTCAAGCTGCCGCTGATCGAAAACATTCGTCTCTATGACCGGCGCATTCAGACGCTCGATACCAAGGACGCCGAGCGCATTCAAACCACCGAGAAGAACAACGTGCTGGTGGATTCGTTCGTCAAATATCGCATCATCGACGTCAAACAATTTTTCGTGTCGACGGGCGGCGACATTAGCAAGGCGGAAATCCGGCTGTCACAATCGGTCAACAACGATTTGCGCGACGAGTTCAGCAAGCGCACGTTGTCGGAAGTGATTTCCGGTGAACGCGAAAAGATCATGGAGAGCCTGCGGGTCAAAACGGATGCGGATGCGCGCAGCATCGGCATCGAAGTCCTTGATGTCAGGCTGAAGCGGGTTGATCTGGTGCCCGAGATCAGTGCGGACATTTATAAACGGATGGATTCCGAACGGAAGCGTGTCGCCAATGAACTTCGCTCCACCGGATCGGGTGAAGCCGAAAAAATCCGCGCCGATGCCGAGCGTCAACGCGAGATTATTTTGGCGGAAGCCTATCGTGAAGCGCAGAAAATAAAAGGCGAGGGCGATGCCGGTGCTGCCAGAATTTATGCACAGGCGTTCAGCAAGAACCCCGAGTTCTATTCGTTCTATCGCAGTATGGAGGCCTATCGCAGCAGTTTCCGCAATAAGAGCGATGTCATGATCCTTGAACCCAGTTCGGATTTCTTCAAGTACCTGAAGAATCCCAACAAAGGCGGAAAGTAAACGAATTCAGGCGCGACACCGCCTACTTGCGTATAATTCGTCAACGGCGCGTCCCAAACTTGGGCGCGCCGTTTTTCGTTGCGATTTCACACACATTAGCCACCGCGAATTGAACCACTGTGACAGACACGCTGTTGACCGGATTGGCGTTGATGCTGGTCTTTGAAGGACTAATGCCGCTGCTGGCACCGAAGGCATGGCGCGAGACATTCATGCGGGTGATTGAACTCAAGGATGGACAATTGAGATTCCTGGGGCTCGCCTCGATCGTCGCGGGCGCTGCATTATTTTTTCTGGTGAAGTAATTGAGAACTTGGACCCTACCCGAACACATCGAAGATCTGCTGCCGGCGGACGCGCGGAAACTTGAACACCTCCGCCGCACGGTTCTCGATCGGTTCGAACGCTGCGGATTCGAACTCGTGATGCCGCCACTGTTGGAATATCTTGAGTCATTGCTCTCTGGTAGCGGTCACGACATGGACTTGGCGACCTTCAAACTGGTGGATCAACTCTCCGGTAAAACAATGGGTGTGCGCGCCGACACCACGCCGCAAGTGGCGCGCATGGATGCACATCTGCTCAATCGGCAAGGCGTGGCCAGATTGTGTTACGCCGGGAGCGTCTTGCATACCTTGCCATTGGGCACCGGCAAGAGCCGGCAGCCGTTTCAGGTGGGCGCGGAAATTTACGGCCACGCCGGGCTCGAAGCCGATATGGAAATTCAGCAATTGATGATCGATGTGTTGCGGTTGCTCGGCGTCGAGGGTTTGCAGTTGGATATTGGACACCCGGCGATATTTCGGTCGCTGATCGCATCCGCCGGGCTTTCGCCCGAGGCCGCCGAACAAGTATTCCTCGCCACCGAATCCAAGGACGCGCCGGCATTGCGCGCGCTGTTGAGCAAAGTCGGCGACTCCGCCGCGCCGCTGCTGGCCTTGCCCGGGCTATATGGCGGTGCAGAATTACTCGCGACGGCGGCTCGGTTAATGCCGCATGATGCCGGCATCAAGGAATCGCTCAATCAGCTTGCGCAAATTCAATCGCACTTCGCTTCGCAAGGTGTTCAGGTGAGCATCGATCTCGGTGAGTTGGGGGGATTCAATTACGAGAGCGGCGTTACCTTTTCGGTCTATGCCAATGGCGCGCCGGATGCCATCGCCCGTGGTGGTCGCTACGATGAAGTGGGCAAGGCATTTGGCCGCGCACGCCCTGCCACTGGTTTCAGCATGGATTTGCGGTGTCTGCTTCCGTTGACGCCCGATTTTCCACAGCGGCGCGCCATCCTCGGTCCCAGGAATTCCGACGCCTCCGCTTTGTTTGAAGTCGAGCGATTGCGCGCGTCCGGCGAGATTGTCGTTGCGCGCTTGCCGGGTCACGACGGACATGTCGACGAAGTCGGTTGCGACCGGGAAATTACCAATATTGATGGCCGTTGGGTTGTGATACCCCGCGCCTGATCCTCAAAGCACTTTCAAAGGAAACAACATGGCAAGAAACGTCGTCGTCATCGGCACCCAGTGGGGCGATGAAGGCAAAGGAAAGATCGTCGATTGGCTGACTGACGAAGTCGCGGGCGTTGTGCGCTTTCAAGGCGGGCACAACGCGGGTCATACTCTGGTCGTCAACGGAAAAAAGACGATTCTTCGTCTGTTGCCCTCGGGCATGCTGCATCCGCATGTGACGTGCTTCATCGGCAACGGTGTCGTGCTGTCGCCCATGGCACTACTGCAAGAAATCGATGAGCTTACCGCTGCCGGTCTCGATGTCGTAGGTCGGCTGCGCATTTCACCAGCCTGCCCATTGATTCTTCCGTATCACGTCGCGGTCGATCAGGCGCGCGAAGCAAAAATGGGACTCGCAAAGATCGGCACCACCGGGCGCGGCATTGGTCCCGCGTACGAAGACAAAGTGGCGCGGCGCGCGATTCGTTTGCACGATTTGCTGTTTCCCGAACGGTTTCGCGAAAAGCTGGTTGAAGTGCTCGACTATCACAACTTTGTGTTGACCAAGTACTTGGGCGTCGAGGCCGTCAACGTTGATGCGGTGTACGAGCCGACGTTGGTCATGGCGGAACGGTTGAAACCAATGATTGCCGATGTGTCGGCCGAATTGAATCAATTGATCAAGGACGGCAAGCAACTTCTATTTGAAGGCGCGCAGGCGGCACTGCTTGATGTCGATCACGGCACCTACCCATTCGTCACCTCGAGCAATTGTCTTGCCGGCCAGGCGTCAGCCGGCGCTGGCGTCGGCCCGCAGGCGCTGAGTTTTGTACTGGGGATCACCAAGGCGTACGCGACTCGCGTCGGATCGGGGCCGTTTCCGACGGAACTTGAAAACGATGTCGGCGAGCGTCTGCGCAAACGCGGCAATGAATTCGGCTCGGTCACTGGTCGCCCGCGTCGCTGTGGATGGTTCGACGCTGCCGCGTTGAAACGCGCCGCTCAGATCAACGGCCTGTCTGGTCTCTGCATCACCAAACTAGATGTCTTGGATGGACTTGAGACCCTGCGAATCTGTACGGGCTATCGCGTCAACGGAGTGGTGACCGATGTGTTGCCGTATGGGGCCGACAATATCGCGCGCTGCGAGCCAATCTTCGAGGATCATGAAGGCTGGAGTGAAAGTACCTTCGGCGTGAAATCATGGGATGCATTGCCTCGCAATGCTCAGATATATTTGAAACGCATCGAAGCGCTGGTGGGCGCGTCGATTGCGATGGTGTCGACTGGTCCGGATCGCGAAGAAACCATCGTGGTCAAACACCCGTTCAGGTAGCATGCTTGATTGAAAATTCACGCCTCGCTTTCTCGCGCGTTATGGCGATAGTTGGAATCGACATACATCTTAAAAAACATCCACTTCGCTTCACTCGACCCAACGCGCAGTGGCGAACAATGTATGGCGAAAATTTCAATCGCAAATGACATAGCGCCAAATCATGCCAAAAACAATTCAAAGCATCATGATGCGCGGTGCCTTGTGGATGGTGCTGTTCAAGTTCATGGACAGGAGCTTGGGCTTTGTCAGCACGCTTTTCCTCGTACGCCTGCTTTCACCCGCCGACTTCGGTATCGTCGCCATGGGGCTGACGTTTGTTTTCATGGCGGAAGTACTCGGGTCGTTCGGCTTTGATATCGCGCTCATTCAGCATCGCGCCCCGACCGACGAGCACTTTCATAGCGCGTGGACCTGCAATGTATTGCTTGGGTGCACCACCACTGTGGTTTTGTTGTTGCTTGCCGCGCCGGTCGCAACGTTCTACGCGCAGCCGGAGGTAATGTGGGTGCTTGTGGCACTTGCCTTTGGTCCGCTGTTTGCGTCGCTGGAAAATATCGGCACCGTGAAATTTCGCCGCGATTTACAGTTCCGCAAAGAATTTACTTTCCGGGCCAGCCGGCGATTGATCGCGTTTGCGGTGACGCTTCCGCTTGCATTCTGGTTGAGAAATTATTGGGCGCTGGTGGCGGGGATTTTGATCTCAAAATTGGGCGGATCAATCCTGAGCTATGTTGCGCAGGATTTTCGACCGCGCTTTTGCCTGACCAAGGTGAAAGAGTTGTTCCGATTCTCAAAATGGTTGTTGTTCAACAGTATTGCTTTTTTTGTGCGAGACCGTTGCACCGACTTTTTCGTCGGCCGCTTGTATGGCCCGGCGGCGCTAGGCATTTACAACATCAGCTATGAAGTCGCCAACATGCCGACGGTTGAACTGAGCGCGTCGATCAACCGGGCACTGTTGCCCAGTTTCGCCAAGATCGACGATAAACAGGAACTGCGGTCCACCTACCAAAACACCATGAGCGTTTTGGCGCTGGTCGCGTTGCCTGCTGCTGCGGGAATTTTCGCGGTGGCACCGTTTCTGGTGCCAGTCGTGCTCGGACCAAAGTGGTTGGACAGTACCGCGTTGATCGAGATTCTGGCGTTCAATGGTGCCTTGCTGTTGTTTCAATCCTCGATATGCTCGGTAGTTACGTCCCGCGGTTTTCCGCAGCAAGTCGCGAAAGCAAACGGCCTGTATGTGATGGTATTGATCGGTTTGCTCGGGCTAATGGCCTCGCGGTGGGGCGTCATCGGTGCCGCATGGGCCGTGTTGATGACCGCAATACTGATGACTCCCGCATACCTGTATCTGATGAATCGTCAACTCGGTGTCGGCCCGTCGGTATTTTTGCGTGCAACCGTTAGACCCGTTTTCGCCGCTATCGCGATGGTGGCAATTGTTAGGTGGTTTCTGCCGGCATACACAACCCAAATGTCCGTAACACAGACGGTTGGTTGGCTGGCCGCAGGAATCGCAATCGGTATTGTGGTATTCATTGTCTGTGTCGCGGTACTCTGGCACCTGGCGGGCAAACCGGCAAGCGCCGAAGGCCTGGTGCTTGATCGCGCGAGGAAACTGTTGGCGCGAAAAGGGCCAGCTTGATGTTGCATTGAACTCGGCATTCGTCGGCATCTTGAGCCTGATCGCGGCGCATGTCGCGCGTAGCGCGAGCACCACTGCGGTACTCGTGTCGGCAACGTCAAGTAACGTGAATATTTTCTCCTTTACCTGAAAGGAATCTGTCCACCGTGTGCGGAATCGCCGGCATAGTCCATGACGACAAGCGAACCGTTGATAACGGTGCGTTGCGCAGGATGACGCGCGCATTGATTCATCGCGGGCCTGACGAAGAAGGTTTTCACGTCGAACCCGGCATTGGATTGGGGCACCGGCGTTTGTCCATCATCGATTTGAGCACCGGCCAACAGCCTCTTTGCAACGAGGACGGTACGATTTGGGTCACTTTCAACGGCGAAATTTTTAACTATATCGAATTGCGTGCCGATCTCGAGAAACGCGGCCATCGATTCAAGACGCAAAGCGACACGGAGACCATTGTGCATCTCTACGAAGAAAGAGGGCTCGATTTTGTCGATGAACTAAATGGACAGTTTGCGATTGCGCTTTGGGACCGCGCCAAGCGCCGTCTTGTTCTGGCCCGCGACCGCGTTGGGATTAGACCGCTGTTTCACGCGACCCTCACCGATGGCACAGTGTTGTTCGGCTCCGAGATAAAGGCAGTACTTGCGCACGGTGCGTTGCGGGCAGAGATCGATCCCGTCGCAGTGGGACAAATCAGCAGCCTTTGGGTGACGTTGCCGCCACGTACCGCGTTTAAAGGTATTGACGAATTGGCACCGGGCCGTATGTTGGTGTTTGAAAACGGGGAACGCAAAGAACACCAATATTGGCGTCACCGCTTTCCCGCCGAGCACGAATACGAAGAGCGAACGCTGGGATATTGGCAGGAGAAGGTGCGTGAGAGCCTGCATGATGCGGTGCGTTTGCAATTGCGTGCAGACGTGCCAGTGGCGGCATACTTGAGTGGTGGTCTCGATTCGTCGATTATTTCCGCATTGGTGAAACGCAACCACATCAATGACCTCGTGACGTTCTCAGTCGGCTTTGCCGATGCCCGTTACGATGAGGGTGAATTCCAGCAACAAATGGTTCGACATTTGGGTACCGATCATCGCCAGCTTTTAGTTGACACCGACGACATTGGTGCCGCATTTGCCGATGTCGTCTGGTTCGCCGAACGCCCCATGATGCGGACGGCGCCGGCACCGCTGCTTTGTCTTGCGGGCTTGGTGCGCGAAAACGGCATCAAGGTCGTGCTCACGGGCGAGGGCGCCGATGAAATTTTTGGCGGATACAACTTGTTTCGTGAGGATAAAGTACGGCGGTTCTGGGCGCGCCAGCCAGAGTCTCGTTGGCGCTCGTCATTGCTCTCGCGGCTTTACGGATATATTGAGCGCGATCCCAAGGCGGAGAGTTTTTGGCGCATGTTCTTTCGCAATGGGATCGAAGACACCGACGACCCCTATTACTCGCATCGCATCCGCTGGAACAACACGTCGAACATGAAGCGATTGTATGCGCCCGATTTTCGGGCACAGATGCAGTCCGACGAGGCGCTGATGGCGGATCTCGATGCTTACCTTGATCCCGGACGCGAAAAATGGCATCCGCTTTGCCGTGCGCAGTATCTTGAAATGACCTTGTTCATGTCCTGCTATTTGCTGAATTCCCAGGGCGACCGAATGATGATGGGGCATTCCGTCGAAGGGCGAGTTCCGTTTCTCGATCATCATTTGATTGAGTTGGCCGCTGCAATTCCGCCAAAGTTCAAGATTCGTTCATTAGAGGAAAAATACATTTTGAAGAGCACGTTCGCTGATCTTCTACCACCGTCAATCGTCAATCGCCCAAAAAAGCCGTATCGAGCGCCGATTGCCGCCTGTTTTTTGCCCGGAAAGGACAATCTGGGTGCCGATCTGATGAAGGAGGACGAGCTGAGACGCGGCGGATTTGCGAACGTGACAGCGTTCGGCAAGATCATGGAAAAGGCGGCACGGCAGGAGGCAGCGCTGAGCGAGCGCGACGAAATGGCGGTGGCGACCATGGCGTCCTTGCAATTGCTGCAACATCAGTTCGTCACCTATTTCCAGCCGTCGCAGAGCAGCGATGATACATTGCCACCATGAAAGCTTATCAATGAAGACAGGTGCCCAGGTTCGCGCAGAGATTCGAGCGTTTGTCGTCGAGAATTTCTTGATGGGAGACGCAATCGACATGGTGGGCGATCAAGAATCTTTCCTCAAGAACGGCATCATTGATTCGACGGGCGTGCTCGAAGTGGTGATGTTTCTCGAGTCGAATTTTGGCCTGAAAGTTGAAGATCGCGAACTCTTGCCGGAGAACATCGATTCGGTCGACAACCAAGTCGCGTTTGTGCTTGGAAAGCTGGATGCTGCTTGACCATTATCTGTCGCAGAGTGCCGCCCGGTCACCAAACAAGGAAGCGCTGATATGCGATGACCGGCGGGCGACCTATGCTGAATTGGACGCGAGTGCCAATGCGTTGGCACATGCTTTTCGGGCGTTGGGTCTCGAACGCCAGGGCCGCGTTGCGATCTTCCTTGAGAATTCGATTGAAGCGGTTCAAGGAATTTTTGCAACCTTGAAGGCGGCAGGAATATTTCTTGTGGTCAATCCGCAAGTCAAAGGTGACAAGCTGGCTTTCGTCCTGCGCGACTGCAATGCGCGCATTCTTCTGACTGGCGTGCGAAATCTAAAAGGCATTGAGTCGGAGTTGGCGAAGTGTGACGAACTTCAGCATGTGGTATTGGTCGACGGGTCACGCAATGCGACCGGTGGAGATTATGAGTTGCTGAGCGGCGCTGGCAAGGAAATCCATGTATTGCAGGATCTGCTGGCCGCCCATTCGAAATCGGCACCGAACAATCCCACTATCAGTCTGGATCTGGCGAGTTTGATATACACATCGGGTTCAACGGGCAATCCAAAAGGCGTGATGCTGACCCATCTGAATATGACGATGGCGGCGACATCCTTAACCACCTACCTGCAAAATGAGGCGGACGACATCATTCTCAGCCCGCTGCCGCTCGCCTTTGACTACGGGCTATATCAGGTGTTGATGGCGTTTCGATTCGGCGGATCCGTCGTGCTCGAAAAACAGTTTCTGTATCCGCAGACTTACCTCAATCTGATCAGCAAGGAAAAAGTTACCGGCTTGCCGATCGTCCCTACCATTTCCGCGATCCTGCTGAACCTGAAGGATCTCGATGCGCAGGATTTTTCCTCGATACGATATGTGACCAATACTGCACAAGCCTTGCCGGAACATCATATCCGCCGCTTGCGCCAGGTAATGCCGCAAGCGCGCATATACTCGATGTATGGCTTGACGGAATGCAAACGTGTTGCTTATCTGCCGCCCGAGCTGATCGACGAGAAACCGACTTCCGTAGGTATCGCCATTCCGGATACGGAGGTCTGGATTGAAAATGAAAGTGGTGCGCGCATTACAACGCCGGCAACCACGGGTGAATTGATCGTGCGTGGAGCGCATGTCATGGCGGGCTACTGGAATCGCCCGGAGGAAACCGCGAAATATTTGCGTCCCGGCCGCTATCCGTATGAGCGCGAACTTCGTACCGGTGATTTGTTTCGCCAGGATGAGGCAGGTCACCTCTATTTTGTTTCTCGAAAGGATGACCTCATCAAGACTGCCGGCGAGCGAGTGGGGCCGCGTGAGGTTGAGAATATTTTGTATGAATTGGAAGCTGTCAAGGAAGCGGCGGTCATTGGAGTGCCGGACGATATTCTTGGCAACGCCATCAAGGCGTTTTTGGTGTTGCACGATGATGAGACACTTTCGGCAAATGATGTCATAAAGCATTGTCAACGTCGGCTGGAAAAATTCATGGTGCCCAAACATGTCGAATTCCTGACCGACCTACCGAAGACAACCAGTGGAAAAATCAGCAAGAAGGGCCTGCATTGAAGTTTGACGGCATGGAAATATGACGTTTACCCGCGAAGACCTGAAACTCGATTGTGAACGCGAGGCGGATCGAATCGGCGATGTTTTGCGCAAATTGTTGCGTGAGACCCGGCGCAGAGGGGTCGTATTGGGATTATCCGGGGGAATCGACAGCTCCGTTACTGCGGCGTTGGCGGAGCGGGCCCTTGGCAACGAGCGAGTCTTCGGAATTTTCATGCCCGAAGCCGACAGCGAACCCGAGTCATTGGCGTTGGGACAACGGCTGGCAAACCACCTCGGCATTCGAAGCGTGCTTGAAGACATCGCGCCGGCACTGGTTGCACTTAAGTGCTATGAGCGGCGCAATGAAGCGGTCGCGAGTGTCATTCCCGGATTCAATGCGGACTGGAAATTCAAGCTCGTGTTGCCCGGTGCAGATCATCGGGGATTGAGTTTCTACTCGGTGGTGGCAAGGTCACCCGATGGAGGAGAGTTCAAAGAGCGTTTGCCTCTTGACGCGTATCTTGCGATTGTCGCCGCCACCAATTTCAAGCAACGCGTGCGAAAGACAGTCGAATATCATTGGGCCGACCGGCTCAATTTCCTTGTTGCGGGCACGCCGAATCGCCTGGAGTATGACCAAGGGTTCTTTGTCAAGCAAGGCGACGGAGCGTCCGACATCAAGCCGATTGCGCATCTTTACAAAACACAGGTATATGAAATGGCGGCGTATTTGGGTGTTCCAGCCGAGATATGCCGTCGAATGCCGACGACCGACACCTATTCTCTCCCGCAAGGGCAAGATGAGTTTTATTTCAATTTGTCCTATGACAAACTCGATATATGCCTTTACGGCAAGAATCACCATATTGCTGTCGAGGAGGTGGCTGTCGCTGCGGGACTCACCAATGCGCAAGTGGTGCACGCGTTCAAGGACATTGATGCGAAACGCATTGCCACCCGCTACCAGCACCTGAAGCCGGTTCTGCTTGAGAAAGTTGTAGATGTCGGATAAGCCCAAGATTCCATTTGACGCGACGGCCTATTGGAACAAGCGGTATGGCACGATCGACGTGACGAAGTCCGGGCACATTGATTTGCCCGCCGAATACAACACGTGGCTCTATCGCCGCAAACAGAATGTGGTTGCAAGTGCCGTGGCAAGCGTAGGTTCATCGCTTAAGGGTGCAAAGTTGCTTGAAGTCGCGGCCGGTTCGGGGGCCTGGATGAAATTCTGGGCCACTTGTGGCGTGGCGGACTACTTTGGTATCGACTTGAGCGAACGCGCAATCGAGGCGCTTAAGCGCCAGTTTCCGGAAAAACGCTTTTTGCAGTGCGATTTGAATGACCCAGGGCTGCCTGCCGCGGTCGGCACGGATTACGATTGCGTCACTGCTATCGACGTCTTGTATCACGTCACCGACGATGGGAAGTTTCGCGCAGTCGTGAATGACCTGGCGGCAGTTTTGAAATCGGGCGGACTGCTGATCGTCCATGATCAGTTCCTGCATGGCACTGCGTTGGATCACGGCCAATATATTCGTTGGCGAACGCTGGCGGAATACGAAGAAGTACTGCGCAGTGCGGGCTTTGAGATTCTCTACCGCAGACCGACGTTCTTTTTCATGATTCAGACGGTCGACTTCACCGGGGCCTCGGCGAAAGTAATGAACACACTTTGGAATCGAATAACTTATCCGCTAATTGCGCACTTGCCGCGACTCTCCGGTGCCGTGGGCTATGTGTTGGATAGCCTGGTTTGCGCGGCGTTGCGCGAAGGCCCGTCGATGGAAGTGATGATTTGCCGGAAGCGCGGCTGACAGATATTCCATGCAACATTTAAAAAAAACCTTCTGGTTCCTCAGGCACGAGACCAAGTTGCTGTTTCTTTGGTTTTTGGGTGAGTTTCCAGTCGGACCCGGGGTGTGGTTGCGTGCGCAATGTCTGCCTTGGTTTTTGCATAGCCTCGGCAAAAACACGGTGATCCAGCACGGTTTTCGCGTCATGACGCCGGAAAACGTCGAGATCGGTTCAAATTGCAATTTCGGGCAGGGCGTATTCATTACCGGTGGCGGCGGCGTGCGTATCGGTGATTGGGTAGGTTTGGGGCCCGATGTGAAGATATGGTCCGTCAATCACCGCATAGACGATGTCACCCGCCCATGGTTATTGCAAGGATCCAACAAGAAAGAAGTGGTGATCGAGGATGATGTCTGGCTCGCCGCAAATGTATTCGTGATGCCGGGCGTCACGATTGGCCGCAGTGCGGTGGTCGCCGCGGGAAGTGTCGTCAACAAATCAATCCCGGCCTACGCGATCGTTGCGGGCAACCCCGGGCGCGTAGTGGGTTGGCGTAAGCGGCCCGATGAGGAAGATGGTGTCAAGGGCGCGTCGCAAGAATCAACCGCCTCCGCAGCATCAAATATGGAACAAGTTTGAAGCATCAATCGACAATCAATTTGATGGATCGTCACATTTCAGAGCTCAATGGAAGAGCGTATCGCGGACTTTGTGGGCTGCTCGCGGCAGTGGCGCTGGCGGCCTGCGGGCCGGGTGAAATGCCCGTGCCGGTGAACGTGGCGGACTACAAAGAGGATCTCGACACCATCGCACGGGCGAGGATACTTTTCGGACATCAATCGGTCGGTCGAAATGTGTTGAAAGGTCTTGCCGAGTTGTCCCGAGAGGCTGGCGTACCCTTGCAAATCGCAGGTTTCGAAACCGCAAATACGACAGACATGCCGGGATTATTTCACGTTGATATCGGCAAGAATCGGGAGCCGATGGGCAAGATTAACGAATACTCCCGTCTGTTGCAATCGTCAGGCAGGGTGCCGTATGACGCAGCGATTTTGAAATTCTGCTACGAGGATTTGAGCGATGCCGGCATGCGCGACCCGGTCGCCCTTGTAGACGCGTATGCAAAGGGTGTCGCAGTGATTCGCCAATCCCTGCCGAAGTTGCATATGGTTCATGCGACGGTTCCACTGAGGTCGGATCCATCCGGCTGGAAAACGCCCATCAAGCGTTTGATCGGGCGGGCCACCGAAGAGGATGCCGGAAATCAAATGCGGGCCGCGTTCAATATTGAGTTACGCAAACGGTTTGCCGGCCAGCCGTTGTTTGATATCGCCGAGATTGAGTCGACGTTGCCATCGAACAGGCTTAGTACATTCATGCTTGGCAATGAATCGATTCCTACGTTGGCGGCGGTCTATACGAATGATGGGGGTCACTTGAATGCGCTTGGGCAGCAGAAGGCGGCGATGGCATTCGTGAGGGCGCTGGCGTCGGCGTTGCGGAGTGGGGGGTGACGGGCACTGGGAAATTTCACGTTTCTAAGAATTCTTTGGAAGACTATTTTGTTTGGTGCCCAAAGTGTTCACTGCGCTCACATGGTGGACGGACTCGGTCACGTTCCGCGACCCCGGCATTCGTTGCATCGAATGCCTTTCGAGTCCCCGCGCAATGCCGCAGGGCATTGCTTTTCGGGCGAACGAAAAAAACCCGCCGAAGCGGGTTTTTCTTTGATGGTGCCCGAAAGAGGACTCGAACCTCCACACCGTTGCCGGCGCCAGGACCTGAACCTGGTGCGTCTACCAATTCCGCCATCCGGGCGATGGTCGCGAAAGCCACCTTGCACTCTGGTGCTTCGCGTAAAATGAGGCCGAATCATAGCGAATTCCGCTGCGACTGTCCACCTTGAAGAACTATTTCCTCCGTATTGAAAGACTTTTTTGACGAATAAGAATAAGAAACCCGCCGACGCAAAATCTACGAATCCCTCCGCCTCGAAAGCGCGCAGGATCGATCCGCATCATGCGCGCGAGCAGGCCAAGTATGAAAATCCGATTCCGAGCCGCGAGATGATCCTCGAAATACTCGAGAGCGCGGGTGTGCCGATGAACGCCGCGCAGCTCGCCGCGCAACTGCACATCGATCAGGCCGAAATGGACGGTTTCCAGCGACGTCTCGGTGCGATGGAGCGCGAAGCGCAAATCATGAAGAACCGCCACGGTGATATATGTCTGGTGGAAAAACTCGATCTGATCCCCGGGCGCGTTCAGGGTCACCCGGATGGTTTTGGTTTCCTGATTCCCGATGACGGCTCCGACGATTTGTTCCTCGGGCCGAAGCAAATGCAAAAAGTGCTCGACGGCGACCGCGCCATGGTGCGCGCCGTGGGCCTTGATCGCCGTGGGCGGCGCGAGGCATCGATTGTCGAAGTGCTTGAACACAAGAACAGCAAGGTCGTCGGTCGCCTGTTCACGGAACACAACGTATTGTTTGTGGTCGCTGAAAACAAACGCATCAGTCAGGACATATTGGTCGAGCCTGGTTTCGACGGTGGTGCCAAACCCGGTCAAGTGGTGATGGTGGAACTGGTCGCTCAGCCAGCGAAGAATTCCGAACCGGTCGCGCGCGTGATCGAGGTGTTGGGCAATTACGCCGATCCCGGTATGGAAATCGAGATCGCGTTGCGCAAGCACGACCTGCCACATGTCTGGCCGCGTGACGTCGAGATTCTTGAAAAGAAGGTGCCAAAGAAAGTCACGGCGGCCGATATCAAGGGGCGGCAGGATTTGCGCGACTACCCGTTTGTGACGATCGACGGCGAAACCGCGCGCGATTTTGATGACGCCGTCTATTGCGAGAAGCAAGGCAAGGGATTTCGCCTGATGGTGGCGATCGCGGATGTATCGCATTACGTGAAAACCGGCGACGCGCTCGACATCGAGGCGCGCAACCGTGGCAATTCGGTTTACTTTCCACGCCGTGTGATACCGATGCTGCCTGAGACTTTGTCCAACGAGATGTGTTCGTTGAAGCCCGATGTCGATCGACTGGCGCTGGTCTGCGAGATGTCGGTCTCGGCCACCGGCGAAATCAAGCGCTACCAATTTTCCGAGGCGGTGTTTCACTCGGCCGCGCGTCTGACGTACACCAATGTCGCCAAGGCGCTATACGCTTTTGAAACCGATCACGGCATCGAAGAAAATCTGTTGCCGCATCTTCGACAGCTCGATGCCGTGTTTCAAGTATTGCTCGCGGCACGCAACAAGCGCGGCGCGATCGATTTTGATACCGCTGAGACGGTGATGATGTTCGACGATGTCGGCAAGATCGAGAAAATCGTGCCGACCCTGCGCAACGACGCGCACCGCCTCATCGAGGAATGCATGCTGGCGGCGAATGTTTGCGCGGCGGAATTCTTGCTTGAAAACGAGCATCCCGCGCTGTACCGTATTCACGCCGGCCCGAACGAAGAAAAGCTCGATGGGTTACGCGCAATGCTGAAGGATTTCGCGCTGCAATTGCCTGGCGGCAACGAGCCAAAGCCCGCCGACTATTCGGCGTTGCTGAAGAAAATCAAGGATCGACCCGATGCGCCGCTTTTGCAAACTGTGCTGCTGCGGTCGATGAAGCAGGCGGTGTACAGCCCCGACAATATCGGCCACTTTGGTTTGGCCTACGACGCTTATACCCACTTCACCTCGCCGATTCGGCGCTATCCGGATTTGCTCACGCACCGCGCCATCAAAGCCATTCTTGCGGGGGCCGTGTACGACCCGAAAGCGCCATGGGATCAACTTGGCATGCAGTGCTCCGCGACCGAGCGCCGCGCGGACGAAGCCACCCGCGATGTCAATGCATGGCTGAAGTGCTATTACATGAAGGATCGTCTGGGCGAAGAATTCGCGGGCACGATCAGCGGTGTCACGGGGTTCGGCATTTTTGTCACGCTCGACGATGTTTACGTCGAAGGACTCGTGCATATTTCCGAGCTGGGGCAAGACTATTTCCACTTCGATCAGGCCAAGCACCAGATCGTCGGCGAGCGCAGCAATAAAAAATATCAGTTGGCGGATCGCGTCAATATCAAAGTCGCGCGAGTCGATATTGAGACCAGCAAGATCGATTTTGTCCTGGCGGGTGAGAGGCTGAAAAAAGCCGTTGTGGTTGATGACGTAGTCAGTGAGGCGTCGCCGTGGTCGGGCAAAGACAAGGCTGTCAACAAGCCGGGCAAGCACCACAAAGGCGCGCTGGAAAAAAGCGTAATCAGACCTTCACCGTCGCCGGTGAGCTTGCAGGAGCCTGCGCGCGCGGCGAAAACGGAAAAGAAAATCATCACCGTCAATAGCGCCAATCCGCCGACCACGCCGATGGTAGGTTTCGCTAAAGGCGCAACCGGTAAAGGTGTTAAGCCGGACGGGAAGCCGCTGCCTCCTGTCGAATCGAAGCCGGCTGCAAAGAAGGCAATGTCGAGCGGAAACCGCGGCGCGCTGCTTTCCCGCAAGAAGAAATGAAGCCGCAAGTCATTTTCGGCTTTCATGCCGTGGGCGCGCGCCTGCGCACGAGGCCGGAAAGCGTGCGCGAAATGTTTGTCGATGCGAAACGCGACGACAAACGCATGCAGGCATTGCAGGAAACCGCCAAGACAAAAAATCTGCGCGTGATGGCGGTGGATGGCAAACGCCTCGACGGAATGTGCGGCACGACTCGTCATCAGGGCGTGGTGGCCATGGTTGAGCCGACGGTACTGCCGCAATTCGTCGATGATGTGCTGGACGGTTTGGCGGTTCCGCCGCTGCTGCTGTTGCTCGATGGCGTGACCGATCCGCACAATCTCGGTGCCTGCCTGCGCGTGGCGGACGCGGCAGGTGCGCATGCGGTAATTGCGCCGAAAGATCGCAGCGTTGGCCTCACCGCGGCAGCGATGAAAGTGGCCTCGGGTGCGGCCGAATCGGTACCCTACATTACCGTCACCAATCTTGCGCGAACATTGCGCGAGTTGAAGGATCGCGATATATGGGTTGTCGGTGCCGATGAGAGCGGAGAGAGCACGTTGTTCGACGTGAAAATTGCCGGCGCGCTCGCATGGGTGTTGGGGGCAGAGGGCGAGGGGCTGCGACGCCTGACGCGGGAGAATTGCGACCAAATCGTCCGCATTCCGATGTTTGGTGCGGTGGAGAGTCTGAACGTCTCCGTGGCATCGGGAGTATGTCTTTTTGAGGCCCGGCGTCAACGCGAATCGCTGGTGGCGGCTAACACAAAAGTCTAGCATTGGTGGGCTTTTCCGGGCATTAGCGTCCGGAAACCCTCGCCGAATGGCGTTCTGCGCGAATTTGTGCAGGAAATACGCGCGTACAATTTGCCACACTTCAATTCATTGCCGTCGCATAGAATCGTTGTCCCGCCTCATGCCGGCCGTCACAAAGCAAGTCAACGGAGTACCACCATGAATTCGAAGTTTTCTTATGCCGTCGCCCTCTGCGCGTTGTTTGCCGTCGCGCCGGTAGCCGCGCAAGACGCCAAAATACTCGCCGCGAAAAAGGCCGCGCCGATTGTTGCCGCTGCCGCAAAGCCCGGAAGTGCCCCGCAAAAATCCGCATCGGTCGAAGGCATCACCGAGTATCGGCTCGCAAATGGATTGCGCGTGCTGCTGTTTCCGGATATGTCAAAACCCACGGTGACCGTCAACGTGACGTACCTCGTCGGCTCGCGCCACGAAAACTACGGCGAAACCGGCATGGCGCATTTGCTGGAGCATTTGCTTTTCAAAGGTACGCCGAAAATTCCCGGTCTCGACAAGCAGTTCAACCAGCGGGGCATGCGCTCGAATGGCACAACCTGGCTCGACCGCACCAACTACTTTGAATTGTTTCAGGCATCGGACGACAACCTGAAGTGGGCCATCGACATGGAAGCCGACCGCATGGTGAATTCTTTCATCGCGCGCAAGGATCTTGATTCCGAGATGACCGTGGTGCGCAACGAAATGGAGAACGGCGAGAACTCGCCTTTCGGCGTTCTCATGAAACGCATGCAAAGCATTGCCTATGATTGGCACAACTATGGCAATTCGAGCATTGGCAATCGCTCGGACGTCGAGAATGTGAAGATTGAAAATCTTCAGGCGTTTTATCGGCAGTACTATCAGCCCGACAACGCCGTGTTGCTGGTCGCGGGAAAATTTGACGAAGCGAAGACATTGGGCTGGATACAAGCGGCATTCGGTAAATTGCCGAAGCCAACGCGTGAGTTGCCGAAACTCTGGACCGTCGAGCCCACGCAGGATGGCGAGCGCGCATTCTTCGTGCGTCGCAAGGGCGATATTCAAATTGTGGCGCTCGGCTACAAAGTGCCTTCCGCATTGCACGCCGATAGCGATGCCGTCAGCTTCATCAATTTCTCGTTGGGTGATTCGCCAACCGGGCGATTGCACAAAGCGTTGGTGGAATCCGGCAAGGCCGCGCAAGTCGCCGGCATTCCGTTGGTCGGCAGAGATTCGACACTACATTTGCTGGCGGCGGTGGTGAAAAAAGGCGACCCGATCGAACCGGTGCAGGCGGAATTGACGCGCATCGTCGAAGAGTTTCACAAGAATCCACCGACGCCGGAAGAGATGGCGCGCGCCCGGAAAAATTTTGCGAATGATGCCGAGAAAGCGTTGAACAATCACGAAAATATCGGCGTGCAATTATCCGAATACATCGCGCTCGGCGATTGGCGTTTGTTTTTCCAGGCGCGCGATGCGGCGGAAAAAACCACCGTCGAGCAGGTCAAAGAGGTCGCGGCAAAATATTATCGGCGCGACAATCGCATCGTTGGCAATTTTCAGCCGGAAGATAATCCGCAGCGCGCCGAGTTGCCCGCACCGCCGACGGCGGCGGAAGTGCTCAAGGATTTCAAAGGCAAGGCGTCCACCGCGACGGCCGAAGCATTCGATCCTTCGCAAGCCAACATCGATAAGCGCACCAAGCGCACGACCGTTGGCGGCGTCAAGGTTGCGCTTCTACCCAAAAAGAATCGCGGCGAAACCGTGAACGTGAGTGTTGCACTGCATATTGGCGACGAAAAATCGCTCTTTGGCAAACGCGCCATTGCACAAATGACGGGGTCAATGCTTTCGCGCGGCACCACGCGATTTACGCGCGAGCAATTGTCCGACGAATACGACAAGCTGAAAATTTCCGGCGGTGTATCAGGCACCAATGCAAGCATTCAAACCACCCGCGAACATTTGGTCGCCGCCCTCAAGTTGATCGCTCACGTGATGAAAGAGCCATCTTTTCCCGAATCGGAATTTGCGCAACTGAAAAAACAACAGATCACCGGGATCGAATTTCAGCGCAGCGATCCCGTGGCGAGAGGCAGTGAAAAACTGTCGCTGATTTTCAATACGTATCCGAAAGGCGATTGGCGCGCCGCGTCTTCGCTCGATGAGAATATCGAGGAAATCACCAAAGCAACACTCGAGGATATCAAGGCATTTCACCGCGAATTCTACGGTGCCGCGCAGGCGGAAATCGCCATCGTCGGTGACTTCGACGAGGCTGCCGCCGCCAAGACTATCGATGAGCTATTCGGCAATTGGAAAGCGAAGCAACCCGTGGCACGAATTGTACGGAGCTTCAACGAGATTGCACCCGTCAATGCAGCCATTGAAACACCGGACAAAGAAAACGCCGTTTTTCTCGGTCGCCTGAATCTCAACTTGAAAGACGATGATGCCGACTATGCGGCCTTGTACCTCGCCAATTACATTATCGGCGGCGGATCGGAACTGAATTCGCGCTTGGCGCAACGCGTCCGCCAGAAAGACGGCTTGAGTTACAGCGTCGGCTCGCAATTGAATGTCGGTTCACTGGATCGCGCGGGCAGCTTTAGTGTGTTTGCGATTGCGGCACCGCAGAACATTGCCAAAGTGGAAGCGGCGGTCCGTGATGAATTGGAAAAGGTATTGAAAGACGGATTTCAACCGGCGGAAATTGCGGCGGCCAAATCCGGCGTATTACAGCAACGCCTGCAGCAACGCGCGCAGGACAACGTGTTGGCCGGCACCTGGACAGGCTTGCTGTACTTGAATCGCACCTTCGCTTTCAGCAAGGAGCTCGACAACAAAATTTCCACGCTGACCGCTGCCGATTTGCAAGCGGCGATCAAGAAGTACCTCGACCCGGCCAAGATCACCATCGTCAAAGCCGGCGACTTTGCGAAAGCCGCAAAGTAGGCTTGAAATGGTTGAACAACGGGGTATCCGGCGGTAAACCCGCAAATGGGTTTGATTTTTATAGGTTTTTCCCGCATAATGTTGGGCTTGGTCGGGCGGATGTCGTCCGGCCAAGAAATGAATACCTGAAACCCCTTGCTTGACTGCGGTGCGCATCGCGGCAGGCTTCCAGACCCTAAGGTCTTAATCCACAAGGAGATTTTATGCGCCATTACGAAATTGTTTTTATCGTCCATCCCGATCAAAGCGAGCAAGTGCCCGCCATGATTGATCGGTACAAGGCGACCATTACCCAGGGCGGCGGCAAGATCCACCGCATCGAAGACTGGGGCCGTCGCCAGATGACCTACCCGATCCAGAAGGTGTTCAAAGCGCATTACGTGCTGATGAATATCGAAATCAATCAAGCCACGCTTGATGAACTGGAACACGCGTTTAAATTCAACGACGCCGTGCTGCGCCATTTGACGGTCAAGAAAGACGCCGCGGAAGTGGGCCCATCGCCGATGATGAAAGAAGAAAAATCGCGCAACGTGGACTTGAAAGATGACGTGAAGGTTGCCCCGTCCGCGAACCAGACGGCAGCTGTCGCCGCATAGAGGGGAACTGAACGCAGCAAACGGTGAGGGTGCAACGCAATGAATCGCACCGTCCTCGATGGAAAAATCGTTTCACGCGATGCAATCAGGGTTACTCCTGGCGGTGTCGCAACGCTGAACCTGATTCTGAATCACCAATCGACGCAATCTGAAAACGGCCACGAGGTCGCAATCGAAGTCGAAATGAAAGCCGTGGTTTTTGGCGATCTGGCGAAACAGATGGACAGTGTGAAAGTAGGCGATGCCGTTTCCGTCGAAGGATTTCTCTCCCGCAAAAGCCGCTACAGCACCTTTCCGATATTGCACATCACCCAATTCAAGCCAAACTAAAATTTTAGCCAGAGGTCATCATGCCCCGTCCATCACCCCGCGGTAAGAAGTTCGACAAGAACAAAAAAGACACACGCAACCCCAATCGCGGCTTGTTTCGCCGCAAGAAATTCTGCCGCTTCACAGCCGAAAAAGTGGTTCAGATCGATTACAAAGACATCGGCGTTTTGAAAGAATTCGTCAACGAGAACGGCAAAATCATTCCGGCGCGTATCACCGGCACCAAAGCCAAGTATCAGCGCCAGTTGGACGTGGCGATCAAGCGCGCGCGCTTTCTCGCCTTGATCCATTACACCGACCTCCACTAACCCGGGGCCAGGAGAAAAATCATGCAAATTATCTTGATGGAAAAAGTAGTCAATCTGGGCTCGCTCGGCGATGTCGTCAAAGTCAAAGACGGTTTTGCCCGCAACTTCCTGATTCCGCACGGCAAGGCGAAACGCGCCACCGACGCCAACAAGGCCGAATTCGAAGCCAAGCGTGCCGACCTCGAAAAGAAAGCCGCTGAAATTTTCGCCGCCGCCACCGCGCGCGCCGAAAAGCTCGAAGGCTACATGGTGCAAGTCACGCAAAAGGCCGGTGTCGATGGCCGTTTGTTCGGTTCGGTCACCAATTCGGATATCGCCGAAGCGTTGACCAAGCAGGGCTTCGACGTGAAAAAAGGCGAAGTCATCATGCCCAATGGTCCGCTGAAGACCATCGGCGATTTCCCGCTGACGCTGAACCTGCACACCGACGCGAAAGCGCATATCACCGTTTCGGTGTTGGGCGAACCTGTCTAGAAACGTGTGTCATCCCCGCGAAGGCGGGGATCCAAGATTGGCCAAATTGGATCCCGGACTAAATCCGGGATGACAGAATCGAAGAAACCGCCGCCTCCATCGAGGCGGCGGTTTTCATTTGTACACCAGTTATCCACAGTAAATACACCGGCTTTTCCGTTGTGTGGCATATTGGTCGGTGACAGAATTCACGGTTCACAAGGTTCGACGCGATCCCCACCACCCGACAAAAAAATCAAGACCACAACCGAATGGCCGCCAATCCCAACCACCTGTCGATGTACTCCCACGAGGCGGGCGAAACACAGATTTCATCGCTGAAACTGCCGCCGCATTCCATCGAGGCTGAACAATCGGTACTCGGTGGTTTGCTGCTCAATAATGAAGCCTGGGATCGCGTCGGCGATATCGTCAGCGATGAAGATTTCTACCGCGACGATCACCGCACTATCGGCATATCTCGAAACTGATCGAGAACAACAAGCCAGCCGATGTGCTGACCACGTCGGAGTCCCTGCAACTCGCG